>JACQUW010000363.1 GCA_016210115.1 Deltaproteobacteria bacterium | reverse complement strand
TTTGTTTCTTTTCTTTTCCCTTCTACCGCTGGTTGCGCACGTCTCCTCTGCAAGATCAGACGCTTTGGTCTTGCCCAATGGACTTAAAACGATAATCAAAGAAGTTCCTTCCGCGGCCGTAACCGCCGTTCAGGTATGGGTGGGTGTGGGCTCCGCCGACGAGGCCGGCGCCGAGGGGGGCTTGGCCCACGTTTTAGAACATCTCCTGTTTCGCGGCTCGTCCGAAAAGGGAACCGGAAAGCTTGCTGGAGAAGTGGAAAACCTGGGAGGAACCATAAATGGCTTTACCTCCCGAGACCACACCGTCTACCATTTAGTTCTGCCTGCCCTGCATTCCATGCGCGGTCTGGAGATCCTGGCTCAGATGATGCAATTGCCCGCTTTAGGAGAGCCTGAGCTGCGCAAAGAGATTCAGGTCGTGCTTGAGGAATTCAAGCAGGGGCAGGACAATCCTCGGGCGCGCGCTACCAGTGCTCTTTTCCGGGCCGCGTACAAAGTCCATCCCTATGGGCGCCCGGTGCTGGGCACGCCGGAAAGCCTGGGGCGCATCACATGGGAACTTGTGAGCCGGTTTTACCGCCGTTGGTACAGCGCCCGCAATATGACCGTCGTGGTCGTGGGAAATTTCGAAACGGAATTGCTGAAACAGCAAATCCGAAAGACCTTTGCATTTTTGCCTGACGATGAGCCACCGTCTCGCTCCCGCCCGGCGGAGCCGCCCCAAGAAAAGCCCCGCGTTAACATTTTAAAGGCTCCTTTCCGGCAAGGACAACTGGTCGTCGGGTTTAACATCCCGACTGCCACGGCAAGAGATACCCCGGCACTGGATCTTCTGGCCTTTATTCTTGGCCGCGGCGAAAGTTCCCGGTTGGCCGAGAGAGTCAAGACCGGAGCCGGGCTTGTCAACTCGATTTCTGCCTCCACCTATTCAGGCAATGATCCGGGCCAATTTCTGATCCAGGCGCAAGTCGATCCCGGGAAGTCGGTCGAGGCCCTGCGGGCGATCCTCAAGGAAGTGTATCGACTGCGCGAAGAGGCAGTCAGCCGGCCGGAATTGAACCGCGCCTATGTCAATTACTCACGCACCTTTGTCGAGCGAAAAGAGACCGTGGAGGGCCAAGCGCGCCAGCTAGGCGCCTTTTATTCTTTGTACGGCGATCCGGATCATGACCAGACCTATCTGAGAGCCATTCGGCAACTGGATGCCGAAGCCTTGAGGTCCGCCGCTCGAGCGTATTTCAGGACCGAGAATTTGTCCCTGTCTCTGCTTGTCCCGGAAGAAACCGCTTCGCTGCCGGATCCACAAGACATTGCAAAGATGAGTCGTTCGTTGGAGATTCCGACTACCAGAAAAGCGGTCCGTAGCGATTCCGGCGTGGTCAAGGCGACGCTGGAAAACGGGTTGAGGATTCTGCTTGTGGAAAATCGTCGTCTGCCGGTCGTGTCAATTCACGCCGGCGCGATCGGCGGGCTTTTTCTTGAAGATCAGTCCAACAACGGAATCCACAACTTTGTCGCCTCGATGATGACCCAGGGAACGCCGCGACTTACGTCCGCCCAACTGGTTCACGAAGTGGAGCACCTGGGGGGAATGTTGAGTGGCGCTTCAGGGAACAACACCCTTTCTCTGACCGGAACTTTTCCGAGCCACCAACTGGAGAAAGGACTGGAAATTTTTTTTCAGGCGCTCTTCCACCCGACCTTCCCTGAAGAGCAACTGGAGAAGAAAAGACGGGAGATCCTTGCGTCCATCGATAATCGTGAAGAACGGTTTCGGACGCTGGCCTATCGCCTTTTCTACGAGACTCTCTTTCGCAACCATCCTTATCGGTTTTATCCTGCCGGGCAAAAAGAGCAGGTCACGCGTTTTTCGCGAGAAACTTTGCTCAGCCAGCACCAGAAAATATTCTCTCCTGAAAGGGTTGTCTTGGCTATAGTCGGAGACATCGACGTGGAGAACACTTTGAGAATTCTTGAAGGCAAACTATCGCCGTTGCGTCGTCAAGGGATCGGTTTTTCCCTCCCGCCCGCTCAAGACGAGCTCCAAGAGTTGCGTGTCAACAAAAAGAGTTCCAGGTCCAGGCAGGCGCATCTTGTCCTGGGCTTTCCGGCCCCGGCCAGAGGGCAAGACAATTACTTCACCATGAGAGTGCTGCAGACAATACTTTCGCGCTTCGGAGGAAGATTATTCGTGGAGCTTCGAGACCGGCAGGCCCTGGCTTATTCAGTCGGCGCTTTTTCTCTGCCTGACCCGCTTCAGGGAGCCTTCGGGATATACGCTGCGACCGATCCCGCCAACGTTGAGAAGATGAGAGAGGGCATTCTGGCCGAGATCCGGCGCCTCCAAACTGAGGAGATCTCGTCCGAAGAGCTGGACCGGGCGAAAAACTATCTGATCGGAAATCGTCTTATCGCCCGGCAGACAAACGCATCCAGGGCTTCCGGTCTCGTATATAACGAGCTCTTCGGTTTCGGGACGGATTACGAACGAAGCTTTCAGGAGGGGGTCAAAAAAGTTACTGCCACGGATATTGTGAAATTTGCCAGGGGATATCTTCCTCTGGACCGCTACGCTCTGGCCGTTGTCGGCCCCTGAGCGCGGGGCAGAGCGAAAAAGCTTGCGCCGAAATAAAACCTCCATTACTCCTGGGCTGTTTAACTCGCAGCAATCCCGCCTAAGAGGTGGCGCCGACCTGGGATTCCAAGGCTAGCCAACGCTCGTAGCAGGCCTCGAGTTCTTTCCTCACCGCTTCCAGCCGCTCCATCATGGCAGCAATATTGATTTTCGGCTGCCGGTAAAAGTCGGCCTCGCTCATGAGCGTGTGTAACTCCGCCTGCTCCGCCTCCAACGATTCGATTTTTCCGGGCAGCATTTCGAGCTCGCGCTGCTCTTTGTATGAGAGCTTGGTAGGTCGATCGCTGCGCTGTCCCTTGACTTGGGTGACGACCGGCGGCAGGTTTACGCGCTTTGGAGGCTCCATCCGTCGTGTTTCCATAAGCTCCCGATACCGCTCCCAATCTTCGTACCCGCCGACATATTCCCCCACCCTCCCTTCACCCTCGAAAACCAGCGTGCTCGTCACGATGTTATCAAGAAAGGTTCGGTCGTGGCTCACAAGCAGCAGCGTCCCTTCGTAATCGGACAGCAGATCTTCCAGCAGCTCCAGTGTCTCCACATCCAAATCGTTGGTCGGCTCGTCCAGAACCATCATGTTCGCGGACCGGGTAAAAATCTTCGCCAGCAACAGACGGTTGCGCTCGCCACCGGACAACGCCCCCACCGGCGAGTCGATCCGTTGCGGCGGAAACAGAAAATCCTTAAGGTAACCGATGACGTGGCGTGCACGGCCTTTGACCATGACGTAGTCGGAATCCTCGCTCAGGTTCTCGCGCACCGTTTTTTCAAGGTTCAATCGCTCGCGGTGCTGGTCGAAGTAAGCGATCTGCAGGCGCTTGCCGAACACCACCTGACCGCCGGTCGGTGCCATCTCGCCGAGAATCAGTTTCAAGAGCGTGCTCTTGCCGCATCCGTTGGGGCCGATAAGTCCGATGCGATCGCCGCGCAGGATACGCGTGGAGAGATCGCGAATGATCAGGTTATCGCCGTAACGAAAACTCACACGGCGCAAGTCGGCCACCACCTTGCCGGACAAAGCGCCAGCATCAATCGCGAAGCGGGCCTTATTTGGCGCATCGAGCCGTTCGCGGCGCTTGCGGCGCAATGCCTGCAATGCTCTCACCCGTCCTTCGCTGCGCGTCCGCCGCGCTTTGATGCCCTGCCGGATCCACGCCTCTTCTTCCGCTAATTTCTTGTCGAATTTGGCCGTCTCGCGCGCCTCGATCTCGAGCATTTCGTCTTTCTTGTTCAGGTAGCTATCGAAATCCCCGGGAAAGGAAACCAGCTTACCGCGGTCCAGATCGACGATACGGGTCGCCAAATGTCTCAGCAACGTGCGATCGTGGGTGATAAAGATGAGGGCGCCGCGGTAAGCCAGCAGGAATTTCTCGAGCCACGTGATCGCCGCGATGTCGAGATGGTTCGTCGGTTCGTCCAGCAGTAAGAGATCGGGCTCACTCACCAGTGCCCGCGCCAGCATGGCCTGTCTTTGGATCCCGCCGGAGCAGTCAGTGAGACGCTTATCCGCGGGCAATCTCAACCGCGTTAAAACGGTTTCGACCTTCCGCCTGATGTTCCATCCGTCCAGCATATCGATGCGCGCTTGCAGGTCCGATAGCTGCCGAAGCGACGAGCGCTCCGCCACGCCCGCCTCCCGAGTCAGTTGATGATATTCCGCCAGCAGCGCGCCTAATTCGCCCAATCCGGCAGCCACGGCTTCAAAGACGCTCTGCTCTGTGTCGGGAATGACCTCCTGCTCCAGATGCCCGATCCGCAGCGTCTCCTGGCGCCACACCTCGCCGTCATCCGGCAACGCCGCGCCCGTGATAACTCGAAGCAAAGTCGATTTGCCGGTGCCATTACGACCGACGAGACACACCCGCTCTCCCGGCTCGATTTGAAAATCAACATGGACCAGCAATGGCAAATGGCCGTAGGCCAGAGATACATTATCGAGGCGAACTAAAGACATATAGATCAAGTTAACAGCAGTACCGCTGCAGCGGCAATACGAATCGAGATTTAAATGAAAAGCGCAGCGGGCTATCTTTGCCCGCGTCGTGAAGAACTTGCTCTTTGTTGCCTGAGTTAAAAACCCGGTTGTTGAAAGCAGCCCAGACAAAGCAAGTCAATCGTGTGACAAAGCGGGCGTCGCAGCGAGTGATCGATAATCGTCATTGTAGCTTTCTTTTCGCTCTCACCTTCCAAAATTTTTCCGGGAAGTCCGAAATAATTCCGTCAACGCCGCGGGCAAGAAAATCCTCCATATCGGCAACTTCATTGACCGTCCAAACAAAGCTTTTCAGCCCGATCTGGCGAGCTCTCTCCAAAAGATTCGGGGTCGCCACCTCTTTCTGAAGATGAACCGAATAGGCGCCGATCTCCCTCGCGAGCTGGAAGGGGTTTTCTTCCGTTCCGGATCCATAGAGAACGCCGATGCGCGAGTCCGGGGCCAGCTCGCGCACCCGCCGCAGCGAGCGGTAATCGAAAGATGAGAAAACGGTCCGCTCCAGATAATCGTAGTGGCTCAGGATAAAAAGAAGCTTAAGTTCGATGCCCAAGAGTCCTTTCGGAAATGACTTCAGTTCCAGGTTCAGATCCACGGCTCCACCCAGGATCTCCATCACTTCCTCCAGTGTCAGAATCCTCTGCCCCGTGAATGACTTTTTGAACCAACCGCCAATATCGAGCTTCCTAAGCTGATTCAGGCTCTTTCCCCGGACAAACCCCTTCACGCCGGTCGTGCGCGCCAGACGCTCGTCATGAAAGACCACGACGTGGCCGTCCTTAGTAAGCTGGCAATCCAGCTCGATCATATCGACGCCGGCTTCGATCGCCTTTTCAATCGCCATACGGGTGTTCTCCGGAAATGAACCTGAAGCGCCGCGGTGGGCGATCCTGACAAATCCGGCCATGGGACTACCCCAAATGCCAAAGGTGCAGATACTTGAAACCAGAGGCCGTGTTAAATATCAGAACGCTCGCTGCCGGGTCGATCCAACCCTCTCGGAGCAATCGCCGCAATGCGGCCACCGTCGCCGCTCCCTCCGGACAAAAGAACAGGCCTTCGAGCCGCCCGACTCGATCGATCTCGGCGATCATCTCATCATCGCTCACGCTTAGCGCCGTTCCATTGCTCTCCCGAATAACCTCCAGCATAAGAAAATCAGCGACCGCCTGAGGCACCCTCAAGCCCGACGCTACGGTTTGAGCATCCAACCACGGTTCCGCCCGCGGCTTTCCTTCGCGAAAGGCGCGCACGATCGGCGCGCACCCATCCGCCTGCACGGAGACCATGCGGGGCCGCTCCGAACCGATCCAGCCGATCTCTTCCAACTCCTTGAACCCCTTCCACATGCCGATCAAGCCCGTCCCCCCTCCGGTAGGATAGATAATGACATCGGGAAGGTGCCAGTCGAGTTGTTCGGCGATTTCCAGTCCCATGGTTTTTTTTCCTTCGAGGCGGTAGGGTTCTTTTAGAGTCGAGAGATCAAACCATCCCTCCACACCCTTTCGCTCCGCCACGAGCCTGCCGCAATCATGAATGAGGCCGTCCACCAATGTAAGCCGGGCGCCGTATCGCTGCACCTCGATCTGATTGGCTCTGGGCGTGTCCTTTGGCATAAAAACGTGCGCGTCAAGGGCCGCGCGCGCCGAGTAAGCGGCCAGTGATCCACCGGCGTTTCCCGCTGATGGAATGGCAACTTTGTTTATTCCGAGCTCTCTGCAGAGAGAGATCGCGAGGGAAAGTCCTCGATCCTTAAAAGATCCCGTGGGGTTCTGCGCCTCATCTTTGATCCAGAGCTTTCGGATGCCGAGCTCCAAAGCCAGCCGTGACGCCTGAATGAGCGGCGTGAACCCCTCTCCCAAAGAGACGCAGTGACGATCGTCTTTCAGCGGAAGCAATTCCCGGTAGCGCCAGAGCGTCGCCGTGCGGCCGCTTAAACCTTCCCGGGACAGTTTTTCCTTGACTTTTTTCAAATCATACTGGACCAGCAGCGGGGAGCCGCAGGCACAGAGATTTACGGGCTTTCCCGAAGGAAAGGTGCGCCGGCATCTGGGACAGATGATCTCGGTTACAAACATAAGCCAGACAGAGGGTTCATAGACGGGAAGAGGAACCGATGCCTCAATCTTCGCTGTCACTCCAGGATCACGAACTGCGAAGCGCTCAGAATGACACCTGTCGAATTTTCTGCATTGAGGGCTAGCACTCGGCTTGCTTGATCAGATGAATAAAAAACTCTTTGTTTCCCTTGGGGCCCAGGAGTGGAGACTCCACGACTTCCCTGGCCTCCAAGCCGATCCCGCCAGCGACTTCTTTGATTCGTTCGATCACTTCCCGGTGCTGCTCCGGGTCACGCACCACTCCGCCTTTTCCGACTTTTCCTTTCCCGACTTCGAATTGAGGCTTGATAAGAGCAATGATCTCGCCGCTGCGGGCCAGAATCCGCTTGACCTGAGGTAAAACTAAACTGAGAGAAATAAAGGCAACGTCAATCGTCGCAACGTCAGGAGGTTCGGGCAGCTCTTCCGGAGCGAGATAACGGATGTTTGTCTTTTCCAGAACCAAAACCCGCGGATCCTGTCGGAGCTTCCAGTCAAGCTGCCCGTAGCCAACGTCGACGGCGTAAACCCGCCTAGCTCCCCGGGTAAGAAGGCAGTCAGTGAAACCACCCGTGGAAGCGCCAACATCCAAAACGATCCTCTCTTTAACATCGATTCCAAATTCCTGAAGCGCTTTTTCGAGCTTTGTGCCGCCGCGACTCACATAAGAGGGCCTTTCCTTGAGCCGGATTTCTGCTTCCGGATTGACCAGACTGCCGGCCTTGGAGACCGGGCGATTCTCGACCAGCACGTCTCCCGCCAGGATCCGGCGGCGCGCCTCCTCCCGCGTCGAGGCGAAGCCGCGATCGAGCAGCAACTTATCTAAGCGCTCCCTCTTTCCCATCCCTCCTTTTCTCTTTTTCTCTCTTTTCGGACCATCTGCAAAGCCGCCTGAGTAATACCGTCTTTGTCGAAGCCGCAGATTTTTTTCAGCTCATCCTGTGTTCCATGAGGGATGAAACGATCCGGCACCCCAAGACGCCTCACCCGCACGCCCGTGAGCCCCTCCTCCGCAATGGTCTCTAATATGGCGCTGCCGAAACCGCCTTGCAACACATTGTCTTCCACCGTAACGAGCCTTGGCACCTGAGAAAGCAAGCTGAAAAGGAGCTCCCGGTCGAGCGGTTTGATGAAGCGGGCATTAACGACGGCAGCGTCGATTCCGAGTTGAGAAAGATCTTGAGCCGCGCGGAAAGCAGGAATAACCGTGTTGCCGACTCCGACGATGACGATATCTTTTCCCTGGCGCAATAGCTCTCCTTTGCCGATCTCAAGCGTGCGAATCTCGCTGTCCATCTCCACGCCCCAACCGTCGCCCCGGGGGTAGCGGAAGGCAATCGGCCCATCGTGCTCGATCGCAGTCCTGAGCATATGCTGCAGCTCGTTTTCATCTTTGGGAGCCATCAGCACCATATTCGGAATCGAGCGCAAGTACGAAAAATCGAAAACACCATGATGCGTCGGCCCATCAGCCCCGACGAGGCCACCCCGGTCCAGAGCAAAAACCACGTGCAGATTCTGAATGCCAACATCGTGCAGGATCTGATCGTATGCCCGCTGAAGAAAGGTCGAATAGAACGCCACGACCGGGGTATAACCTTCGGTGGCCATTCCCGCGGCGAAAGTCACGGCATGTTGCTCCGCAATCCCGACGTCGTAGGAACGCCCGGGAATTTCCCGTGACAGCTTGTCGATTCCGGTTCCACTGCCCATCGCCGCGGTGATGCCCACCACCCTGGGATTTTCTTTGGCCAAGCGAATCAAAGAGGCGGCAAAAACCTCGGTAAAGCTGGGATACCGCCCCTTTTCCTTCTTCGGCTTCCCCGTAAGCACATGGAACGGAGCGACGCTGTGGTAGCGAACCGGGTCTTTTTCCGCCCATTCGTACCCTTTACCCTTCTTCGTCAAAACGTGCACCAGAGTAGGGCCTTCCAGCTTCTTCACGTTTGCAAACGTATGTATAAGCTTCTCCACGTTATGACCGTCGACCGGTCCGACATACTGAAACCCCAAACCTTCAAATAGCAGTCCGGGAGTGACGAAACCGATGAAGGAATCTTTGATTTTGCGCCCTAAATGATAAAGCCCCTCTCCCACGCGGGGCAACGATCGGAGAACGTCTCGCAAGCTTTTCTGCAATCGGATAGCGGTGCCCGTAGTCAACTTTTCGCTCAAGAACGAAGAGATCGCCCCGACCCGCGGGTCGATGAAGATGGCGTTATCGTTCAGGACAACGATCAAATCCCTCTCCAAATGCCCGGTTTGGTTGAGTCCCTCAAACGTCAGTCCGGCGCTCAGGCATCCGTCGCTGATAACCGCGACAACCTTGTGTTTTGACTGTTTCAGGGTTTTGGCCTCGACCATGCCCAGAGCCGCAGAAACTGACGTGCCCGCGTGCCCGGCGCCAAAGACATCATATTCGCTCTCTTCGCGACTGAGAAAGCCGCTGATTCCTCCGAGTTGTCTTATCGTCGCAAGCCTTTGCCGTCTGCCGCAAATGAGCTTGTGGGCGTAAGACTGGTGCCCTGTGTCCCAGACAATCCGGTCTTCCGGCGTCTGAAAAATATAATGCAAAGCCAGAGTCAGCTCGACGGCCCCGAGAGTAGAGGCCAGATGGCCGCCAACTTCCGACACGACCGAGAGGACCTCGTCCCGGATGTCCCGGGCTAGAATCACCAGTTCCGGGATCGGCAGTTTGCGGATGTCTGAAGGATCATTGATAGTTTCGAGTAAGCTTGCCATGTTGCAAAATCATCCTGTGGAGTTTCTGTTGCCAAAAATCATTCCGTTGAAAAAAAACTTTTATTGCCACGCGCCTCCGCTGAGCGGCGGAATCAATTACGAAACGCGGCTTGCGACGGTGTGGACAATGCCCCGGAGAGGGTCCGCCTCACGACCGAACAATTCAACCTCCTTTAAACAGCGCTGCAATAGATTGCTCACCCGATCCCGGGCGGCGCCGGGACCTGCAATGGAAAGATAGGTCGCCTTCTTTTCTTCCTTTTTTTTTGATGCCCGGCCGGCGGTACAGGTGGCGCTTTCGGCGTCAAGGATATCATCGGTAATCTGAAAAGCCAGACCCAAAAACCGTGAATACCGGGTAATTCGCTGCATCTCTTTCGGCCTTGCTCCCCCTATTCTGGCGCCCACGCGAGCTGCTGCCAAAATCAGGGCACCGGTCTTGCGCCCATGGATGTTTTCCACTGTCGCCATATCCACCTCGTGGTCTTCAGCCTCGAGATCCACTACCTGGCCACCGACCATTCCGCCTCCTCCAGCCGCCTGGGTAATTTCATGCAGGAGCTCCAGCACCAGAGTTGGCTTGAGAAGTCGCAGCACCCGCGCCTCCGAGATCACGTGAAAGGCCTCGGTTAGCAAAGCATCGCCGGCCAGGAGCGCGATTCCCTCGCCGAATACCTTGTGGTTTGCCAGCTCTCCTCTTCGGTAGTCGTCGTCATCCAGGGCTGGAAGATCGTCGTGGATGAGAGAATACGCGTGGATGAGCTCCAGGGCGCAGGCGAAAGGAAGCAGGCATTTTTGTTTTCCGCCAAAGACCTCCCCGGCAGCCAGCGTCAAGATCGGACGAAAGCGCTTGCCGCCTGGAAAGACGCCGTAGTGCATGGCCCGGTAAAGTTTCTCAGGATACCGCCGGCAATGCTTCAGGTAACGCTCCAGAGCCAGATTTATGACAGCCCTTTTTTGTTTTAAATATTCTTCGACATCGAACGGTGACATGGAACATCCAGCATTATCATACACCGATGACCGAATACCAGGAGGTCGACCGAAGGGAGTCCAAGGCCTGAGCGCCGGACGCCGAGGGTGAAAAATTAACGTCCCCTCTGTTGCCCTGGTCTCTATGGCCAGCCGGCACTCCCCCGAAAAATGAAGGTTTGGAAAAACTCTCAGCCCTGTGGCTCCTCATCCTCCGCCTCCGCCGCCGCTTCGGGAAAAGGTCTCAGTTGCAGCTTTCCGTCTCTATCCTTGATCAGCAGCTCGATTTTCTTTTCGACTTCGTTAAGTTTCTGATTACAGAACTTCACTAAAGAGACGCCCTCGCTAAAAACGGCCAAAGAATCCTCAAGAGAGAGTTCACCTGATTCGAGTCGCTCCACGATGCTCTCCAACTCTTCGAGGGCTTCTTCAAATTTCTTTTGTTCCGGTTCTTTCTTTGTCATGGCAGCTTTTACTCGGTTACCCCAATGCTTTCCAGCAGCTTGAGCGGATTGACTCTCGCCCCGGCCACCCGGGCACCCCAGTGCAGGTGAGGACCTGTGACCCGGCCTGTCATTCCCACAGCCCCGATCCGATCGCCTTTGCGCAAAACCGACCCCTTTTCTACTAAATAATCCGCGAGATGAAAATACATCGTATAGAGTCCCGATCCGTGGTCGATGACGATACTCTTCCCGCTAAAGAAAAGCTCATCCCGAAGGACCACCTGCCCGTGATTCGTGGCTGCCACTTCGGTTCCGAGAGAGGCTTTAAGATCGACCCCCCCATGAGGAGCCCGCGGAATTCCGTTAATGATTCTGCGGAGCCCGAATGGCGAGCTGACCGCTCCGGCAACCGGCGAAACAAAACGTCCTTCCCACAGGCGGCGGTCGCTGAAGGTCCCCCAGAGTTGGTTCAGAAGCGCTTTTTCTTGATCTATTCTTTTTTTCGTGGCCTCATCGAAGCTGTCAAACGCCGTGGATACCGAAATGCTCTCCTTGGCAAAGTCTCTCTTTCTAATGTGCAGCTTTATGCTTCTCTGCTTAACTTCCCCGGTTCTATTCCGGACCTGAATAGCGAAATCTGTTGGTCTCGGTCTTTCCTCCAAATCCAATCCCACGAGAGCAGAAAAATAGCCCCGCTCATCTGGGAAGAAGGGAATTTCACGGTTGAGAAAAATGCCCCTAGCGTCTGATACGTCTCCCTGAATCCTGACCTCCACCACGTCTCCCTGAAAAAGATCAGATGATTGGAGAAAAATCGCGAAAGGGCTCTCCGCAGTCAACTTCCCCGGGCCGAGTAGACAGAGGCTCAGCGCCACAATTCCCGCAAGTCTTACCTCATTCCTCAGCGGAATGTTCATGAATTGCATCACCCGAAACAATGAAAGCTGTGACGGAAGGGACAGGCCTGGAGGTCGCAGACGTAGAACCGCGCAGGTTGTGGAAGGCATGGACGGATTAATGAGCGACTCGGAGCCTCGAGGCACTGGCGCATCGGCTGCGGCCGGAAGGGCTGCCCCCGAGGGAGGCACCCTTCGACCAAGCTCAGGACGTCCTTTCGGGGAAATGACCATGACTCGCTTCACCCTCAACAATGAAAGCCGCCACCCGCTCTCCGAGCCCGCGCAATGGGCCAGTGCTTATTCCCACCGCTGGTTACCTGCCTGCCGGCAGGCAGGTCGGATGCGCGGGCTCTCCGAACGGGCAGCGGCTTTCATATTGCCCGAGAGGCGTAAGGGAGAGGGCCGCGGACGTCCGATGAGCCCGGTTCGACTCATGGTACCTGCCCAACTGTCTGCGTGCGGACACCTGCCCGCGCCCTGGCAGGCGGGCGCACAGGCAGGTCGGCCGCGGCCCGAAGCCTTTCGCCCCGAGGCTGGGGGTCGACTGCGCCACTTTCGGAGGAATCACTCCTTTCCCTCGACGCGGCAGAGAGCTTTGCCTCGGGCAAAAGTCAGGCGGAGAACTTCTCCGACCTCGATGGCGTCACTTTCTTTAATGAGGATTTCCTCCGGCATCTTGTGCGCGATGCTATATCCCCGCTGCAAAACCGCGAGCGGACTCAAAGCATCCAGGCAGCTTGTAGTCTGGCGCAGTCGTTCCCTGAACGCGTTGACGCGATCCTCAAAGCGCCGCCACAGGCTTATGGAAAGCTCGTCTAAACGCATCTGGTGATCACGAAGCCTTCTTCGGGGGTCTATGAGACGCCGGCGCAGCGCCTGATGGATCTCCTTTTCGCTTTGCAGGCGTCCTGCCATGATCCGGCAGAGACGATCGCCCAGTCTCTGGATCTGTTCCGAGACTCTGTCTTTTCTCGGAATCACAGCTCCCGCAGCGGCCGTAGGAGTCGGAGCCCGGTGATCCGCGACAAAGTCCGCTATGGTGAAGTCCACCTCGTGCCCTACGGCGGACACCACGGGCACGGGCGATGCAAATATAGCCCGCGCTACCACCTCTTCGTTAAACGCCCAGAGATCTTCCAACGACCCGCCGCCCCTGCCGACGATAATGACCTCGACCAATCCCGACCTGCCCAACTCTGCAATTCCTTCAGCGATATCTTGCGCGGCTCCATCGCCTTGAACTTTTGCCGGCCGAATAACCACTCTTCGCGCTGGAAACCGATCACGAAACACCCGCAACATATCCCGGATTACGGCGCCCTGAAGTGACGTGACGATTCCGATACCCCGAGGCAAATAGGGCAACGGCCTCTTTCTCTCGGCGGCAAACAATCCCTCACGATCGAGCTTCGCCTTGAGCTGCTCGAAAGCCAGATAGAGAACCCCTCGTCCCCTTGGCTCCATCATCTCGACATAGAGCTGAAGGTCCCCTCTGACCGGATAGAGGCTTACGCGGCCAAAGCACAGAACTTTCATGCCGTTTTCGAGTTGAAACGAGAGATTTTGCCCCTGGTGCCGGAACATGACCGCGGCCACCTGGCTGCTGTTGTCCTTGAGAGTAAAATAGATATGGCCGGAAGGTGGCAATCTAAAATTGGAAATCTCGCCGACGACCCAGAAAGGGTCCAGCTCTCTCTCGAGGGTTCCTTTAATGAGCTGATTCAACTCGCTGACGGTCAGGAAGGATTTCGGCTCACCTGGGAACAGCGGCAATCCAGCCTCTCGCTTCATAGATTAACGGCGTGGCGCCGAATCGGCGCAAAAAAGTTAGCCCTCCGTACGAGGGCTAACTTCGGGTGAATCTCAGATCGGAAGTATGTCAGCGAAAGACCGCTAAGACTTTTTTTGAACCAGCTGTTTGAACACATCCCAGCTCTTGAGCAGTTCCAAAGCCCTTGTCAGCTGCGCATCGTTTCTCATGATGTCGTCCAATTGTTCCCCAGCCGGCTTATCTTCCTGTTTTTGTTCCTTTTTCTGCAGATGATTGGGGAGATTCTCCTCTCTCACGATGGGCCGCTTCTTATCATCGGCGCGACTCTCCTGCAGCGGCACGGCTTCCATAACGATGTCCGGCACAATTCCCGTCGCCTGAATCGAACGGCCCTTGGGCGTGAAATAACGGGCCGTCGTCAGACGCAATGCGGAGTTGTCATCGAGCGGGAGTATCGTCTGCACGGAACCTTTGCCAAAAGTCTTGGTTCCGAGCACGATGCCCCGCCGGTGATCCTGCAGAGCTCCGGCCACGATCTCCGACGCGCTGGCGCTTCCGCCGTTGACCAGAACGACCATAGGAAACTCGGTCCAGGACCCGTCCTTCGTTGCGAAGTACTTGTGCTTCTGATTCTCGAGCCGGCCCTCGGTATAGACGATCAGGCCGGACTCGAGAAACAAGTCAGAGACCCTCACGGCCTGGGTGAGGAGCCCTCCAGGGTCGTTCCGCAGGTCGAGCACAAGCCCTTTGATTCCACCCTTTTCCGAGCTTAATTTTTCCAGGGCTTTACGCACGTCCTGGTCCGTTCGCTCCTGAAATTGCGCGATGCGGACATACCCATACCCCTCTTCAAGACTGCGGCTGCGGACGCTCTGGATCCGAATAATGTCGCGGACAAGAGAGAAGTTTAGAAGGTCTGAAACTCCTTCCCTTTTTATCGATATGGTGATCTTGCTGCCTCTCGGGCCGCGCATTTTTTTGACAGCCTGGATCAGAGTCATATCCTTGGTAAATTCGTCCTCGATTTTGAGGATCTGATCGCCGGATTTGACTCCAGCCCGGAAGGCGGGCGTATCCTCGATCGGGGAGACAACCGTCAGGATCCCGTCTTTGACCGTAATCTCAATGCCAAGCCCGCCAAACTTCCCCTGGGTATCCATCTGGAGGTCTTTGTAAAGATCAGGCGTTAAATAGGCGCTATGCGGGTCCAGGGAATTGAGCATTCCGTTAATGGCCCCGGTAAGCAGGTCCTTGGTTACAACGTCGTCAACGTAGTTCTTCCTGACAATCGCCAGAATGTTAGTAAAGGCTTCGAGACTTTCGTAATCTTCCCGCGGGACAGCCGATACGTTCGTGACAACCTGCCCGCTCAGAACAAAACCCAACACCACACCGAAAACCGTTAGCAAAACCGAATTTCCATGCTTTCTAACCCAGTGCATCTGCAATCTCCTCTTTTTTTCGGTAGCTGCATATTACCTTAAACCGCATGCAATAGCTATCCTACCTTTTATTAATCGATAACCAAAATGCAACCGAGAGGCAAGTCTTGGATGAGAGAGCCCCGGGGATGCGCGCCTCTGAATATTCGGCCTATGGCTTCTTGAACCAGGGCAAAGGGTCCAAAGGTCTTCCGTCCTTCCGGATCTCAAAGTAAAGCCTGGCTCCTGCAAGAGAGTCGCTATCCCCGACCAATCCTACGGCCTCGCCTTTTTGCACGGTTTCTCCAATTTTTTTTAGCAGATCTGAAAGATGGGCGTAAACGGTATAATACCTCTGACCATGATCGATGATCATCATCTTGCCGTACCCCGAGAATCGATCTGCAAAGACCACTCTCCCCTTCTCCACAGCCCGGATTTCTTCCCCCAAGGGCGCCTCGATATCAATCCCTCTACGAAAAAGATCAACGGAAAATTCGGGGTGCCTGGTCTTGCCAAAGCTCGCCATCACCTCTCCCCGAACCGGATAATCAAGTCTGCCCTTCAAAGCTTCAAAACCGGTACCGGGAGACGGCGTCTTAAACTCCGCGAGCGGTTTTCTGCTGAGATCCTCCATCATCTTCTGCAGCCTCTGAGCGGCCGCCTCCAACTCCTTCAGCGCTCGTTGCCGGCCTTCCTTCTCCCTGCGAAGGCTCGCCAGTATCTCCTTCTTTCTCTCCCTGTCCCGGCGGATCGATTCTTTTAGCTCTACAACGGCGCTCCTTTGCCTGTCCAACTCCTCGCTCCTGCGGGCCAGCTCTGCTTTGAGCGTTTCCTGCCGCGCCGACTCCTCAGCCAGGCTGTTAATGAGATTTCGATCATAAGCCAGAGTCAGCCCTAAATAGCGCCTTCCCTGCATCAGTCTCGCCGCGGAAAAGCCGCCATTGAGTAAAATAAAGGGGCTGCCGCCTCTATGCCACTTATAGAGAGCCCGGGCCCTCTTGTTGAGGAGCTCTTTTCTCCCTCGGAGAGAAGAACTCAGCTGCTTCGCCAACTCCTCCTTTCTCTCTAAATCGGCCAGGATGGATTCCATGGTAGCGTTGATGGTCTTGAGCTCGGTGCCCTTCCTGTCCAATTGTTCCTCAATTTTTCCCAAGGTTTTGAGCACGGAATCCTCTTTCTTTTTGACGGTTGAGATGCCTTGTCTCTCCTTCTCGATTTTCCTTTTAACTCCCTCGAGCTCCCTTTGGACCTGAGCCCCGTGAGCCCCAGCGCCGATTGCCGAGAGAAGAAGCGCTGCGAAGCAGAATTTTCCGACTTCCTTCACCATCTCCTGAAATATTTTCTTAGCGAGATTTGACATCCAGCGGCGCCCATGGCCCATCCGAGAACGAGCAGAAGCGCGATGCCTTGGGTGTCCAAATAATGAAGCTGGGTCCGGGCTGCAAAAAATTCCAAACCCGGAGGTAAATGCTGCCGAACTGCAAAGATCAAGACCCAAAGCAACAAAAGCGAAATCAGGGCCCCCAAAATTCCCTGGAGCATCCCCTCGATGACGAAAGGAGCCTGAATGAGACCTCCCGACGCTCCCACCAGTTGCATAATCTCGATCTCCTCCTTCCGCGCGAGTATCGCCAGCCGGATGGTGCTCCCGACGATAAGGAGAGTCGTAATCATGAGAAACACACCCACAATCCATTTGCCCCACTGAACTCCGAGAATCAGAAAACCCAGCCTGTTCACCCATTCCTCCGGGTACTCAACATCGCTGATCAGTTCAATCTCCCGCAGGCGTTTGACGACCCGCTCCAGCGATGGCCGGTCCCGATAGGATTTTTTCAGCGTAATCTCGAAAGAGGACGGCAAAATGCCGGCCTGGAGTCCTTCAAGCACACCCGACTGGGCGCCCAGAGTTTTTCTAAAGCTTTCCCACGCCTCAGCCTTTGACACAAAGCGGACTCCGTCAATTTCCGGAAAAGACCGAACGCGTTCCGCTAGCTGAGTAACCTCGTCGCTTCCCGGATCATTCTTGAGATAGGCAAATACCTGAATCTGGCTCCCCCATCCTTTAAGCAACGTCTGGAGATTTTCTTGGACGAGCAGAAAAGCGCCGAAAACAGAGAGGGTCATTGCCATAGTCCCTGCGGTTAAGAGGTGGGTCAGGGGCAACTCCCGAAAACTCTTAAGCACATGCCGCAGGACAAAAGAAATGTGCGCGACCTTCACGGCGCCTCCGTAAGATCCTTATCCACGCGCAATTTCGAATCACTGATCAAGCGGCCACGCTGGAGCGTAATGACTCTGTGGCTGAACCTCCGCAGGAGGCCGGAATCATGAGTCGCAATCAAAACCGTCGTGCCTCTCTCGCGCATCCTCAAAAACAGGCGCATGGTCTCATCGGCCATCTCGGAGTCCAGGTTTCCTGTAGGCTCGTCGGCGAGGACCAGGATGGGCTCATTCACCAGGGCCCGGGCAATAGCGACTCTCTGTTGTTCGCCTCCCGAAAGAGAAGCCGGCTTGGCATCGTGCCGTTCCTTAAGTCCGAGCTCCCGCAGCAGGTGAAACGCCTTTCTCATGCTTTCTCTTTTGGTAAGTCCGACGACCTCTGCGGCAAGGGCGACGTTTTCCAGGGCGGAAAGAGTGGACAAAAGCCTGAACTCCTGAAAAACCAATCCGATTTCCCGCCGCATTTGCGCGATGCCTCGTCCGTTCAAGCGGGTAATATTGCGCCCGTTGACAAGAATCTGTCCTTCGGACGCCTCTTCTTCACGAAAAAGTAGCTTCAGGAGAGTCGTCTTACCGGCTCCGCTCGGCCCGCTCAGAAAAACGAACTCGCCGTTGTTAATCTGGATATTGATATCCGTGAGCGCGGGATAGTTGGGAGGAAAGATTTTGGCGACGCGAAAAAGCTGGATCATTCAGCCCGTGAACCCGGCTCGATAAGAAATGGCAGGTGCGCAAAATTGGCTTGACATCGACGGATGCCACTGCTAGATTGCAGCAAATCCTTCCGACACTAAATCTATTGTATAAGTGATGTTCAGCCAAGTTACAAGCATTGCCGGTACTCTGCCCCCGGCCGGACCGTCACGATTCGAACGGTTCCGCATCGTCCTCATCAAGCCATCCAAGTACGACGACGACGGTTACGTCATACGTTTTTGGAAAGGAGTTCTCCCGAGCAACACGCTGAGCGTCCTGCACGGCCTGACTGAGGACGTTAAAGAGAGGCGCGTCCTTGGTGATATTCCCGTTGAGGTCATTACTTTTGACGAGACGGCTGAGAAGATTCCTGTAAAAAAGATCATTCGCTGGAGCCGCCGGCGCTCCACTAAGCTTCTGGTGTGCCTGGTCGGTGTGCAGACGAATCAGTTTCCGAGAGCCGTAGATTTGGCGAAGCAATTCCGCGCTCATGGGATCGACGTGATCATCGGTGGCTTTCACACGAGCGGAACCATCAACATGCTGGGAGAGAACGAACCCGACATTCAGGAGCTTTTCCAGGAATCGATCTCCGTCGTGTCTGGAGAAGTCGAGGGGAAGTGGGAAGGGATTTTGGCCGATTGCCTTAAAGGGCGACTCCAGCCCCTGTACAGTTACGCGCAGGATCTCCAAAGTCTTGTCGATATCAAAGATTCTCCTCTGCCGCGAACCAGTCCCAAGACGATGAAGCATTTCGCCAAGTCCTCTTTTGGAACCGCTGACACGTCCCGGGGCTGCCCCTTCGCGTGCTCATTTTGCACAATCATCAACGTCCAGGGCCGGAAAATGAGGGAGCGGAGCCCTGAGAGCATCGCGGCGCTCCTGCGGCGAAATTATTTTGCAAGCGGGATTACTTTCTATTTCTTCACCGACGATAACTTCGCGCGCAAGAAATTGTGGCGGGAAACGTTCGAGGCCCTGATCAATTTGCGGGAGGAGGGAATACGGGTCTCGTTCATGATGCAGGTCGACCTGGCCCGCAAACCAAAGGATTTCGTCAGGCTCGCCGCAAAGGCCGGATGCACGCAGGTCTTCATCGGGATGGAGAGCGTGAACCCGGAAAACCTCAAGGCAGAAGGGAAAGGCCAGAATCACGTCGAGGAGTACCAGGCCATCATCAGCGAATGGCACGACGCGGGAATCGTGGTTCACACGGGCTACATTATCGGCCTCCCATGGGATACCAAGGAGCAGGTGGCGCGGGATATACGCTACCTCATAGACGTCATCCAACCGGATCAGGCTTCGTTCTTCATGCTCACTCCCCTTCCCGGCTCGCACGACCATCGGGAAATGAAGAAACGCGGGGAATGGATGGATCGGGACTTCAATAAGCGCGACTCCTTTCACGCCACGATCGAGCACCCTCGCATGAGCGCGGAAGAGTGGACGGAGGCTTACGAAGAGGCGTGGAAAACCTTCTACAGCAAAGAAAACATGATCCGAATCCTCGCCCGTTGGAATCACAATCCCAAAGTCTATTGGAATCTGATGTCGGTATTTTTCTGGTACAAGAATGCCGCCCTCATCGAAAAAGAGCACCCGATGATTGCGGGATTCTTCCGGCTGAAGCAGAGGCTATCTCGCAGGCGGGGCTTCGCGATCGACCCTCTCCCGGTGCATCTCTGGAAGCGAACGAAAGAGGTCTTTCGGCTTTTCGTAACCTGGG
Source organism: Deltaproteobacteria bacterium (assembly GCA_016210115.1). Classification (GTDB taxonomy): domain Bacteria; phylum Desulfobacterota; class Binatia; order UBA9968; family UBA9968; genus JACQUW01. The sequence continues at coordinate 67,639 of JACQUW010000363.1, read as the reverse complement.
CCAAGTTTATCAAAGAGATGGAGGAGGTTTGGCTTCAGACTCGGAAGAAGGGCGAGACCGAAGAGAAATGGTTGGAAGAGATCCAGAAGATTCAAGGAGAGATCTGGCAGGCGTTAAGAATTGCCGAATGGCAAAAAACGTACAGTTCAGCCAAGGAAACACTTCCAGCCAGGGCCAAAGCCCTGCTGGATCCTTTTGAGGAGCTATCGTCGAGGATTATTATTAGCCGCAGGGATCTCAATCTCTTTTTGAAGCGATGGGAAAGGCTCAACGTCCGGCTCCAACGCCTGGGCCGCCATCTGGCCAGAGACGGGGAAGCGGCGGCCTACCGCTGGCTCGAAGAGATGGTGAATCTACACAGGAGCATCCGCCTCGGGGACAGAATTCAGGAATGGCAAGAGGCCTACAGCCGTCTCAGGGAGAAAATTCCCTCGACCCTCCAGCTCCCACATGTCAGATTCGATGCCTTCACTAATCGGGCCTTTTATTCCCGTCAGGATCTCGAGCTCTTCTGGACCAACACGACCAAACAGTTAAAAGCCCTGCGACTGTGGAACATCCGCCCGTGGAAGCTCGCCAAGACTCTGGTTAAGGACTTTTCCCTGACGACATCCTTTGCCGCCACCTTCAGAGCCCAGTCCCGCACCGACTAAAAAACCCCGGTTCCGAATTATTTACGGCCAGCGCCACAGACCGCAGGCATAGCGCCAAGCGCTTGGCTCGGTGCCATGCTCTTTGCGCCTGACTGCGTGCGTCCTAGCGCGGCTCGGCAACGACGTCTACCAAAGCGGGAAGCTTCTTCTCCTTCACGAACTGCAAAGCCCTTTGAATAGCCGGACGAAGATCAGACGGCCTTTGAATCGGACCCTCCGCATGTACGCCGAAAGATTGGGCCAGGCGGGCGAAATCGACCGCCGGGTCGTCCACGTGGGTGCCGATGCCGGCATTCTCGACCGGCCTTTTGCGGAACTTGGCCACTTCGATTCCATGTTCCTCCGAATTATAAAACGACTGATTGTTGTGCATGATGATCAGAAGCGGTATTCGGTGTTTCGCCGCGGTCCAGAGCGCGCTGGATGTCATGAGCAAATCGCCGTCCGATTGGATGTCGATGCAAACTTTTCCGCTCTCTTTAAGGGCAAGAGCCGCGCCTATCGACGCGCTCATGCCGTAACCCACTCCGGCGCCGCCGCTCGGGCCAAGATACTGATTGGGTTTCGTCAAGTCCCAAAGCTTGCGGGCCCAACCGTTGGCGGTGCCGTTGACCAGCACCCAATCTTCTTTCCTGATGACTTCTCCCAGCTCATATCCCAGACAGGCGGTCGAGATTTCCTTCCGGTCCAGCGTAGCGCGGGCGTCCGCCGCCCATTTGGCTCTGCGGGTTTCATGTTTGGCCTTGAGCTCGGAAAGGCGCGACTCCCGTTCTGTCTTTCCTTTTCCGCCGCTGCCGATCATCTCCCGGCAAAGACGCGTAAGCTCCGGCAGAGCGACGGAAGTGTCCGCGCTGATCGGCACATCCAGCGCCTGTAAGACCTGATAGTCGCCGGCCCAACTGCGCACGAGCATGTCGTTCAGTGAAATGTGTATGATCTTTGCCGACGGACTGATCACATATTCGCAGGCCCTGGTCTGCTTGCTAACCGTCGTGAGAGCGCCGTAGATATCCAACACGTCCAATCCCAGGATGAGGTCGGCTTTCTGCAGGTATTCTCTCGCGCCGTCCGTGATATCGAGGGGATGGACATTGGGGAAATTGAAGCGATTGCCCTTATCGATCACAGGACAAGACAAAAGCTCCGCCAACTCGATTAAAAGCGCGACGGATCGTGGATTTCGTCCGAGGCAATCGGCGATGATCAGCGGCGATCTGGCTTCGACTAAAAGCTCGGCCGCCCGTCTGAGCGCCTCGGGGTTTCCCTGCATCGGCGCAGGCGTAGAGAATCGGGTGAGATCGGGAATCTCGACAGGCTCGCCAATGGAATCCTCCTGCAGGTCGGCATCATAGTTGATATAAATCGGCGCCATGGGCTCAGTTGTTGCAATCCGATACCCTCGGATGAACGACTCGGGAACACTGGCGAGGTTGTAGGGTTGGTCGTCCCATTTGACGTAATCGCGCACCTGATTGCCTTGAACGAGCGCCGTATGGATCCAGTCGATCCGGGGCCGGCGCCGCTTTGTATTCATCGGTCCCGTACCACCGAGAACGATGACGGGAACACGATCGCACCAGGCGTTAAAAATCGCCATGCTGGCGTGCTGCAAGCCGACGATATTATGCGTGATCGCGACCATCGGCTTCCCCTTGGCTTTAGCGTATCCGTGGGCCACCGCCACTGAAATCTCCTCATGACAGCAAAAAATAACCTCCGGCCGGTAGTTGCCGCCATGATTGACGATCGAATCGTGAATACCGCGAAATGTCGCTCCGGGATTGAAAGCCGCGTATTCGATATCGAATGCCTTCATCAGATCGACGACCAAATCCGACCCATATTCCGCCTGTTTCTTTTCCACTCTCGTTACAGATGCTTTTGACACTCTGATTCTCCTTCCTCTCCGTATGTTGGATTTCGATGGAAATTTTGGGGAGTTGGGATGGGGCGGCTAAAACAGCTCCACCAACTCACGCAAGCGAAATTACTCCTAAATCGGGCAGCGAAGCAAGCTCCTCGCATTAAGGAGGTTTCCGAGCCTTTTCTTTCTTCCCTGATTGTGGGATGAAAGCAAGCACGCATTGTGAGGCGCCAACGGATTGCGAAGGAAAACGGGGTAAAAACCCGGAACCTCCTTTCGATGTTTGAAAGCTCTCATGACCGGAAACCTCCGCCATCAGCTCTTTTTAACCGCTCTCGGTCTCTTCCTTGGCGCCTGCTCACTCATCCGTCTGCCTTACGATGTCACAAAAGGGACCGTTGAAGGGACCCTATGGGCCGTAAAGACAACCTACTGGGTTTCGGAGCGGACAACAAAGACCGTTTATAAAATCGGCGAGTTTACTTATGAAGTGGCGAGGGCTCCGATTGAATGGTCACTGACGAACGGCAGCATCGAGACCATCGATGGTTTGCCGCCCAAAGACGCCATCCGTCTCGATAGAGTCAAAACCGCGCCTTATGCCGTGAATGGCACAACCTATTATCCGATGTCGGTCGAGGAGGCCAGGAGGTACGCCGAGGTGGGCATCGCGTCCTGGTACAGCTATGAGACGAGCAGCCCCAAGGCAGGATACATGACGGCGAGCGGTGAGGCTTTCGATCCAAACGGGCTTACGGCGGCTCACAAGCGCCTTCCCCTCCCCACTTACGCGAGAGTCACGAACCTCGAGAATGGAGCTTCCATCATCGTGCGGGTTAACGACCGTGGCCCCTTCCCCCGCAGCAACGACCGAACGGCAAGCCCGCCTCTCATTGAGCTGAGCCGGGGCGCAGCTCAGAGATTGGGTTTTTATGGAAAGGGAACAGCCCGGGTCAAAGTTGAAGCTCTTGAGGTTGAGGAAAAGTGATTCAAGGTCGAGGCAGAGGCGCGTCGACTGCGGCCAGGAGGCTTGCCCGTGAAGGGGTACTCTGGGAATCCAGAGTTAACTATCCTCACTCACATACGGTAACTGATCGTCTGGAGGTATTATGCGCATTGCAATTGGATTACCCAGCCGGATTGTCCCGGCTACCGGCGAGCTGATCCTCGAATGGGCCACGCGAGCGGACCGAGGGCCGTTTTCCAGCCTGGTCGTAACAGACCGGGTCGTGTCCAGGGCCCTTGAGCCACTTGCGGTATTGGCGGCTGCCGCCGGAGCAACCCGGAGCATACGTCTTGTGACGAGCGTGGTCATCGGGCCAACCCGAGAGACCACATTATTGGCGCGGCAAGCAGCCTCTATCGATGCTCTATCGGGCGGACGTCTCACTCTCGGGCTGGGAATCGGCGTACGCGAGGACGATTACGTGGCGACGGGTTTCGCGTTCCGGCGGCGTGGCCGGCGTTTCGATGAGCAGTTACACATCCTGCGCCGTCTTTGGGCAGGCGAACCCCTGTCGGATGACGTGGGGCCGATCAGCCCTCCAGCAGCACGGCCTGGCGGCCCGGAACTGCTGATCGGCGGATACGTGCCGGCAGTGGCGCGGCGCATCGCAGCGTGGGGCGACGGTTTCATGGCGCCCGGCGGCGGCGAGCCGGCCGCTATGCTTGAGCTGTGGCGGCAGATTCGCCAGGCTTGGCAAGCTGCGGGGCGTCAGGGACAGCCACGTTGGGTGGGCGCCAGCTATTTTGCACTGGGGCCGAACGCCGTTGACCAGGCCTCGCGCTACATCAAGGCCAACTATGGTTACAACCCTGAGCTCGCGCAGCGCCGCTTGCGCGGGATCCCACTCACCCCTGAGGCGTTAGCGGACGCGATCAAGCGCCAGGCTGATATGGGCGTTGATAAATTTATTCTTCGGCCGTGCGCGGAAGATCTGGACCAGCTCGAGCGGTTGGCCGAAGTCGCGGCGCGGGAAGAAGGAACGAGGTAAGAGAAAACTGAAAGAGAGCTCCCGAAATCTAAAGTTTGGGGAGTAAAAGCCGCGGAATCATCTCTTCACAAGAGCCGCCGCGGCCGCCTTGGTTTGCGAGAAAATCTTGAGTTTCGTGAGCCTATATTCTCCCGAGCCGTAAACCGGCCCTTCATCCAAACGGAAGCCGATTCCAAGCGTGAAAAGCAGTTGCGCGTACTGCATCTCCATCCCGTGCTCGATCTCCACCCGATATCCATCAATTAGACCCACGGGAGTATCGAACTGTGAAGGCCAAACTCGTTTCACCAGGTGGGTCACCACTCCGTTTCGCTTTAGCTTTCTGGTCTCGCGATCGTACATTTTAAAGCTCGCTCGGCGCAGGATGAAAGCCCCCGAGCTCATATCCCCCGGCAAGATCGGCAGCGCCGGTTGATAGACGATATAGCTGCGGCTTTTGAACAAATGGAGTTGCTCCATTAACAGGCCACCGTCCGGGTCGTTTAGCAGAACAATGCCCGCATAATCGCCGAAGATGAGCGTCCACCGCTGCTCGTTTGCGGGGTCGCTACGGAACATGAGCGGCACCACTTTGCCCTTGTCCGTGCCTGTGATGATCTTGAACTGCTTGTGCCAGCTAGCCAGCGGGATAAGTTCTCTTACCGTGACTTGGGCTGGCGGCGGTAGTGACCACGCGTCGCCCGCGAGGGTCGACGCCGATAGACAAATTAGAACGATACGAAAAAAACGGTGCAATGGGCATTCTCCTTCAATTCGGTCCACGACAGTCAAGCAGATTAATTTAGCCTCCACAAGTCCGGGCCGCCTGAAGGGAAAAAAACCGTTTCGCCGAGGGAATGACCGGAATTTTTGCGTCGTCCTGAATGGATTAAAAGTGTGACGGAAGGAAGGCGTGAAGGTCGCAGACGTAGAACCGCGCAGGTTATAAAATCTGAGATCTGCCATTTGTAATTCCTCGGGTAGCGAGGTCAGTCGGTCTCCCATCCGCCTCCAAGGGCCTTGTAAAGAGAGACCAGATTCGACACCATGATTGCTTCGCTCTGGGCCAGATCGTTCTCCGAAGAATAGAGCGAGCGCCGGGCATCCAGGACATTAAGAAAGTCACTGAGCCCGCTAAGGTAGAGCTCGTTAGCTATCTCCACCGCGCGGCGATTCGCAGCGACTGCCTCCATCAGCGATCGATGGCGAACCTGTTCTTTGGAATAGTTGACGAGCGCAGTTTCCACATCCTGCAGAGCGGTCAGAATGGTTTTCTCGTACGTCCGTAACGCTTGTTCCTGCTGCGCGTTTCGAACTTCTATATTTGCCCTTATCTTGCCGGCCTCAAAGATCGGCCAACGGATCGTGGGTCCAATGGACCAGAACCGGCTGCGACCCGTGAACCAATCGGTCGCGCTAAAGCTTTGCAAACCGGCCATGCCCGTCAGTGAGAATTTTGGGAACAGGTCCGCCATGGCGGCGCCGATCTGCGCCGTTCCCGCCGCCAGCTGTCTCTCAGCCCGCCGGATATCGGGACGGCGGCGTAGCAGTTCAGAAGGCAATCCGACAAACACCTCCGGCGGCAGTCTGGGAATCGGCGCTTGCTTCGATAGCTCGTCCCACAGGGATCCAGGCTGCAAGCCCAAAAGCATGTCAAGGCGATAGGCGGTTTGTTTGATAGAGCTCTCCAGCGTCGGGATCTGCGCCGTCGTGGTCTTGACCTGAGCCTCCGCTTGCGCCACGTCCAATCCGCTGGCAAGTCCCGACTGAAACCGCACTTCCGTTAGATTCAGCGCGTCCTGCTGGGCGTCGAGGTTGGCGCGCGCAACCTCGAGCCGGCGTTGAAGCCCGCGAAGATCGATATAGTTCCTGGCAACGTCTCCGAGCAGCGTCACGAGAACATCGCGCAGATCTTCCACCTTGGCCTCGATTGTGGCATCGGCGGCCTCAACGCTCCGCCGCACTCCGCCAAAAACGTCGATCTCCCAACTTGCATCAAAGCCCGCCGCAAACAGATCATGCTCGAGAACTTTCCCGCCTAAAAGCGATGATGAGCCGCCGCCCCCTTGAGAGGGGAAGGCCAGCGCGTTCTTACTGTTACGACGCCGGCTGTATGAGCCTGAAACGTCTACCGTTGGCCACGCTCCTACCGCGGTGACTGCGCGCGACGCGCGCGTTTCGCGGATGCGGGCTTCGGCCAAGCGCAGGTCCAGGTTGGACCGAACGGCTCGCTCCACAAGCGAAATGAGCAAAGGATCATTGAACGAGGTCCACCATCGCTTTAGCTCGGCCGCTCGGGTATTGATGCCATCCTCTTGCGCCTCCTTCCAGTTCGAGGGGACGGGAAGATCAGGCCTCTGATAATTGGGTCCAACGGCGCAGCCGCCGGCCAGCAAAATCACGCCTGCGGTTGCCCCCCGTAATCTTTTGAAGAGCTTTTGTCGGTTCATCTTATTCCCCTTGTTCCCGACCGTGAGACGCTACGTCAGCCGGTGGCGGAACATCCAGGAGGCCAACGAGAGCGTGATGGCGGCGATCACGGCCAAGGGCCATAGCTCAGGGATAAGCAGCCCGAGGCCCGCCGCCTCAAGATAAACCCTGTGCGCGATCTCGATCGCGTAGCGCAGCGGGTTGACCAGCGTTACGTATTGAAGCGCCTCGGGCATGCTGCTGATGGGCGTGGCCAGCCCTGACAAGAGCGAGAACGGCATCAGGAGCATCAACGAGAAGAGCATCGCCTGCTGCATGGTCGCGACGACCGAAGAGACCAGCAACCCGATCCCGACTGCGGCGAGCAGGAACAAACTCAAACCCACGTAAAGAGTCGCGAATGATCCGGCAAACGGGATGCGGAACCAGAACTGCGCGATGAGCAGAACGTTTGTCGCTTGCACGAGCCCGATGAGTATTGAAGGCAGCGCCTTGCCGGCCATGATCTCAACCGGTCGAAAGGGAGTGACCAATAATTGGTCGAAGGTTCCTTCCTCCCGCTCGCGGGCGACGGACATGGCGGTTAGAAGAAGCGTCTGCAGCAGAGTCAGCGTACCGATGAGGGCCGGGATCATATGCCAGCGGGTCTCCAGATTCGGGTTGTACCACGCGCGGGTCGTGACCCGAACCGGCGGGCCGCTTTGGCCGTGGGCCGCCCGCCAGGTGGCGTTGAACGCCTCGACAACCGCGCCCACATAACCCATTGCGGTGCCGGCGGTGTTTGAGTTCCGGCCATCGGCAATCACTTGCACATTAGCCGAGAGCCCCGAGAGCAGCCGCCGCTCGAAATCCTGGTCGATCTGGACCGCGAGCAAAGCTCGTCGCTCGTTGATATAGACTCTCAAATCCTCCGCCCGCTGAAGATTGGCCACACGGCGGAACACGCCGGATCCATCAAGCCGCGCCAGCAACTCATAGGAAGCGGCGCTACGGTCCCGATCAAGCACCGCGTAGGGGACATCGTTGAGGTCGTAAGTCGCCGCGTACCCGAAGATCAGGCACTGGAGGATCGGCGGAACGAAGAGAGTAAACCGGCCGCGCGGATCTTTAAGAACAGCCAGCAACTCCTTGCGCGTAAGAGCGAGAATGCGAAAGATCCCATCGAGCATAATGCCCTCAAGCCAGCTTCTTTCGAGTCGTTGCCCGGGTCAGGAGCAAGAGCACGGCCGCCATGCCCGCCAGCACCGCCGCGTTTGGCAGAACAACGCTCCACACGTCCCCAGCCAGAAATACTGTCTGGAGGAGAGTGACGTAGTAGCGCGCCGGCAGCACGTACGTAATCAGGCGAACGAGAGCCGGCATGCTGCGCAGATCGAACAGAAATCCCGAAAGCATAAACGCCGGCAGGAATGTAACCACAATCGCTATCTGGCTGGCGACGAACTGGCTCTTAACGGCCGAAGAGATCAAAAGCCCGATGGCCAGCGCGACCAGCAGGTAGAGCATCGACACTCCGGCCAATACCAGCACCGATCCGCGGAGCGGGACGTGGAAGAGGAACTTGGCGGCCAGAATGCACAGCACGAGCCCGCCCATGCCCAATGCAAAGTAAGGAAGAGTCTTACCGAGCAGGATCTCTTCGGCCCGCACAGGCGTCACAAACAACGCCTCGAGGGTGCCCCTCTCCCACTCGCGGGCCATTACGAGCGCTGTCAGCAAAGCGCCGATGAGCGTCATAATCAGAACGATCAGCCCCGGAACCAGGAAATAGCGGCTCTCGTTGGCCTCGTTGAACCAGAGCCGGCTCTGCACCGCCACCGGTCCGACCGGCACGTCGTTCCCCTGAGCGGCAAGACGAGCCGCCCATTGGCCGACCGCCCCTTGTGCGTAACCCTGGATGATGCGGGCGCGGTTAGCGTCGGTCCCGTGGAGGAGAATCTGAACCTCGGCGCCTCCGAGGTTCACATCCCGCGCGAAATCCGCGCGGATAAGGACGATCCCATCGACCTTTCGTGCAAGCATCAGTTGGCGTGCCCGTGGCATCGAGGTCGTAAGCTCCGCGTCAAAATATGGAGAAAGTTGGAATGCAGCAGCCAGCTCCGTCGCTTCGGGCGAGGGTTTTTCCAAAACGACGGCGACTGGCACATGGGTCACGTCCAGAGACAGCCCGTAGCCGAACAGCAGGATGAGCAGTAGCGGCAATACCACGCCGATCGCGATGCTGCTGGGGTCCCGGATAATTTGACGACATTCCTTCCGCACCAGTGCCCAGACCCGCCGCGCCCTGCGTGGCAACCAATTACGCCGCGATTCGTACGTGAGCATCACGCGGCACCCGATTTTTCCGAACGGGCGGACTCGCTCTCGCGCGCCCGCTCGACGATGGCGATGAACGCGTCCTCCATCGTCGGCTCGCCGCCGCGGATCTCGGCCGGTGTGCCCTGGGCCAGTATCCTACCGGCATCCATGATGGCGACCCGGTCGCAATACTCGGCTTCTTTCATAAAATGAGTCGTGACGACGACAGTCACCCCCTGCTCGGAGAGGCCGGTGATGCGCTGCCAAAACTCACGGCGGGCCAGCGGGTCGGCGCCGCTGGTCGGCTCGTCAAGAAACAGAATCTCCGGCTCGTGCAGCAGCGCCGCGGCCATTGCCAGCCGCTGCCTGTATCCGCCGGGTAGCCGTTCGGTCGGGATGCGGGCCAGCGGCGTCAACTCAAACTGCCGCAGCGCCCAATTGATCCGCTCGCTCTTTCGCTCGCCGCGCAAGCCATAGGCGCCGGCGAAGAATTCCAGGTTCTCATTTACCGATAGCTGGCCGTACAGCGAAAATTTTTGCGCCACATACCCGATCCGCTGGCGCGCCGATGCGCGGGCGTGGAGCAGGTCCACGCCTCCAACTCGCAGCATGCCGCCCGTAGCCGCGAGCAAGCCGCACAGCATGCGAAAAGTCGTGGTTTTGCCGGCGCCATTGGGACCGAGCAGACCAAAGATCTCGCCGCGATGGACTTCGAAGCTGATGTGATCGACGGCTGTGAAAGTTCCGAACTGCCGGACTAAGTCGCGAACCTCGATGACCGCGCCCTCACCTGGTTGCTCTGCCGGTCGTTTGAACGTCATTGATCCCGCGGCGCTCGGTTGCGGCACTGTCCCGCGCAATAACACCATAAAGCCGTCTTCGAATCGCGGGTTCACCGGCGCGGTCGCTATGGCATTGAAAGAACTTTCGCTTACGACCAACCGCACGCGTCCCCCTTCAGGCACAGCGTCCAGCACGCCTGGGTGATCCAGCAATCGCGCCTGTAGCCCGCTTGCTTTCTGGCCGGCAGTCGGCTCGGCCAGGAACGTTCGTCCCGCTGCCAGCCCGGCGATCTCCGCCGGACGACCCTGCGCCAGTACCCTTCCCTGGTGGAGGACGACGACGTATCCGCACGGCTCGGCCTCATCGAGATAAGAGGTGCTGAGGAGCACGGTCAATCTTTGATCATTGACGAGCTGCAGAATAATCTCCCAAAGCTCGCGGCGCGAAAGGGGGTCGACGCCAACCGTCGGCTCGTCCAGCAGCAATAGCTCCGGCGAGCGCACGAGCGTGCAGGCAAGCCCAAGCTTTTGCTTCATCCCGCCCGATAACCGTCCGGCCAGGCGGTCCTTAAACGGTCCGAGTGCTGTCATCTCCATGAGTCTCGGGTATCGCTCCCGGCGCTCTTCAACAGTCACACCGTGTAGATCGGCGTAAAGATCGAGGTTTTCCCGGACGCTCAGATCTTCATACAATCCAAACTTCTGCGGCATGTACCCGACGCGGTCTTGGACCTTTTGCGGATCGGCGGCGACATCGATACCCAGGACCTTCAGCTCGCCTGCGTCAGCCGCCAGGAGCCCTGCGGCCAAACGGATGAGCGTTGTCTTGCCGGCGCCGTCCGGTCCCACCAGAGCCGTAAGTGTACCGGCAGAAGCCTCTAGAGAAACGCCGTCGAGCGCCTGTACGGGTTCGCCGGTGTCGCGACGAAATGTCTTTTGGATCGCGCGGCCGAGCAGGACAGTGCGGTTTTTTCCAGCGGCGCTCATCTGCGGCCCTTTTCATTCGGCGCGCGGCTCTCGCGCGTGCTTAACGCTGGTGTCCGAGAGGTTTGGGAATCGGGCCGGGCAAGCGGGAGATAAACCGTCGCCGGCATGCCGAGACGCAATTCGTCCGAAGGATCCTTTACAAAAACGCGGACCTCATAAACGAGGCTCGTCCGCAGCTCTTCGGTTTGCACGGACTTCGGCGTGAACTCGGCGACGGGAGAGATGAATCCGACCCATCCTTCAAATCGCCGGTCCGGAAAACTATCCACCGCAACGGCAGCAGCTATTCCCGAATGCGCTTTGCTCAGGTCCGGCTCGGAAAGATAGGCGCGAACCCACTTGGGGTCGGTGATCGCGAGTGAGAAAACAGGCTTCTGCGGCGAGGCCATATCCCCGGGCTCCAAAATCCGCGTGCGCACCACGGCATCCACGGGTGATATAAGCTGCGTATCGATCAATTGCTGTCGCAGGAGCGCTAGCTGCGCCTCATTGGCCCGCAGCCGGGCCTCATTCTCCGCAACCTCTTCCTTGCGCGGACCGGCAACAGCCAGATCAAGCGCCCTCTGGTTGACTACGAGCTTTGCCTCAGCGACCTGCAGGGCAGCCTTAGCTGTATCGAGATCCTGCTGGCGCACAGCCCGCCCGGCGGAAGCGTCCGCTGCCGCCTTGAGGCGCTCATACTGCTGGTGAGCATTGGCCACATCCGCTTTCGCGGATTGGACGTTTGCCCTGGCCTGTTCGATCTCTTCAGGCCGGCTGCCGTTGCGGAGCCTCTGTACGACCTGGCGTTGTGCCGCCGCTTGCGCCTCAAATTGCGCGACCTGCGGCTCCAGACGGCTCCTGTCGAGCCGGGCCAGGACCTGGCCCCGCCGGACGCGGTCCCCTTCCTGGACCAGCACAGCGGCAATCCGCTCGCTGTTGTTGAATGACAACTGCACTTGCCGGAGATCCACGTTGCCGTAAAGCACGAGTTCCCGAGGCTCGTCAGCGCGGTGAGCGAGCCACCACGTCAGGCCAGCCGCCGCGCCGGCCACGACAAGCAACAAACCGATCATCAGCACCCTTCGGTTCATATATCACCTGGCATACTGCGCACGGCATCACGAGCCGTGCCGCCCGTTATTTTGACCTTCCGGTTTCGGTCATGACACCCTCGAGAATTACTGTAACGATCGTAACAAAGCCGCTCTTCGGCGTAAGGCCAAGTTCCGCCATCTTGGACGGATTCATAATGGCTTCCGTTGCGCCAATAAGAATCTCGATCATCAACCGGACTGGAATGTCTTTACGGATGATCCCCGCCCTGCGTCCTTCGTGAAAAAGTTTTCCGAAATAACGCTGAATGATGTCCCGGCGGCGGCTCTCCACCAGCTTGAATATCTCCGGCGCTTCTCGCCGAATATCGCGCACGAGCGGCGGATGGATCTCTTCCGTGTGTCGCTGCACGCACGCGAGCAATTGATGGAGCGCGGCCAGAACATCGGCCGAGCCGTCGCGCATAATTCGATCGAGATCGGTCTCGATGCTGCGAAACTTATCCAGGAACACAGCCTGGAGAAGCGCGGCCTTGCTGGAAAAAGACGCATAGAGCGTTTTCTTGCTCATCCCGAGTTCTTCCGCCAGATCATCCATGGTGACGTTGCGGAAGCCGTGGGTAAAAAAGTGCTTTCGGGCCGCCGTTACGATCCGTTGCGTGATGGAGTTCTCCATCGGCAGTTCCGCCGCCGGCGTATGATCGGGATAGGATTGGGCGATCATAAAACTTTAGAAACTAATTAAGTACTATCAGTTTCCAGCCCCACCGGGCAAGGGGCTCAGGCTTCTCGTCACGGTGGATAGATTCTTCCGCGAAGACGCGCGCCTACCGGAGAACGCTCATTTCACGATGAGGTTTGTTTTGTACGGTCTCTTAAAAAAGCGGGAGTCTTTGAGGAGATTTCTATCTCTGGTCGCCGGAGCGAAAAGTTTCCAGGAGCATGCGCCGAACCGCCGGCTCGCCTCCCGGCAAGACGTCAAACTTGGTTGTGTTGTCGGTTTTTTTCAAAATCGCCCGACCTTCTTCCTCTTCATGCATCGAAATCAGAACCTGCTCGAGACGGTCGGCCATTCCCCGCGGCAGATCTTTTCGGATTGAAAGAAGGTGGCGCGGGAGTTTCTCCGTATGCGCAAGGACGGTGATCTCGGCTCTCTTCTTCTCGTCAAGTGTCGCGTAATCGTCACTACTGAATGCTCCCGCCGCGACCTGTTTTGTAAGGACCAGCTCCACGAGGCGTTCTTGAGAATAGGCAAAAATATAAGCAACATCACTCGGCGAAGCACTCGGCTCAATTCGGGTCTTCTCCGAAAGCTTGAATCCCCTCCTTTGGAGGAAGAACTTCGGAAGAAAATGACCCGAACTCGATCCGGGGTCCTCAAACGCGATGATTTTTCCCCGCAGGTCTTCGAGGCGTTTTATCTCGCCGTCTCGTTTGGCAAAAATGAGACTTTGATATTCCGCCATACCGCCCTTCCACCGTCTCAACAGTAACATTGCGGCTCCGTGGACCTGGTTGATGAGATAGGTTGGATACGGACTCTCAATGTAGAAATCGATGCTCTTCTGTTGAAGAAGCTTAACCAGCTCAAGCGGTGTGGCCGCTATCACGACCTTTCCCTCTATTTCTGTCGCGGAGGAGAGCTTTCGCGCGACATAACGGACAAAATCCCGAAAATGCGCTTCGATCTCCTTCTGATTTATTTCCGAGACGATTCCTAAAGAGATGGTTTTGGCGTCCACCGTTCCTGGCGTTTGTGCCGCAGCACCCGAGTCAAGGATTACGCCAACGATGATCGCGGCAATTGCGAAGATCACGGAGAAGCGGAGCCTTTGTCTCTTCAGGGTCTCATTCATAGGATCAAGGGGCCGCAACGAACAGCAAGGGCCCGTAAACCCTATTACACAAACGAACTAAGGTTGGCAAGAAGACAAAAAGGTGAAGCGACGCTAAAAACGGGCGCTCTCTTCAGACACCTAACCCGGACGATTCATAGATCGAGTATAGATTATGACACACTGCAGCCTGAGGGGTGAGCCTTGAAGAGAGAGAGCACAGGAACGTGCAGGTTCGATGACGTCTTTGGTGCTCGGCTATGTGTCTCATCGCGCCAGTGTTATTTGCTGCAGATCGGACGTTTAAAGTCCACCTCAAGGCAGAGGCCTCTTGCTCTCGACGGGAAAGGCTGCCCCTCAGGCCACACCTTTGGTCGTGAATAATCCGGGCTAACAGGCTCATCGCGTTGCGCGAGCGTGTCTTTGCGCGGACGCTTGATTGGCTGGAACTGTATTTTGTCCCGCTGTCGGAACGACTCCGACCGGATCTTTTTTTTGGGCAGCGGCGATCAATCCGTCGCAGTCCGCATCCCGCCCCAGCCCGAGGTCTCTCGGCTGGACCGGCATCAAAGCGATCATTACGAAGACGTTGAAGATCTTAGCAAACAACGATTCAGTTCCGGTCCTGAGGGGATCAGGAAATACCGATATACTCTTGAAACGGCCGGTCGTCCGGATATACGACCGGAGGCTCAGTGGGCTGAAATTTTTCGGAACCGGCGTCAAAACGATATTGACTTTCTCGTCCCGCAGGTCGATTTTCCCGTCAGCCACTACGATGGTGCTGGCCGTGTCGAAAACGAATGTTTTGACATCCATCTGTCCGTTCTCTCCCTCGAGATCCACCAGGGCGCAGCGGATCGGTATGGGATTATCGCCCCGAATAAGTAAGCCTAATGTCTGCGCGACATCGAGCCCGGCCAGTTCGACGAGAAGACCGCTAATCTCGCCTCCTGACATTGCGAAGAAGATATTGCCGGACGCCGTCGCCATAAGCTCGCGAAACGATTCCCCGGTCCCGGAAACGGCGATTCGCCCTCCAATAGGCGCCAGAGTCTTTTGGGCGAAAGAGCTCTCGCCCATGAATCGCCTCAACTCGAGATTTCGGGCGCGAACATCGATTTTGACGTTCGAGGGGCGCTTTGAGGCGTCGAATGTGCTGTGGATTTCTATGCGGCCATTGGCAACTCCGAAGGAGGCCGGCTCGAAGCGCAAAACGCCGTTCTTCAAGTCGAGCCTCGCGTCCAGATTGTCTATCGGAAGATTGGGTGCCAAAATCTTCTTGGCGCGCAGCCGAACGTCCGCATCCATCGCATTCAGGCGCTCCAAATCATAGCGCTGATCGGGAAAGATCCGGTCGCTTTCCGGTTCGGCCGCAGCTTTCTTTGGCTCCTCTGGTTTCTTCTGCGCCTTGGGGTCTCCTCCGATAAACCCCGCAAGATCCTTGAAATCGAGCATGCTCGAAACGAGGTCTGCCTTCATAACGTGACGCTTCGGCGCTGTGTCGACGCGAATCGTCCCCGATAGATCGCTGCCGCCGACCTGTCCGGAAAAGTTCGAGAAAGCCCAGACGTCCCCTTCATGCTTTAAGTGGCCTTTCAGTCTGTAAGGCGGCGTCGATGGAAAAACGAGACGAATGAGCGGGAACAGATTGCTCATGTCCTGTCCCTGAATATCAAGTGTCACGTTTTCCCCTTTCATCTGCAGCGGCTCGATCAGATTACCCTCGACCTTCGCTCTGACGTCTCCCGCGCGCAGGTTGATCTGCACAGGGTAAGGCTCCTTGGCGCTCGTCAGGTTTTGGTAAGAACCCCCGCCTAACGATAGACTCAGGGGCTGCTGCTGATACCGGCCTTCCGCTTTGAGCTTGACCGGCGTCTCCCAAAAGCCCCCCGCCTCGGCGTGATTGAGCTTCAAATCGATTCGGGCGTCGGTTTCCTGATTGGTAAAAAGCAACGCGCTGTCCTTGATAATGAGCTTTTCGATCACGGGAAACGTGGTCCGATCTTTCGGTGCCGCCGGTTTGGTTTCAGCGGGAGCCTCGCTAAATTCCCAGTTTGCGGAGCCCTCAGCATTTTTTTCCAGGATCACTTTCGCGTTCGAGATGGTTATCGCGGGCAGGACGATACGGAACTTGAGGAGTTGCCACACGTCCAAGTCGACGTCGAGAAGTTCAACTTCGACCATTTGTGGATGGCTGCTCCAGGAAGCATTTTGGAATTGAATTTGCCTTGCGCGGAGTTTGGAAATCCAGCCGAGATTTACGTTGAGGTCGCCATTAATGACGAGTTGGCGTCCCGTGGCCTTGCTGGCTGCTGCGGATATGTACGGTTTGGCTTTGTTCCAATCCAGATTATAGAGGAAGACCCCGGCGGCGATTACAAGAAGACCGAAGAAAGAAAACAACCAGATCCAGACGTGATACTTTCGCTTCTTCATAAAGCATTCCCATCTTCGTATTAGAGAAGAAGCAACAACCGTACCAATGCGGTGTACGCAAGAGCCGTTCCATGTAAAAACCCGATAAATGCTACGTCCCGCGAAGCTTAGCCCGGAGCAATATGTCGGCTCTGTAGGAAATTGAAAGAAGATGTCGGAAATTGGGGACACAAGGGTGTAGCCACGTTTAGTGGCGTATCGAGGGCGCCCTCTCCTGGACGGGAGAGGGAACTTGATGATCTAATGGGCAAAATTGGTTTCAGATCGGGGCTTATCGGGAATTAGAGACCGAGTGTGCTTTCTGCAAAGAGTTCTTCGATCTTCATCTTTCGCGGCGTCAACCCCTGCTCGTACGAATAATCGATAATCGTTTCGAGCAGTGCCAGGTTGCCTTTGATACCGTAACAAAAAGGATCGTCGCCGAAGAGCCGCCTGGTCATGGCCAGATACTCCGGCCCGAAAAATAGCGCTGACGGGATGCGTTCGAGGAGTTTTTCCTGCGCGAACGCTTTGGCTTTGACAAAGCCGCTGTAGAGATTGAACGCGACCCAGGGATACTTTCGATAAATGTCTCCACGGATGATGTAGCCGTGGTTGGCCGGGAGAAAGCCGTGTTTTTTAAAAAAGCGCTCTCCTTCCGCGATCCGGTCAGGGAATAGAGGCTTGACCTTATTCCAATCGCCGGTTCCCGTGATCCGGCTCGAGCGACCTAAAACATTCGGTCGCATCGTCCATGGGCCGCGGACCGGCGCCGCATCCAGCTCGTTACTGAGAAGCATTGAAGCGAGACTTTTGTCGAGCGGGATTCGGTTGAAGGAAATTCCGGGCGGCGGCTTGAATCCGGTCGCTCCGCCATGGCTCAGCTCCTCGGTCCTCTCCATGTACCAGTGAACCTTATACTGCGACACTCCAAAGTCGTGTTCCAAGATTCCTCGAATCCAGAGCGCTGCGGTCTGCTGATATTCGGCGACACCGATCCGTTTACCGATAAGATCGGCCGGCTCCTTGACACCGGAGTCGAGATGAATCGAAACTTCCGTCTGAAACAACCGGCGCGTCGGGAAGACCGGCAGCGCGATCATGTCCATGCCCCGTGAGCGGGCGATGAGATAGGACGACATGGACATTTCTGCGATATCGAACTCCTGAAATTTGAGCTGTCGCCAGAACGTTTCTGCGGGATTCGAATAAGTGGGGATGATCTCAATCCCTTCCGCCTGAATACTCCCGTCCATCAACGGTTGAACGCGCTCATTGAACCCGGAAATAAAACTCAAAGTGAGTTTGGGCATATCTTTCTCCTGATCTCCTGCAATCGATAAGGGTCGCAAGCTTTGGCGCCGCAATGGGGGCACATGAGGCGCAGCAGCTTATCCGGACATCAACCCGCGAGAAGCCTCTTTAAGGGGTCCATCACTTCTAGGGCAAAGTTTTTAATTATCGCACTACGGGAAGACCCTTCCACTCCGTAGGGCCGAATCGTTATCTGGTCAATGCCCATCTCGAAGACTCGGGCGGCTTGCTCCATACATTCTGAGGCTGTGCCCGCTATAGCAAACTCTGGGACTACTATATCGGGTACGGCTTGCGCATGCTGGGCAGTCGGATTCAAATGTTCATAACAGTCATATAGCTGCTCAAGCTTTTTTCCGGCCTCTACGGCCTCTTGGCTGAACTCCCATAGAGGCGTTATCAGACTGCGCGCTACATGAGGTCGCACCGCCGCGAGCGCCTTTTGCCTGTCGGCGTCGACACAGACAGGCAACGCAACACAGACTTGAAAACCATCCGCAGGTATCGTTCGCTGTTGACGGCCTTCGCTAACACACTCCAACATCCTTTTTAAAACGTCACCTTTTAATGACACTCTGGCCATAATCACCCCATCACCAACTCGTCCCGCGAGCCTCAACATCTTCGGACCGCTGGCGGCAACGAAAACCGGAGGGGACTTATCCACGCTGCCAAATGTCAGGCGCATCTCATGCGGCGCTCCTTGCACCGTTTTTCCTCGACATAGGTCCCTAATTTGCTCAACAAAACTTTCCAGTTGTGAAAGAGTCGACGCTTTCATGCCCACGGTTTTCACGGAGCTGTACCCGCTTCCAACTCCTAAAATCATTCTACCCCCTGACAGCTCTTGTAAGGTGACGAACGCGCTCGCTGTCACGGCAGAAACCCGAGTGACGGGATTGGTCACGCCGCTACCCAGGTGGACGCGCGTCGTTGCTTTTGCAGCAGCGCCCAAAAGGACATACAACTCGCGCCAGATGCTCTGGGAGTCTCCGATCCAAATATGGTCATAGCCCAACCGCTCAGCCAATTCGACTTCCTGCAATACTGTTTTTGCGTCGTAGTAGGGATGAATTTCCAGGCCAAAGGATAATTTGCGCATGGGCTTTCACTCACACAATCGCCCGCACACTTGGTTTCGTAAATGACTCATGGGCGTTTCCTGTACGTTACAGGTGCCATCCTGAGATCCATCCCTTCTTTCTTGAGCTCCTCTATATACATGTCCCGAATGGCCGGATCTTCGTCCTCGAGTTCAATCATGTCTCCACCCGTCTCCGTGCTCTTGAACATCTGCTCCCACCCCCCGATCGGATACTTCTGTCCCCAGCCCTTCAGGGCAAGCTGCCTAACGGGCTCCTTGCCGAGGTTGAAATGTTGGTGGAACCACCGGTTGGGGGGAGACATCATGCTCCACGGTCCCCAATCGAATCTCTCCCACTTCTGCCCTTCAGGCCACATCAATGAGTAACCCTTTCCCTTAAGCGTGATGATGTAAGCCCCCGGACCGTGCCGATGCGCTTTCTGATAGACGCCGACGGGAAACTCGGCAATGTGACTCGACAGCCTGTTGCTGGATAGCTCGATCTCGACGTGTTTCATGCCCGGTCCCTTCGTGGAAAACTCATAGAAGGGCAGGTCCAGAATATCGGGGATGAAATTACTTTCCCAAACATCGCCAGGATGAGCTTCTCCTTTGCCTGAAAAATATTCCGCTTGATGATCAAAGCGGTCTCTAAACCGACATGGGTTGTTCATGATGAACTCATAGCTATGAAACATGTTGAAGACCGCTGGAGCATTGGTGAGGGCCACATAGCGCGCGGGTTCCGTCCCTGATCCGTTAAAATGCTGATGCCAGGAATTTAAAGTCGGCTTCTCAAAAACGTTGGCGCTCGAACTCGCTCCCTTCGGTGTCCGTGTCAACGTAGTGGCTCCGGGACGTGTCGCGACGAACCGAGTCAGGAGTCAGTATTCGACGGAAGAGTGGGAATCCGCCAACAGAAGGATTCCTCTAGGCCACCCAGGAGAGCCGGAGGATGTCGCCGAAGCGGTGGCCTTTCTCGCCAGTAAAGCCAGCCGCCACATGACGGGACAAACCATTCACGTTAATGGCGGGAGAATAATGCCGTAGATATGACCCTAAGGGTGAACTGCATCTGGTTAGGCCCACCTTTAAGATCCATAGGGACCACATATTGGAGCAGGCCGTGCTGCAGGATAATACGGCGCAACTGAACATGCGTATACCGCCTGCCATGAAAGCGGACCTGAGCAGGGTGGCGCGCGAGAGGACAACGGACGCTATGACCGCGGCGGCTGAGCGCCAGCCGCTATATGGACAGTCCCGTGACCCTCTTGCACGATGACGACCAAACTACATGACCGCTTCCGCGCCGAACTGGAGCGGCTCGAAGCGGCTCGGCGCTCGGCCCGTGCGAACACATCGGCGGTGCTGGGTGTTCCAGTTGCCCAACTGTCCGAGCACGCGTTGTTGCAGAGGCAGCTTGCACCACGTCTCTTATCGGAGTCGAGGATAAAATTCGGGGTGTGGATGATCTTTCGGTGGTTTCCCAAAACGCTCCGATTAGGTTTAGTTCCCCACCTGTCTCATTTATCCTCCGACCACCGCCGTAGCCTCGACCTCCAGCAGGCTTTTTTCGCCTGCGTATCCGTCCACAAAGCCGAATTCCACCAGGGGGACCTCCAGCTTTGGACCCTGCGCGAGAAGTTGCTTCAGCGTTTCGAGCTTTTGGCTCCGCTGCAGAAACAGGGAAAGCTTGATTGCCTTGCTCAAGCTTGTTCCGGCGACGGCGAGGGCGCCTGCTATCGCCTTCAGAATCTCCTCGACCTGGCCCTCCAGTGTTCCGGCGTCCGATGTGAAACCCGAACAAAATATCAAGGAGTCATAGCGGAGATAACAGAGGTAGTTTCGCGGCGGCTCGAAGTCCACGGGTCTTCTCTCCGCGTCCGGGCGCGAGGGTCTCATCGCAAGAAGATCCAGAGCGACTCTGGCGTCCGAATCGAAGTGATCGGGCGATATATAGCTCGAGCTGCAAGCCCGCGCATTGCCGGTCAAAATCTTGGAGCGCTCAGCCGTGGCGCGGTTCCGCGCATCCCTGTCTCTGCTCCAGATCCTGATACGCACCGTGTTCTCCAGAGAGAGGGCCTGCTGTTTGAGCGTCGCCTCGAAGCGTTGAAATAGAACTCGCGTCTCTTCTTCGACCGAAGCCGCAGGTTGGGCCGCGCCGAGAAGCTCGACGAATTCTCTGCCCAGCAACGAATAGATTCTTTGTCGCATAACGGGCGAGTCTATATCAGATGGGCGTGAAGAGGTAAAGATTTAATGCGCAGGACCGCTTTTGAGGGTTGAGGTCGTTTGCAAGCGGACTTTCAATATGTGCTAATAGGAGTCGTGGGGATCCTCAGTTGCCGTTCTAGAGAACTCATTGAGTGAGTCAGCAAAATGTCATTCCGGGGCGTCACACATTTGGTCTAGAGGTCGTGCAGGGGAGATAAACAACTGGCGGAGGTGAAAAAAATGAACAACGGATCGATACTTGTCGGATCTTTTACTCTTCTCCTGATGCTCGTGATGGCGGGCTCTTCGCCGGCCCAATCTTCGAGGCCCCAGCAGATAAAACTTGCTGTTTCGACGGCGACGCCACATAACACGCCATTATGGGTGGGTAAGGACAAGAAGATTTTTGAAAAACACGGACTGGACGTTCAGTTGATTTTTGTAATGGGGGGCTCGCTCGTGAGCCAGATGTTGGCCGCCGGGGAGATCCAGATCGCGGCAAACGCGCCCGCCGCCCTCCTGAGTTTGATCGCCGGGGGCGAGAACATTGCGATGTTTCTGGGTATCAGCAATACCTCGCCTTTTACGCTGATCACCCAACCCAGCATTAAGAAAGCAGCCGACCTGAAGGGGAAGCGTCTGGGGACGGCCCGATTCGGCGGGTCTTCTCACGTTTCAGCCTTGATTGCCCTGGACCATTTGGGCCTGGATGCGAAACGCGACAAGATCACAATCATGCAAACCGGGTTAGACCCCGAACGGATGGCCGCTCTCGAACAGAAAGCCCTCGATGCCGCCATGCTGCAGCGCCTGGCCACCAAGACGATGCTAAACAAGGGATATACCCAACTCCTGAACCTCAATCAGGCAAAGATCCCCTACCAAAACACGGTGCTTGCGGCACGAAGAGATTACATGGCGGCGCATCCGAAGGTTTTCGAGAGTTTCACCAGGGCAATCGTAGAAGGCTACGCTTACGTCTTCAATAAAGAGAACAAGCAGGCGGTCAAGGAAGTCATCGCCAGGAATCTCAGGCTTCCCAGTGCCAACGCTGCCGAGGATTTTTACCTGGAAGCTCAGGAGGAGCTGGACCGAAAGCCATATCCCACGGTCCAGGGAACTAGAACCGTCATCAAGTATGTCGCAGAGCAAAATCCCAAAGTGGCTTCTCTTAAAGCCGAGGAAATCATCGACTCGAGCTGGCTCAAGAAGCTCGATAACGAGGGATTTTTCGAAAAGGCGTACAAAGGGAAAAGCTCTTAGTATCGTGTCCCCAAAGTTCCTTAGCACAGAAAGCTGTGACGGAAGGGGCAGGCGTGGAGATCGCAGACGTAGGACCGTGCAGGTTCTCTGAGGCATAGACGGAGAAACAAGCACCGCTGGAGCCTCGAGGCTGTGGCCCATCGGCTGCGATCGGAAGGCGTGCCCCTGAGGGAAGCGCCCTTCGACCGAAGCTCGGGGCATGCTTTCCGAGCAATCACGAAACGATCCACGATTTGCAACGGAACTTTGGGATACTAGTCCTCCACAATCGAGACCTCGGCCTTGACCCTTTTTCGCGCAAGCTCCTGCACGTATTCGCGGTGAATCTCCGGCGGCTCCTCGTCCATCGGAATCATCTGGTATAGCGGGTTACGAAAGCGGTCATGACTGTACTTGGGACTGTCCCCCCGCATCGCAAAGTGGCGCATGATTCCCTGTCCGGTATTGAAGTGGCCGTGCCACATGAGATCGTCCGGTGAATAAACGGTCCCGACGCGGAAATCGTGGCGCTGCCTCTCCTCCCCATCCGTCCAAAGAGTCACATAGCCCTCTCCCCGGGTGATAATGATCACCGCTCCCGGACCATGGCGGTGACAGGTACTGCGGCAGCCCGGGGGGAACTCTGAGACGTGACAACCGTAGGTCGTGTCCGCCAGAGTAAAGCGCATGTGCTTGACGCCCTTGCCCTTCATCGGAAAGTCGTCGAGGGCAAAGTGATTCACGTCCGGGACGAGGTTCGTTTCCCAGTAACGGTCGGTCACGTGTTTATTAAAACGGAGAAACTCCTGCCCGTCATGAAAGCGGTCGCGAAAATTAAATGGATTACGGAAGATGAAATCCTCATTGTGAAACATATTGATCATGCGGGGGCAGGTCGTTCCGGCAAACAAATGGACCGGCTCATCCCTGGACCCGTTGAAGTGTTGGTAAGACGAATTTAAAGGAATCGCAAAAACCGCCCCCGGCCCCCACTCGAACGTAACCTTCGCGGTTCCCTCTTGCCACACGGAGGTGGCTCCTCGTCCCTTGACAACGTAGACGATCTCCTCAAAGAGATGGCGCTGCGGAAGGGTCTGGCTCCCGGGAGGGATTTCACAGACATAGGCATCCGTTTGTTGTTGGTTTGACAAATTGAGGTAGCAACCCAGGGCTCCCATTCTTTCCCATCGACCCAGCTCCAGTTCCATCACGTCTTCGACGAAGTTGCCCCGAATAATCGGAATCCCTTCGTTGGCCTGCAACTGGTCATAGGGCGTCGGCCCGAAATCAAGATGTTCGCGAAAGGGTAACAACATAGTTTAAAGCTCCTCCAGAATTTTCCATTTCTAATCACACTCTTGCTTCAGAGACAACCGGGATTCTTTTTACCCAAGGTGGGCTCGGCAGAGCGATACCACGGAACTTCATCCAGAGCGAACGCAGTGAGACTTTATCGGGACCGCCCGGGAGCGACCTTGACATACATTCTCCTGCGGCATATAAGTCTCCGCGTATACACTTCGGCGACAGCCTCCCTGAGTTAGCCCTTTTGTGGAGCTAAAGACCGGGGAGGAAGGCAGTTCTCGGAGGTGGAAATAAGCAATTCAGAGCCGGTGGCTTTTGCGTGAAGTCACTGGCTTTTTTGTTTTTGTGCAAGGCTCGATCACTCAGCAGTCTCTTCTGATCGCGCAATGAGCCGGCTCCCGGAGGAATTGAAAAAATGAGAGCCTTAATGGTCTTGCTTGTACTTGTTGTGATGGGCTCTGAGTCAGCGCTTGCAGCCCAGATCTACGGCAGTCTGGTACAAAACGGAAAGCCGGTCCCAGGCATAGAGGTATACGTAGTCGACTGCGCCGGTTGCCAGGCAAAAACCGACGCATACGGTTCGTACCGCATCTATATTCCCACCAGTGGCAAGTTCACGCTGAA
The DNA here is from genome assembly GCA_016210115.1 of Deltaproteobacteria bacterium. Classification (GTDB taxonomy): domain Bacteria; phylum Desulfobacterota; class Binatia; order UBA9968; family UBA9968; genus JACQUW01. Next base: position 43,579 of record JACQUW010000363.1, on the reverse strand, counting down.
GGTTCGCTACGGAAGCGGTGAACTGAGTCATCTTATTTACTCTTATAACAACCCGGTCCGCTATGATTTCGAGCTGGTGAACCAGGCCGGTCAGTACGTATTGAGGAGGAGATAACTGTGGCTGCCAGCCGTAAAGACCGGTGGGAAAAGGCAGACATCATTCTCAAGCCGGCAGGTGGCTTGTTGACGGCCCTGGCTGTCGCCGGCGTCGGGTTTTTCGGCTCCCGCTACCTGGAACGAAGACAGACCGTTGACACGAATGTGCGACTTTACGCTGAACTGATGAGCAGTCGAGAAAGGGCGGACAGCGATCTCCGCAAAGACATGTTCAACTCGATCATCACCAGCTTCCTGAGACCGAAAGAAGCCAAGGATGCGACCGGACAAGCAAGGAAATCCGGCGCCGATCTAAAAGACTTTGAGCTTCAGGTCATCAACTTAGAGCTCTTGGCGTACAACTTTCATGATGCCTTGGATCTGAGTCCCCTCTTTAGACATGTGGGACAACAAATCGTCGACGCGATCGAACTTGCTGATACGGCACGAAACCAAGAGAGGCAGAGAAGCCTCAAAAGTCTGCAGAACCGTCTGAGCCAGGTGGTGAAGGAAATTATACAGAAGCAGATTGACGTTCTGCAGACTTCAGGAGCAAAGCTTGATGGAACGGTCTTTTTTGATTTGCTCAAGAAGAACCCGGCGGGGATTCGCTTGTTCGATAAAGTACTGAAGTTGCCTGACAGAGCGAACCCCGAGCGTCAAAAAGTCACGCAAACGAGGCACTTCACGCTGGAAGTGCTTGAGGTTTATCCGAGCCGGCAGGAAATCCTGGTCCGATTGACCACTCAGGCCGTGGAAAAGGGCCTCCCTACGGAGGATGTAGTCGACGGGACCTTCAAGGTCGGAGTCTTCGATTTTCCGATGATCGACAACACTCGTCTATCCAATAATCAGCGCTGTGCCATAGTGATGATGAGCTTTGATGATACCGCCGCCGACGTCACACTCATCTATTTTCCGGGATCTCGCGCCAGCCTGAAGGAAAAACCATATTACGATGAAGTGATCGAGAACCTGCTGGCGGACATAAACACAAGCCGATGAAGAAGCGCAGACCATCGCCTCTCATGTCTCCGAACAGGCTGGGCAAGTCGACAAGAGTTGTTTGTTTGGTCGAGTTGTAGACCGCTGATTGGGGGACCTTATGGAAAACAGAGCAAAGGTATTGACCGTTCGCGTGATCACTCTCCTTTTTATATGGCAGGCGGTCTTCTGTGCGAGCCCCGGCAAGAAATCATACGCGCAGGAAACCGCTGAAGAAGGAAAGCCGGATAAGAAGATAACGAACGGCGAGAAATCCAAGGACGCCGATAACCAAAAGAAGGACGCGAAAGCCGTTAAAGAGAAGAAGGGATCTGAAAACGAGAAGCGGCAAAGAAAAGAATCAGGGCTGCGGATCAAGGTGACGGATTCGAAAAAAAAACCTATTTCAGGAGCGCAGGTATACGTCAAATCCGACGAAGAGAATTTTGAGTTTGAGAAAACGAGGCGCACCGATCCTCAGGGCGAGGCAACCTTCGAGGGGGTTCCGTGGGGCAGGGTCCATATTCTAGTTACCGCAAAAGACTTTCCGACCTTTGGCGACTGGTATAAATTGGAAAACAAGGAAATTAAAATAGGGATCACGCTGAAAAAAGCCACAGAGTGATCGCTATTTGCCGAGTCGAGCACCCGCCGCGCCACGGAATGCAGCCAAGGGTCAGAGCACGTTTTGACACCGGATTAAGAACTGTCTGCCGGCAAATTCCGAAACGGGAACCAAGTATCAAGTTGTCAATCAACTCAAGGCGCAGCTTGTGGCCGCTTGTGAATTTAGGGCTTGACAATAACGTGCGTCTATTGTATGGCGCCTGCATAACGTGAAAAAAGAAGCCGAGGTCCCTCTCCGATAAAGGCAAACCAGCGGAGACGCTGGGACGCAAAGCCGCAGGTCCTGATTCATTGGGATGGCTGGGTTACCGAAGAGAGGTGTGGCCTGCTCTAACGGTTAAGGGGTCTCGGACAAGGGTTGATGTTTCCGGTGTCGAGGCCCTTTTTTATGCCCGAAACCCGGGGAAGTTACCCACAAAATCGGTATTCCTTTTTTCGCCGTCCGCTGCCGCGATTCTCTTCCAAATCCTGCACTCGACCCGGTTGGGGCCAGCTAGCGAAGGCCCGTTCAAAACATTCCACACCTCTGCTTCCAAGCCGCACCTCATCGGTGTTGGTATTTAATAAGATGAGGAAGGATGGCTTTCGGGTTCACACCCACTGCTCACGGAGAGAGATTCACGCTGATGTTCTGGAGGCCTGTGTCAACGAAGGGGGGTTGGCAGACTTGATCTATGTTGGCGACGCGAAGGTCCCTTTAGATTAGATCGACAGTGCAAAGAAGAGAAAGGCAAGTAGTACAAAAAAGTGAGATCCTATCATCGCACGAAAGGAGGTAAAGACCATGTCTGAGGAAACCAAACCCACGGAAGAGGCTGAGATTCATGACCCGGATTTCCAGTTTGTCTTGAAAGAATTGCTCAGTGCCTACCAGCCGATCCTGGAAGAAGAGCTTGAGCGGGCCAAGGCACCTGAGCGGCTGAAGAAGGAAGCGCAGGCGAAGCCGCCCAGTTGCGAAGATGAGCTTGAGCTGGCTAACCGGATCTTCGATAAATTCTTGACTGAGGAAGTAGCGGTGCGGCTGCTTCCGGCAGAAGGCCGGCAGATGCTAGGTCCAATCGAGCGGTGGCGATGGTGCTTGTGGCACGTTCGCTGTTGCGTCATCTTCGGCTGGCTGGTTTGCCGTGGCCCGCGCACATTTCGAGCGTTTGTTTACTACCTGTACAGGTATTGGATCTGTATTCGCCGGGCGCTTGGCACACCTGTCAGTAGTCCGCTCACTGCGGAAGAGCAACAAGATTTTCAGACTCTAGTCCAGGCACTGGCCGGTGCTTACAAGCCGTACCTGACCGACCAGTTGGCTACCGTTGAGTTCCCGGCCGGAATACCAGATGAGGTGCTTACTGGAAAGATTGACTGCCTTGAAGGCGAAGAGGAATGGGCGGCGGTTTTCGAGCGGTTTCTCACCGTGGACACCGCACCGGCGCTCCTGGGAAAAGCGGCTTTTGAAGCTCATAGTAAAGAACCCTTTTTCTGGTTCTGTCGCTGCTGGTGCCTCTGCGCGATCCGTTTCGGCTGCTGCCTGGCGCATGCGCGCGGTTTCATTCATGTATTACGCTGTTTGCTTTCCTACCGTCGTTGTCTTCGCGAGTGCTTCCAGCCGTTAAGGTGCGAGATCACGAGACCAACGGGCTGCACCGAGGAGGAGCCGAATCCAACAGTTGGTGGTCTGACCGTAGCGGTTGTGGGCACCGCGGCGGGCGCGTTTTTCAACCATTACACGCTCGAGGTGCGGAAGGTGGAAGGCCAGGATTGCCAGGACGATGCTGGCTGGCAGACCGGTCCCGCCATTGTGGCTTACCCCGGCGGCGCCCCCATGGGCTCGGCTCCGGTAATCAACGGCATTCTGGGCTGGATCAAAACGACCGTGCTCGGTCCGGGATCCTACGAGGTCCGCGTCTGTGTCTACCCGACTCAGGGGAGCCGGGCCAGACAATGCTGCTGCATCGAGTTCAACCTGTTCAAAAAAATGGTCTGGATCGAGCGGGTTGCGGGAGCACCTGTGCTCACCCCGCCCGGGCCCTTCGTCTTCGATGCGCCGGTCGCCAACGCAAGTCCCGGCGGAGTCGTGGTGCCGGTCGGCTGCTGCGTGACCGTGCGCGGCACGGCGTTCGTGGGTGACTGCAACAAACGGAAAATCAAGTGCGTTGATCTTCGCTACGGTCTGGGGTTCCTGCCTGGGCCAGGCATGCCGGGATTCAACCCTGCTGATTACTTCGGGTCACTACTGGCCCCCTTCGGGCCAATCTGTTACGAGCCCCCGGATGAAGGGCTGAAACGCGCCCCCTGGAACGAGATCATCAGCCGGGCGCTGACCACCCATTTCGTGCAAACCACCATCGAGTTGTTCGGGCAAACCATCACCGTCTACAAGCTCCAGGACTTTTGCTTCGACAGCGCCAACCAACTGCCGCCATGCCCTGACGCGACGCACCACTGCCGCAGCGGGAAGTACACGCTGCTGCTAGATGTCACGGACACCCTGGGCAACCACTATTACGACACCCAGCACGTCTGGTTCGACAACAAGCCGATCCATGCCGAGTTCAGCGGGCTGGAAGGCCTGAAAAGCTGCGAGGACATGGGCCTGAAGAAGTTCGTTCCGCCGGGGGCGCCCTGCGCTGGCCCCTGGCCGATGAACCTGCTGGGCATCGCCTATGACGAATACATCGACAACGCCGACCTGACCTATCCAAGCGACAACTTCGATTACTACAGTCTTTGGATCACCCGGCAGGGCGGTCCGACCTACGCGGTCCCGATCACTCCTGTGTTGCCGCCGATCTTTGGCCCCGATCCGCTGAAGGGCACCACGCGCGTAGGCGATCCGGGCACGCGATGCGAGCTCTCGATTCCGGGGTGCCCGCCTCCAGCCTTTCCGGCCAGGTTCCCTGGCGTGCTGACGAAGCTCGACCTGCGCATCTTCGACGCCGTCTGTGCTGCCGTGCTGCCTCCACCGTTGGCTCCTCCGCCCGGCTTTGCGCTTGAGCGTGGCAAGTGCTGCGGCTATGCATTCCAGCTTTACGCTCAGGACAAAACCTGGAGCGACGCCGGACCCGGATGGTGCCATCGCATCTGGACACCACCCTGGGCCGTCTGCATCTGCAACGACGTGGATGAGCGGCCAACCGAAATCGTACGGTGACGCTATGAGTGAGTTGGATTTCTGGCCTCGGTTTTTGCTGGCCGTCCTCGCTACCTGGCGCGTCACGCACCTGCTGGCACGCGAGGACGGCCCTGCCGACCTGATCGCACGGTACCGAGCGCGTCTGGGCGCAGGATTTTCCGGCAAGCTAATGGATTGCTTTCATTGTCTTAGCTTCTGGATCGCAGCACCGATGGCTTTGTTGGTGGCCAGAAAACCACTGGATCTGCTGGTCACCTGGCTGGCCGTCTCCGGCGCGGCTTGTCTCTTGGAGCGTATAGGTCAGCAACCGGTGGTCATTCAGCCGGTTTCTCAAGCAAAGGAAGGAGGTGAGGGCTATGGGATGCTGCGGCCAGAAACGAGCGAGCCTCAACAGCACTCCGCTGCCGGAGACAAGGGCGGCTATGACGCAACTCGCACCGAATAGTCGACAGATTCCGAGTATAGACCAACAGACTCAAGGGTCGATGGTGTCTCCTTACTCTCTGGTGACCATTCGCTATTTAGAGAAGTCGCCCATTCTCGTGCGGGGCCCGGCGACCGGCCGGCAGTATCACTTCTCTGGCGCTCGCTCCGTCCAATGTGTGGATGTGCGCGATGCGGAGGCTCTTTTGCTCACCCGTTTCTTTCGCCGGGTCCAGTGAGCGAGGGGAGAATTTTGCAGCGCCCGAGATTGGTGGGTACGTTTCACAGGTGGTAAGGGGTCGTGTTCGGAATTAAAAGTTTCGCTTAGCAGCGGCGCGGGGTGAGACGCGCGTTGAATGGAAAGGAGGTGATAGAAATGAGCATTGAGGCCGTGAAGACGAAGCACGAAGAGCAACTCATGCGGTTGCCCAATGTCACGGGCGTTGGCATTGGGAAAAAGGGCGGGAAGGAAGTCATTAAAGTCTTTGTGACGCATAAGGTGCCAGAGTCTGCCTTGCAGCCACAGGAGGTGGTTCCGAAGAGGTTAGAGGAATATGACACTGACGTAGAAGAAATCGGTGTCGTGCAGGCGCAAACCTAGTAACAATAAGAATGACGCACACGTCCCGGTAGTTCAGCAGATGTCGTGTCCATGCTGAGTAGTTACGGAGAGAATACCCGTGAGAAAGAAACGAAAAGGTCCTACGAAAGTCAAAACTCCTCCCAAAGCCCCAAAAAAGAAAGGAGCAAATACCATGAAACAAGACGAGAGCAAGATGATGTTGGCAGAAACGGCCTTGGCAGAGGTGCAAAGAGCGCTCGGTCCGGCCGTTGAAGAGTTGTTGGCTCCTGAAAGAGTAAGACAGAATGTCGTCGGCATAGGGGCGGGAGTCAAGTGGAAGAATGGGCAGCCCACAGGCGAGCCCGCTCTGGTGGTGTTGGTGACCCACAAGGTGGAGAGGGGGCAGTTGAGCTCGGCTGACTTAACGCCAGAAAAACTTGCCGATATGCAAACCGATGTCCTCGCTATCGGTTATCCTTTTGCAGGAGGCGGCGAGCCACCGCCAGTCTCATCCCAAACCCTTGCCAAGCGTATCCGTCCAGCCGAAAGCGGCTATAGCGTGGGACACTTTAAGATCACGGCAGGCACCATCGCAACCTGCGTGTACGACATCCTGCCGGGGGGTACGGTCAGCCCGCCTGCTCACGGCATTGGTGTTCCCCCGCGCTACTACATCCTCAGCAACAACCACGTGCTGGCTAACAGCAACGATGCCGCCTTGGGCGACCCGATACTGCAACCAGGACCGTTCGACGGCGGGACCGACCCAGCAGACCGCATTGCCCGTCTGAGCCGGTTCATCTCCATCACTTTTAATCCGCCGGTCCCCCTGGCCATGCATAACAACCTCGTCGACGCAGCTGTTGCTGCCGGGGAGTTCCACGACCTGGATCGGGAAATCTACTGGATTGGCTATGTGCGAGGCTGGCGGCGGAAAGCGAACGTGACGGTAGGCACGATCGTCCAAAAGACCGGACGCACCACGAACTACACGATCGGCCGAATCACCGCGATCAACGCCACGATCGATGTGGGCTACGGTGGCGGGAAGGTGGCGCGATTCAAAGACCAAATCGTAACCACAAATATCTCTGCTGGCGGTGACTCTGGTTCACTGGTGACCACGGTGGACAATGTGGCAGTGGGGCTGCTATTCGCCGGTTCTTCCACTGCGACTATCATAAACCAGATTGAAAACGTGCGTTCGCTTCTGCGGGTAGAGGTGGCAGAGCAGATACTCTGAAGAGCCGCGAAGAAAAACGGCCCTAACATAAGATTCTTGGCTAACTCTTGTCGTGACGGGAGTGGATCGACGCCGCTCAGGACAGGCCTGTACTCTCTGCCGTCAAGGCTCGCCTGGCAGCGGAGGAAAAGCTTTGGGTGGGCGACGGTGACGAGTTAAGTTTTCGTACGCCGCCGCGATCTTCACAAGCGTCGACTCGCTAAAGGGCCTGCCCAGGAATTCAATTGTTAACGGAAGATTGACTGCCTTCGGACCGACCAGCTCTCCGGCCTTCACGCTTCCATCCGCGGCTTTAACCGGAGCCCGATCATAAGCTTCCCGCGCATATCCTGCGGGAACCGCGATGGCCGGTAATCCGCTGAACGGGCTCAGCCTCCACGCGTGGTGATTGCGCGCGTCAAGGAATCGCTCTAACTCGGTGACGTACTCCACGCCATCGACCATGACGGTGACAGTTTCCCGGGCCGATTTTATAACTGGAGGCTCTTCGGGCGCTCCGAGGAGCGGAGCGGTCAGTGTCTTGGTTGGATATACCAGGGCATCCAGCTTGTAATCAGCCATGACCTTAAGCACGAGCATCTGAAGGACCGTTCTTTTAGCATGCCACTCCTGAATATCGAGCGTCGCAATGGGAGTCTTACGCACCAACAGGCTGCCGTCGTCTTTTCTTCTAAGTGTTTCAGTGAGGATGACGGCACTCTCCAACCGCGATTTGGGCGGAGCCGTGCCCCACTCGAGAGACGGATGATCATAAAAAGTAGACTTCTCAAGCAGGTCCCTGATACTTCGGATGTTGGCGTCGCCTCGCTCGCGAAGGTAACGGTTCAAAGCAAACTGGAGTTCGCCAGAAGCGCGCGGCTCAACCTCCACAATGGTACGTAATGTGGCGTCAGGCGGTAACCGTTGCGGATCTGACGTAATGTCCAGAGCCTTTTGCACGATCGAACTCCCCGCGAGCGCCTCCTTGAACGTCGATATTAAGACCGACGTGTAATGGGAAGGAACCAACGCCGCGATCGCGTCCTTGAACAACTGGCCGTTCGGTCCCGGATCAATGATCTCCGCGCCTGCCTTAGCCAGATCCGCGATGGCTTGATCTGCGACACGAACACTCTCGCCATCAGCTTTGGTATGCGCTTGCATGAATTCCCTCAAGACTCCGATACGAAATCCCTTAAGGTTTTTTTGCGTTGCGAAATTCTCGTAGGGATCGCGAGGCGTTTGCCCCATAGCGGCCGTAACCGGATCCTTTGGGTCGTACCCGGGGAGTACGCTCAGCACCGTCGCAGCGTCTTTGACGGTTCGACAGATCACGCCCGGCCGATCATTGGTCAGGGACGCAGGGACCAAGCCGGCGCGACTGACCAGACTATGAGTTGGAACGATCGCGATCAATCCGTTGTTCGACGCTGGATTTCGCGTCGACGACCCCGTTTCTTCAGCGATTGCGCACATGACAAGATTGGCCGCGACAGAGGCGGCCGAGCCTCCGCTGGAGGCCCCCGGGCTTCGAGTCGTGTCGTACGGATTACAGGTGGTTCCGCCATAGGTGCTCCGCTCACCCACCGCGTACTCTCCCATATTCGCTTTCGCAAGAATGACGGCGCCTGCCTTTCTCAGCCTGGCAACGACCTCTGCATCCCTCGGCGGGCGATCATTCGCATAAGGGGCCGCAGCGCCACTCGTGGTTCGCATATCGAAAGTGTCGAACTGATCTTTGATGGCGACGGGTATGCCATGAAGCGGCCCGGCGAATTTGCCTGTTCGCGTGAAATAGGCATCGAGAGACCTGGCGACTTCCAGCGCATCCGGCATGTTGGGATCATTGTCCACCCGGTCAGTCTCGGAGCGCTTTCCCCTGATATTCAAGGTCATCAGCGCGTTTATCTGCCCCGCGTTTTCGATCGGCTCAATCGTCCCAAGTTGTAAGCCGGTGGCCGGATCCACCTCTCCTGCTACGCACCTGCCGTTGTATGCTTCGATGCGCTTGAGATAAAGATTAACTAATTGCGTGGCCGTCAGCCGCCGGGACTTAAAGGCGCGGTGGACATCGGCGATGGTCGCCTCCTCTAAGTGAAAACGCGACTTGTCAACGGCGGGGAAGAATTCTCCCGGAAATGCGAGGAGTGCACAAAGCGTCAGGATCCGCGCCAGGAGCTTCGATGTTTGGTAACGCATGGAGCTTCCTTTTTTCGAGTTGATGGGAATATTCATCGTCTGGAAAAACGACCCTTGACCATGAAAGTGAGCGAAGGGCCAGGCCTCCCGGCCGCAGCCGACTAGGCCAGTGCCAAACCGGAATCCGTTCCTAACTGGCTGATTTTGTGGAGCGACAAGAATAGTATACAGTGTATCCGGGCGTTTTCGACTCGCCCCTTTTTCTTCCCCGCGAATGCGGCAAAGACGCGCCTTAAGGTGTTAACCGCGATCCAAAAAAAGAACCGACGCAATACGAGGTTTTTGCCTAGAGATTCTTATGATCGAACAGTTCGTAGAAGCACCTTCAGGTGAGTAGGAAATAATCGATTCTTAAACTTTGGGACCGTTGGTTCAGGGATCTCTGAATCCTCGGCCTCGGAAAGAATTTCGGATCGGGTTAATTTCCTTAGTAGCCGCAATCGCGCTGGGTCACCAAACAGAATAAGGCTGTTACGAAAGCAAAGGAGCACGAACATGACGTCCATTTTTGCAAGAGCTAGAGAGCTCTGGGTCTCCGCCAAGAAGAAAATCGTTGGTGGAAAGGAAAAGATCAAGTCAACCGACCGCCGGGCTGCGGTCGCGGAAATCGCGGACGCGATCAGAAAGGCGCATAGACGAGAAAATTCTAAGCCCAATGATAAGTTTGTAATTCAGCTCTCGACAGGAGCGCTCGAACATCTGGAAGAACTCATCTTGAGAGAGGAACAGGAAATCCGCATAAAAGAGTTCCTTGAGACACTTCCTTCGGGCGAAACAGACAAAGCGCGATGAGTTGAATTCGGGACGGCCACTTAGAAGTTGCTGCTGCTTTATTCCGGCCACCTACCACTGTTCCAAAGCTGCTTGCGCGCATTCCTTGGTTTTCAGGAATTCTCACTATTCATCCGGGGAACTCCCCCGATAGGAACGTTTCAGCGGTGGCCCGGTGAGCGTGTGCCGCTCGGTGAGCTCAAGGGTATAACCGTCGGGATCTTTAATGAACGCGACATGATCCTGGCTTCCGGGACGGACGGGGCCAGGCTCAGTTATAAATTTCACTCCCTCGCGCCTTAAGATCTCGCACAGTTTGTAAAGATCTGAGACGTAAATGGCGACATGGCCTGCCCACGGGGGCATTTGCCCCCGCTGGCCTGGCGTGCCGGTCTGGATGAGCTCAAGCGCCGGGCCCTCATCCTCGCAGCCGTAGCCCAGATAGCCGACTCGCTCTCCGGGCTGTTCCCGCAGTCGCATGACGTCCATTCCGAAAAGGCGGGTGTAAAAATCGATGGTCCGATCAAGGTCGCTTACCGGCAGCATCGTGTGCCGGATGCGAAACTGAATACCTTCAATAGGGTCTTCTCCGCTCATCTCCGCTCCTTACCCGAAAGCAAACCGGCGCCGCCTGAAAAAGATTAATTCCGCAATCCGAATTGCGAAATCCGAATTAATTAGTTGTACTGCTTCAGCACGTGCCGGGCGATCACCATGCGCATGACCTCAACCGCCCCTTCGGTGATAAGCCTGCTCCGCTGATCCACAAACCACTTCGCCAAAGGCAGGTCCAGCGTCAGACCGATGCCGCCATGTATCTGCAGCACTCTGTCGACCACCCGGAACGACATTTCATCAGCGTAGAGTTTCGCCATATAAGCTTCATTGCGGACGTCTTCCCCCTGGTCGTATTTCCATGCGGCGTGGTAGACCATCAAACGCGCGGCATGAAGCTCCACAAACGAATCCGCTAATTTCCACTGAATAGCTTGTCTCTCGGACAACGGTTTACCAAACGTCACACGCTGCTTCGCATACCTCGTCCCCAATTCGATGCACCGCTCGGCGACGCCGAGACCCCTGGCTCCATGCTTTAGCCGGCCCAACCCGAGCCATTTCTGCGCAAGCTTGAAGCCTTCGCCCTCCTTCCCCACCAGGTTTGCCACCGGCACCTTGCAGTCTTCGAAAACAATTTCACAGGGCTCGTCCCCCATAATAGTTTTGTATTTGGCCGTGATGCTTACGCCCGGTGACTTCATATCGACAATCAAGCAGGAGATACCGCCATGCGAGCCTTTGGCCGGATCGGTGAGGACCATGAGCTGCGCGAAATCGCTCCTGTCCGCGGCAGTGATGAACCGCTTGACGCCATTGACGATATAGGTGTCGCCCCGTCGAACAGCCCGTGTTTTCATCGAACCCGGATCGGATCCCGCGTCCGGCTCCGTCTGGGCGAAGCAGAGACGCTTCTCACCCCTAAGAATGGGATAAAAAAAGCGCTGCTTCTGCTCGTCATTCAGAGCATAGAGGATCGGCCGTATCTCAGGACCCGTAATCCCTTCGCCGCGTGAGGGAAGGGCTACCGTCCGCGCGAACTCTTCCCAGACAACCAGCTTCGCGAGCACTCCGAGTCCGGCGCCGCCATACTCCTCCGGTACATCCAGCAGCCAGAGCCCCATATCCTGCGCCTTTTTTTCCCACCTCTCGCGAAATTCGGGTTTCAGCTCATTTCCCTCGCAGCTTTGCATCTCGTTCGGTATCAGTTCCTGATCCACGAACCGCCGCACGGTTTGCTTCAGCATCTGAAGTTCTTCAGGTAAATTAAAATCCATCGCTTACCTCACATCTCACCCTCACCTTACCGCCGAACGGAAGGTTTTATGGGGATCTACAAATCCGAAATCCGCAATCCTCAATTCGAAATCCGCAATCACTTCTTCTCCCACTTATACGCCCCCAGCCCCGGCCGGTATTGCTTGTCTTTGAATTGTTGGATACCCGGCCGGCCCCGCGCGTTTACCCGCTGGGATACCAACCCTGATATCTCGTACGCCACATCGGGGTTGGAATAAAAGGTGTAGTACCAAGCCTCTTTGACGGCTTTCACAGCAACGGGGTCCTTTCCGAGAAGATTCTTGGCAATGGCCATCGTTTCTTTGTCCAGGTCGGCGCGAGGGACCGCCTTGGTGATAAGGCCGATGCGCTCGGCCTCCTTGGCATTGAAGGTATTGCCGGTGAGCGCGTAGAAAAGGGCATGTTTGGGCTGCAATTGCTCGGTAAGCACCGTTGTGACCTCTCCGCCCGGGAAGTTCCCAAAATTGACTTCCGAAAGCCCGAAAACCGCATCCTCTGCGGCAATGGCGATATCGCAGGCAGTCACGATCGTGAACGCCCCGCCGAAACACCAGCCGTTGATCTTGCCGATAACCGGCTGCGGCATCGTCCGGATGATCTCATTGCGCCAGTAGCGGGACAAGGTGCGCACTTCATCGCGAACCCTCTCCGGCTGCGAGTCCATCTCCAGGAAATATTGCTTGAGATCCTGACCGGCGCAGAAACTCTCTCCGGCTCCCGTAATGACGATCACTCTCGTGTCTTTGTCGTAACGCAGCTCACTGAGCAACGCGTACATGTCCCGGTGAAGCTGGGGACTCATGGCATTGCGTTTTTCCGGCCGGTTGAACGTGATCGTGGTTAATCCGTTTTCATTTCCGACCAGCACCGTTTCGTATTTTGTCTCGACCATCTCTCATCCTCCCTCTTAAATAAGTTCTAACCAAAATATCTGAATTGTGCTTGAATTGTTGATTCCGGAATCGGAGATATGATGTCTCGCGCAAACCGGCAAAGAAGGTCAAGCTCAGAATCAAGACCGCATTTCATTTGACGATGGAATAATAGAGCTTACTGATCTCGGCGTGATCCCTGCCCATTTCCGGCTTAACGGGATAGAGCTTCAGTCCCTCGACGAGCCGGGGAAACTTCTGTTTGACCCCCGGCCTCACCACGGTCCTGCCAAACGAGGCGATCACCTTCTGACCGTCTTCGGAAAGCACATAGTCGATAAACAATCTTCCCGCGTTAGGGTGCGGAGCTCTCCGGGCCAGAAAGATGCCCCACGGCCGGGCCACCACCGGATCTGCGTTGACGATATCGATCGGGGCGCCTTGAGTCTGCATCTCCAGCGGGCGATAGCCAAAGACGTTCACGGCAACGGGGAATTCTCCCGCGGCATTGAGCTGCGCCAGCAGCGTATGACCCCTGTGCAGAGAGACGCCTTGCTTCATGAGCTCTCTAAAGAACTGCACGGTTTTTTCCCGCCCCCAAATCGAAATCAGGGCCGTGAACCATTCACCCTCATCGGCGTCCATTCCCAGCTTTCCCTTCCATTTGGGCTGAAGCAGGTCGCTGTACGCTTTTGGCGCCTCAGCCTTGGAAACCAGCTTTGTGTTGTAGCCGATGACATTGGTCACGATATAAAGGCAACAAGGCAAGAGCCCCTCGGGATCCCGAAAGTCTTCCGGAAATGCTTCGGTCTCGGCGGACTTGTGAGGTTGCAGAAGGCCCTTCTCTTTCAGAACCAGGCCGTTGATCCCATCGAGATTGATCACGTCGGCCAGATAGCTCCCGGTTCGAGCTTCCGTGAGCACGCGGTTAAGAACCCGCTCCGAGTTGCCGCGAAACATCTCGACTTTCATGAAGGGATATTTTTTCTCGAAAGCCGCGCTCAACCTCTGCAAATCCACATTGGTCATCGTCCCATAGAGGACAACCGACCCTTCCTTTTTTGCGTCATCGATCAGCGAGGCTGCTTCTGTTCCGGAAATTCCGGCAAGGAGGGCTCCCATACACAGAAGAACGACAATTCTCCCGAAAGCCATGAACTCGCTCCTTTTTTACGCTTCAACTCTGCTGATGCCCGTGAAGATATCGCGGCCTTCCAGGACGAGCCATACTCCCCGATAAAAAATATGTCAAGGAAGAGGCCGAAAAGCCGATCAGGCAGGGCCGTGCTAACAGGCTGCTGAAAAAACCGCTGCTCGTCCTTCGAGGAGCTCAGCACGAGCGGACAATCTCCAAGATTTCAACCGCTTCTCCGTTCGCGCTGAGACTCTCGAAGGGTGAACGGAGGGTTTCACGAGGCCTGCTAAGCTTCCAGACTATACCTTTGACTGAGGCGCTTGAAAAATGCCGCCAGCAGCACCGTACCTCCCGTAATGACCAGACTGAATGCCGCCACCTCCCCAATTCTTCCGTTTTCCCAAAGTTCCCATATCGTGACGGATATGACCTGGGACCCCGGACTGTACAGCAGAAGCGCCACGGAGAGCTCTCGTATGGTGATGAGGAAAACGTAGATCCAGCCGGCAAATAACGTCGGCAGCATCAGAGGAAATAGAATTCTCCTGACCGTCTGTCCCCAGTTCCCGCCGCACGTTTCCGAACTTTCTTCGAGCTCTCGATGAATACTCAAGAGGCCCGCGTAGTTGAATCGAATTCCATAGGGAAGATAGCGGACCAGGAAGGCAAAAAACATAATCCAGATCGTGCCGTAAATCGGCACCGGCAGCACCAGGTACATTTTCAAGATCGCAACGCCCATGACGAGTCCGGGAAATACCAGAGGCACAGTAGCCAGCTGATCCAGGGCCCAACGCTTTGAAATATTCGTGCGCACAACCAGCCACGCGGCGACAAAGGTAACGATCACCACGGCGGTAGCCGATGTCATGCTCACGATCAGGCTGTTCAACACGGCCCAAACAATGGCGCCGTCGCTGAAAGCGCTTTGATAATTTGCGAAAGAGAGCGCTGCAAGAGCTTTCCGGGATGGTGGCTGGACGAAGGGCAGAAACGATGACCACGTCAAAGCGGCGAGCGGAAGAAGCTGCAACAGAGGAAGCAAAAGGAGAAGGACGCCACCGAGCCAACGCCACGAGCGTAACTCAATCCGCCGCGGACGGAAGCCTTTGCCGCTGATGGTTGAGAACTTGTAACTCTGCGAAGTCACTCGATGATAGCAAAACAGTACCAGACTCACCAGCGCGATCAGAAAGACGGAATACGCGCTCGCCTCGCCGTACTTGGGAAGAAACCCCGTCCTGATCTGCATGTAAATCTTGGTCGTGAGCACCTCGATTCCAGCCGGCAGACCGATAAGAGCCGGAATTTCGAATGCTTCAAGAGACCGCACAAAGGTCAAGATCAAAACCGCAAGAACACTGGGCAAAGCCAGGGGCAAGGTCACCTGCCTGAAAACCTGCCAGTTCGTGCTTCCCGAGGCCAGCGCGGCCTCTTCGAGCGTGGGATCCATCGAGCGAAAGGGCGTCGCCATGAGCAAAAAAACCACCGGCGTCCAGACGAGGGCCTCAACCAGAATCATTCCCTGCATGGATAAGACGTTAAAGAGCCGGGGAAGCCCCGTGAGATCCCGCGCTGCGACATTGATGAGTCCCGCATCCGGTCCCAGCAAAAGTATCCAACCAATCACCTTGACGATTCCCGGTATCCCAAACGACACGAACGCGGAAATGTAAGCAACGCTTTTGAAAGGAGCATTGGTGCGCTCCGCCAACCAGGCTAGCAGAGTGCCAAGGAACAGCGCGCCCACTGCGCTGCCGACGGCGAAAACCATCGAGCTCCAGACCAATACACCAAAATCAGACAGGGATCCCGCAATATTGACGTAATGCTGCAGTGTAAACGCCCCGGCCTCGGGGCCGGACTCAGAAACAAAACTCGATGAGAGGACGAAAAAGAAAGGAGGAACGACCAGGTAAAGAAGAACGAAAGCCGTAACAAAGAAAAGCCAGAGGCTCGTATTCGAGACCGCACGCGGCGTCTCGAACGCCGTCCGCGAGCTGATTTCTACCGCCCGACTCATGATTTCCAGACCGGATTATTCAGGCGCCGGGGAAAGTCAAATGTGAACCCCGATCCGAAATTCGTTCGAAGCCGAGGGCTTACCGCAGTGGGGACGTTATCTCCGCGCGATCTCTCGAACGATCTTCTGCCACCGGTTGAACGACTTCTCATACTGATCCGTCGTCAGGCCCTTTTCAGGATACCACCGTTTGAAGCCGTAATTCTTTATCGAACTGGCAAACCGGAATTTCTCCTCTAGAATTTTCTGGCCCTCCGGACTGATCAGAAAATCAATAAACAGCAGCGCCGCATGAGGGTTGTTGGTGTGTGCGGGAAGGGCCGCGCCGCCGGCATTGCTCACGACCAGCTCGAGAGGGACCCATTCCGTCGGCGCTCCTTTTTCCTGCCCCGTGAGCACGTGATTGCGAAAGATCGACGGCGACATGGCCACTTCACCGGCAGCCAAAAGCTCATGAAGCGCCCCGCCTGAAACCATATAAAGCCGCATCTCCTGATTTTTTAGTTGTCTTACGAACTCCTCCCCTTTCAGGCGGATCATCGCCCCGATAATTCTCGGACCGGTGGCATCTCCGCTGATGCCCATCTTTCCCTTGAGCTCCGGCTTCATCAAATCGCCAAAGTTTTTGGGCACATCGACGGCGCGGATAAATTTTTTATTGTAGCCGAGTCCGATGATTGACTCACGGTCCGTCGTCCAGAAAACCTTTTCCTTATCGGCCTCCTCCTTGGCGTCATCGGGATACAACTTTAAATGCGGTGAGAAATAAGGAGTGATAAGCTTGTGGTCCCGAGCCGCCATCAAAGAAGGCGGGGTAGTCTCGATCACGTCCGCCAAATGGCGCCGGGCTTGAGCCTCCGATAGAAATCTCTTGAGCAGTTCCGTCGAACCTGTGCGGTAGGCCTCCACTCTCACACCCGGGTACTTGGACTCGAAAACTCCGGCGATCTCTTTATAGGCGATGAGCGTGGTATACCAGAGGACCTTGCCTTCTTTTTTGGCCCCGGCTTTGAGCATCTCTTCCCGGTCAGCGCCGCGATACGCTGCCAGTCCCGCCACCGAAGAAGGTTTCGCCTGAGCAAAGGCGAAAGAAACAATGACCGGAAGATAGAAGACCGCCAGAAGGACCATGCCTGCTCGCATGGCAACTGTCTTTCCGGATCGCATGTTCCACCTCCTCGTTCGTTGTGTATGAGCGCGAGAGGATCTAAGCTACTTTACGGCCACGCTACTCCAGGACTCCGTCTCTGACAAGCGCAGCAATGTGTTCTTCATTGTAACCGATAACGCCCCGCAAAACCTCTTCGGTGTCGCGCCCAAGCTCCGGAAACTCCCATTTAGGCTTTATCGCGCAGTTGGCGAAACGGAGCGGAAAACCCGGAAGAATCACCCTTCCCAGTCTCGGGTTCTGCACCTCTACAAGAAACCGTCGCTCTCTTAGATGCGGATCGGCAACCAAATCGGCTCCGTTTTGTACGACACCGCAGGGAACGTCAACGCTCTGCAAAGCGTCCATGACCCCATACGCATCGAGTTCCCGAGTCCATCGTTCGATCAAGCGGTTCAACTCGTTGCGATGCCGGATCCGGCCTTCCAGCGCGTTAAAGCGAGCGTCAGCAGAAAGCTCCGGAGCGACCACCCCGGCGAGAGCCCGCCACTGAGCATCTGTCTCTACCGCAATAACGCACCATTGGTCCTCTCCCTTCGTGCGATAGCAGCCATGCGGCGCCGCGAACGGAGAATCGTTTCCCATCGGTTCGGTGGCGCGCCCCAGCGTTTCCGCTTCAGTTAGATTCGCCCCGATCATGAAGGCGGTGGCCTCGGCTTGCGCCAGATCGATAAAAGCGCCTCGTTTGTGACGGTCGCGTTGCAACACGCCGGCAACGATCAGGAGCGCCGATAAAACTCCGGAGACATAATCAGGATAGACGGTTTGCGAGCCGATCGGCGGATTGGTGTTGCCCGGATGGTTCCAAAGATAGGTCAGCCCGGTAAACGAAGTAATGTTGGTTCCGACCGTGGAGTAGTGCCTCTTCGGCCCGGTGCAGCCCAGACCCGGCATCCTGAGGGCGATAATATCCGACCTGCACTGGCACAGATCTTCATATGCCAGGCCGAGCTTCGACATCACATCGATGCTGAAATTATCGAGCACCGCATCCGAGTGGCGCACCAGGTCCTTGATAATGTTCGGCCCGTCGGGATGCTTGAGGTTCACTGTGATCGAGCGCTTGTTGCGGTTAAATTCCAGGAAGCGAGGAGATCGGTTCGGGTCCTCACCGGTCCCAAAGAAACGGAACGGGTCCAGCCCGCCTCGACGGGACTCCACTTTGATCACATCCGCCCCGAGCTCCGCGAGTACAGTCGTGCCATAGGGGCCCGCGAGCACATGGTCGAAGCTGACAATCCGCATCCCTTCCAAAGGCGCCCCGCCGGTCTTATTTCCATCCGAAAGCTCGCTCCGCATCGTTGTGGTTGTATCTTCCCGGTTGAACTCATTCTCCCTCCAATTACCCGGGCCGGGAGCGGGTTCGACCCTAGGTCGTACGTTGTCGACCAAATAGGGCGCGGCCGGTTGTTTGACGGTTCCAACGCCGGGATACTCGACCGCGGTAACGAAACCGCGATACCGAACCTGCTCGTCGGCGGTAAAATCGCTCGGGCGGTTCACGGGAGTACAGGGAATTCCCCGGGATTGAAACAACGTCGTCAGCTCCTCCGCCGTGTGCTTTGAGGTGAAGGCTTCAACGACCTGATTAATCGTTTCCACGCGCGCCCGCCGGAAAAGGTTGTTCTGCCATTCCGGAGCATCGAACTCAGGTGGATGTTCAGCCCAGACCTCGAGAAAAATTTTCCAGTGCTGGCGCGTAACGTAAAGATAGACGTAACCGTCCCGGCAAGGAAATATCCTGGCTGGAGCAACCTGCCCGTGCTGGCTTCCCTGTCGCCTGAGGATCTCTTCATCATTTGCAAAGAGCCGTATCAAATGCTCCTGCGTGGCCAGAGCCTCCTGCATCGAGACCTCCACATGGTCTCCTTGCCCGGCCCGGTCGCGCCGGTACAGGGCGGCCACCACGCCAAGCGCCGCGAACAGGCTCCCGAAATAATACGCCTGCGTCTCAGGCGGTTTACAGGGAGGGAAAGCCGGATCCCCTGAGATGTACATCAAGCCGCTCATCGCAAAGGCCACGATGTCCGTGTAACTCAATCGGCTCCTGGGCCCCTTTTGCCCAAAGCCGGTGATCGATGCCATCACGATTTGTGGGTTTATTCTCGCCAGATCCCGATAGGCTAAAGCCATCGCATCCAAAAACCCGGGCGAGAAGCTCTCTAAGACGACATCCGCCCGCTCAACAAGGCGGTGGAATCTTTGTCGATCTTCAGCCGCCTCAAGATCAAGGACCACGCTCTTTTTGTTGGCATTAAGATGAGCAAAGAGAAAGCTTAATGCTTCGCCGTTGCCCCGCTCCTTGAAAGGCGCCAACCGTCTCACGGGGTCGCCCCCGGGCGGCTCGACCTTTATAACTTCCATGCCCAGATCAGCCAGCAGGCGGCCGCAGAATTGGCCCTTCAGATCCGTGAGATCGAGGGCCCGATATCCGCGAAGAAAACCATTAAATTTTTCCATGTCTTAGCTCATAAGCAATTTAGATTGTCCGGAAGATCCACCAATGGATTTTGCTTGGCGTTCCATCTCGCCTTCGTGTATCGCAAGCCTCTCATGCTAGCCGTTCGGGCTGCGCGCGCGAAGAAAAGGGTAAACCACGCCGGCCAACTCGTTCGGCTTTTCATGGGGAACGTGATGGCCCGCATCCGCAATCCCCATGACCTGCATGTTCTTGAAAAGGCTCACCCGATAGGCGCGGGGCGATTTCATGAACTCTCCCGCCTCACCATAAACCAAAAGAGTCGGGCACTCGATCCGGTGAATGAAAGCCTGGATCTGCGCCTCGGAAAACGTAGAAAAAGAAGGGAACCGCACGCGTGGATCGTATTTCCAAATCCATCCGTTTTCGGTCCTTTTCATCCCGTATCGCGCCATGTACAGCGCGGCGCCATCTGGAATCGTGGGAAATCGCTTCTGAATAGCTTTCGCCGCTTCTTCCATATCAGGATAGAATCTCTCGCTCGCCGAGCCGTTCTCTCCCAGCCACTGGGCCAACAGTCTCGGGACATCCTGATCCGATCTCGCGTAGGGGCCCAGCGCTTCTACCAGAACCAGCCGCCGGATCCTCTCCGGAAAACAGCCGCTGTACAGCACAGCCATCGCGCCCCCGAGAGAATGGCCGGCGAGTGAAAAAGTCTCTTTTCCCAGATGTCGTATCAGGCAGGAGAGGTCGAGAAGAAAATCCTCATGCTGATACTGTCGATCGGGCGAGTGCCATTCGCTGTCTCCATGGCCGCGTAAGTCCAACGCCACCACATGAAAAGGCAGGGACCCTCTGGCGCCAAGCGCAGCAACGAAAAAGTCCCAACTGCGGCAGTGATCGCGGTTGCCATGAACCAAAATCAGAGTTTCCCGCGTGGGATCCCCCCATTCCGCGTAATGGAGTTTAACGCCATCGCTGACAAGGTAACGATCGGCGGGCTCAACAAAGTTCTTGTTCATCGGCTCCCGAGTTCCTTCAGCGCTTCTTTAAGATAACTCGTGTTCACGTACTTTGCCGGATCAGGCAGAGGTCCCCTGGCATGGCTCTGTTCCGCATAAATCTGAACGTTGAACTTAAGCCCCTCGTGATTGAGGTCCCCGTCCGGATGCCAGATGCGATTCTCCGTATAGTATTCCCATCCTTTCCGGGCGTGCACCGGCTTGAGCTTCATCTCGTTGATCAGGAATTCGACAGCCGGTTCTTTGTTTTTATAGAGCCAGCGCATTGCCACCGCCATCCCCTTCATGAAGCGGACCAGCAAAGGCCGGTTCTTCTCTGCCCAGGCCCGCCTTGCGGCCAAAGCCGTGAGTTGAAAATCGGGAATCGCATCAATAAGGCGGCCGATCACGTTGAAACCGCCTTCCTCCGCCACGAAATTCAAAGGAACCGCCAGAGTAGTAGCGGCGATCTGACCTGTGGAGAGAGCCGCCAGATTCGCGGATGAGCCACCCGCCACAACCAGGAGCTTGTAGTCTCTAGGGTACTCAAGTCCCCTCGCCTTCAACGCCGCTTTCAAGGCCGTGACCGTTCCGCTTGTGAGTGACGAAACGCCGAGCGTGGCGCCTCGAAGATCCTCGAATCTTCGGTAGTTCTTTCCTCCCATGATAAAATGGCTCAAACCATTGATAACCCCGCCGATCAAAACTGTGTCCAGCCCCCGTTCCGATACCTCGATAAACGCTTCTGGACTGGCTGCGGAGACGTAAATGGAGCCCGCCACCAGGGCCTGCACTGAGCCCGGGGTTCCACGAAGGAGGATCACCGGGGCGTCCAGTCCCTGCTGCTCGAAGAAGCCGTGCTTCCAGGCAACCCAAAGGGGGGCGTAGCCCAGAGTTTTGGAAGACGCGCCGACGGAAAATTTGATCTTCTCCTGGGCCGCCGCCGTAGCGGAGCTTAGTAATAAACAGGCGAGCAAAACGCCCGCGCGCGGCAAATTTACATTCGCAAACTTGAACATCAAAGCCCGTAGCTCACTTTCAGTTTTTCTTTGTTGACCTTTCCCAGATTTGTGTGGGGGAGGGAGGAAACCAGATCGATGGATTTTGGAACTTTATAGTGGGCCAGTCGCTCCTTGCAAAAGCGAATGAGATCTTCGCTCTGTACCGCCGAACCTTCGTTCAGAACGACCACGGCCTTCACCACCTCACCCCAGTCATTATCGGGCAAACCGATGACCGCGGCTTCCAGGATATCCGGATGGCTGTAAAGCACGCCCTCAATCTCTGACGGATAGATACTGATTCCGCCGCTTTTAACCATGTCCTTTTTGCGGCCGACCACATAGAGATAGCCCTCTTCGTCGAAATGGCCCAAATCGCCGGTATAAAACCAGCCGTCCCGAAAAGAGGCGAGCGTCGCCTGGGGATTTTTGTAATAGCCCTCAGTCGCGAGCGGGCTCCGGCAGATGATCTCCCCCACTTGGTTGACAGCA
Organism: Deltaproteobacteria bacterium; assembly: GCA_016210115.1. Taxonomy (GTDB): domain Bacteria; phylum Desulfobacterota; class Binatia; order UBA9968; family UBA9968; genus JACQUW01. The sequence continues at coordinate 21,603 of JACQUW010000363.1, read as the reverse complement.
AGGGATTTGCCGGCCTCATCCACGATCCGCAACTCCACACACCAGACCGGGCGGCCTGCGGCCAGCGGCTTGTTATCGATATCGGCGGGTTTGGAGATCGCCATCTGTCCCGAGTCCGTGGAAGCGTAGGTCCGATAGACATTCGGCGTGATATCTTTTCTCAGCCCCTCCAGCACGGACGCATGGACTTTTCCTCCGGTGATCGCAAGACAGCGCAGCGAGCTCGTATCATGCCTCTGCGCTTGCTGCGCCTGTAGGAGGCGCTCGCACATCGTAGGCACGGCCCCTACATAGGTCACTTTTTCTCTCTCAATGGTTTTAAGTACCTCGAACGGATCAAAACGCTCATGCAGAATTACGGTCGCGCCGAAATAGATCATACCCAGGGTGAAGGACCGGCCGGCGTTAAAATAGATGGGTGAGGAAAGCAAGGCGATATCGTGGACGCCGAGTCCCTTTTCTATAGCATTGTTGATACAGTGAAGAACATAGGTCCGGTGTGTCGTGAGACACCCCTTCGGCAATCCCGTCGTTCCGGAAGTGATCAGTACCGCAAATGGTTCGGTCTCCTCCACCTCCACTTCCGGCTCCTTTTCATCCAGCCTGTCTACGAGTCCTCCGTAACTCGCGTCCGCTGGAACAATAGTCTTCAGCGCGCTGATAGCCTGGTCTTTTTTAACTTTATTAAACTCCTGCAGGCAATCTGGATCCAGAAACAGCGCCACAGGCTCCAGTGAAGAGAGGACGGACCCCATCTCGAGGGCGCGCCATTTGACGTCGAGCGGAATCGCGAGCGCGCCTATTTTTGCTAGGGCGAAAACGATCTCGATGTGCTCAATCCGGTTCCCGACGAGGAGAGCAACCCCGTCCCCTTTTCGTATGCCCATATCGAGGAGGGCGCGCGCCAGCCGGTTGACCCGACCGTTAAGCTCCCAATAGGTTACTTGTCTTCGGCTGTCTCTCACGGCTGTCTTGACGGCGTACTTGTACGCATTCCGCCTCAAACCATCGCCCATAATAAAGGGAATCGTCATAACGAAAAGTTTAACTTCCTCTCCCTTGATGGCCGCAAGGGAAAGGAACGAAGTGAGGGTGATCAAATTTCGTAGCACCCCTCACCCTGACCCTCTCCCACGAGGGGAGAGGGGTTAAGGTGCCGCTTCTGAATCTAAACAGTGATTCAACTCCTCCTGCCTGCTGCCCGCTGCTTACTGCCTTTTGGTTTTTCTTTCTTCGTCTAATCTCTGCAGGAAGGAAAGATCCAGTATGTCGGCGGTCCTGAGATTCATGCCGGACAGCACCCTGTCATTTACGATAACATTCTCGACGGCTTTGGCCGTGATCCAGGGTAAGCCGGGGGTAAGCTGGCTGTAAGCCCTCCGGGTCTCATCCAGCTCCTCCGTCGCGTTCGAGCGAAAGTATTCTCCAAGCATGCGGAGAACCTTTTCCTTATTTCTCTCGTCCCGGTAAAAATCCATCCCGTCCGCCAATCCACGCATAAAGTTCATGACCGTCTCCGGTTCCGCCCGGATGAAAGACGTCGTGGTCACGACTCCAGAGATCGTATACTCAAAGTCCACTTTGGATAGATCCATAAAAACGGGCAATCCGGCTTTGCGGGAGAGCAGCGTAAACGGCGGCTGCAGAACAGTGGCTTCGACGTGGCCGGCATTCAAGGCGGCCCATCTTTCTCCCGCCCCACCGATCCCGAGAATAACGACGTCTTTTTCCGGGTTCAAGCCCAAGCGGCGCAGCGCAAATCGCGCAATAAAATCGGAGCTGGCCCCGATCTGGCTGACGCCGATTTTCTTTCCTTTAAGATCCGCGGGGCTCCGGATCGAAGGATGCGCCGCCAGAATATAATCCAGCCGGTTGCCCACAGCGGCGATATACCGTAGCTCTTTCGCCCCCTGGGCCCAGGCGCTGATAACCGACGATGCTCCTTGCAATTCAATGAGAACATCTTTGGAAATGAGAGCCTGAATCCCGGCGCGACCTCCCCGAATGTAGACCGGCTCCACCCTGAGACCATACTTCTCAAAAGAGCCGGACCGCTGGGCTACCCAAAAGAAGCTCGTGGATCCGCCAAACGGATATGAAACCTTCAGATCTCTTAGCCCTTTTGATTGCGCGGGAAGAAGTGGCGGTGAAAATAAACAAGCCAGAAGAAACGCGAACAAAAACTTCAACGCCAACGGAGGAACTCGCATAGGACCTCCTTGCACATTATTTACGCCGCCAGCTCGAAAACAGGTAGTTTGATCTCAGCATTATGGGTTTGTTGAAAGGCGACTCTCACCCGGTCGCCGAGTTTGACTTTATCGGCCCCGCTCCCCACAAGACGGCTTTCCATAATGATGCCTTCGTCGAGAACCACATTGATATAGCAAATTGGAGCTTCCTCTTTGAACGCCGGGCTGCGCGGCACACGAACCCATGTAAAGGTATGGATCTTCCCTTTACCGGATGCCTCAATCCAATCGAGACTCCCGCTGAAGCAATCGACACAAACCGGCCTTGGAAAGAATTGGAGTTTGCCGCACTCCTTACATTTTTGCAGCAGAAGTTTGCCGGCAGCGGCGCCTTGCCAATAGGGTTGGTCTATGGGGTTGATCTTCGGAAGGCTTTTCTTCGGTAGAGTTTGCTCGGCCATTACTGCCTCCTTTCCATGATCAATCCGGCGGTGGTGCCGAGATTGCGTCCGTAATTTAACCAGCCAATCCCGGTTACGAGGGCGCGTTCGGCCTTCTTTACTTGATGGCCTTTCGCTTCGCCCCTGAGTTGCCGCAGCGCTTCAACGAGATGAAGGAACCCACCCGCTAATCCCGCCTGGCCGACCGAAAGTTCGCCGCCACCCGTATTGACGGAAAAATCACCCCTGTAGGTCAAGTCATGAGCCTCAACGAATTTTCCGCCCTCACCTTTCTTGCAGTAACCGAGATCTTCGATCTGAATCATCACGGCGACGGGATAATCGTCGTATATCTCGAAGAGATCGATAGCTTCTCTTTTAACTTCTTTGAAAAGACGATCCCCGACGACTTTCATCCCGAACGTCGTCTTGTCCGGCTGCATATCGGCCACCTGATAGTTGATCCTTTCGGCGTCGGTAACGAGATACACCAGCTTATCCGTAATCCGCTTCGCCGTTTCCTCCGAGGCCAGAATAACGCACTCAGCTCCCGAGCAGGGCATAACGCAATCAAACAAACGAATCGGATCGGATATCATCCGGGAATTCAGATAATCCTGGAGAGTCATCGGCTCGCGGAACAACGCTTGCGGATTGTTAAGAGCGTTTTCTCGTTGCGCCACCGCGATCCTGCCGATTTGCTCGAGCGTCGTCCCATACCGCTCCATATGAAGCCGCTGGATCAGCGCCATCAAGCTGTTCGGCCCGCCATAACCGTAGACATCGACGTAGTTGGCGCGCTGGTATTCCAGCGGCCGCTGGTGCGGAACGCTCTTATCGAAGGAATTGCCGCCCACCAAAACGACAACATCCAGATGGCCCGCTTCGATGGCGTCTGCGGCCCGGCGCACACTCATCACGCCGCCCGCTCCCCCGTAGTCGCCGTTGAGCACCCAATCCAATTCGAGCCCGAGTTGTTCGGCGACATGAGGCGAGAAGTCAGGGCTGGCCTGCGTCGTGATGGAAAGACCCTGGATCTCTTTCTTGTGCAGGCCGACCCGTTGCAAAGCCTCGCGAATCGCGTTTGTGTAATGCGTCAACACCGAGGCCTCGGATTTACGCGAATACTCCGTTGAGCCGTAGCTGACGAAACAAACTTTTTTCCTTAGCAAAGTCTTCCTCCTTTTCTGCTGAGAGCGCAAAAGGACATCGAACAAAGCGCGTTTCTCTACTCCCTACCTCTTGCTCCCTGCTCGCTCCGCCTGTTCCTTGCCCCCTGCTCCTTGCTCCCCGCTCTTAAAAATTCCTCTCCGATACGCCTGTCGATCTTCACCTCCCGTCCATACAAAAGCCGCATCAAACGCGAGTCCCGGTAAAAACCCTCAAAGGGCATTTCCTTGCAGACGCCATAACCGCCGTGAACCTGGATCGCAACGTCTGCTGCCTCGAAGGCCATCCGCGCCGCCTTTTTTTTGGCCAGAGCCGCCGCTTCAAAATAAGGCCATCCTTGATCGGCGCGCCAGGCAGCCTCCAGGGTAAGCCAGGTGGCAAGGCGCATGCTGACAGCCAGATCCGCCAGCATCCACTGAACGGCCTGGCGCGAGGCGAGCGGGCGCCCGAACGTAACGCGGTTGCGCGCGTGCTCGAGAGACGCCTCGATGCACCGGCTCCCGATACCCAGCGAGCGGGCGGCAATTCGGAGTTGTTCTCCCGCGATAATCTTCTGGATTTCTTCCTCATCTCCCATGAGCCCGTCGGGCGGAAGCGTGCTTTCATTGACGGCCAGCGCGCCGACCCTCTGATCTGTATTGAGATCAACCTCATCCAGAATTGAGAGCGCCGGATCGCTCTTATCGAGAAGAAACAGACTGATCCGGCTCGAACTCTCCTCCTTGGCCGGCAAAAGAAAAAGGTCGGCGGCAGGATTGAAGACGTCGAGTCCAGAACAGCAGAGAGAAAAACCTTCAGGAGATGATCGATAGCTGGCAGTTATCTCGTCCGCTTTTCCGGTATTGTGAAGTTCGTGAAAAGCGAGGCTTAAAGAAAGCTCTCCGGCGGCGATTCTTTTCGCAGACTGGCTTTTTGCGACCACCGCCGGTATGGCGGGCGGCTCGAAAGGCAAAACCGTTCGCCCAAATTCCCGATAAACCAGCACGCGCGCGAGGTGATTCAATCCGGAGCCTCCGGCGCTCTCGGGCAACTCCGGCGCCCAGAGTCCCGCGTGTCTCGCTTTTCCTGCAAGATTGTTTCTGATTTGGGGATCCAGATCACGTCGCGCCGGGTCCCCCGGCGGCAAGAAGGGCTCTTTTTGTTTGAGAAAAGAGCCTTCCACCGAAAGCAGTTCTCGGTTGACGAAACGAGCCGCGGCCTCTTTGATGAGTCTTTCCTCTTCGGTCAATCGAAAATCCATGACTGTGCAATGGCCATCCCCGGCGATGCATTAACCGAAGCTAGCGAATCTCCATAAGAGCGGCGCCCTCCCGGAATAGCGCCCGCTGGATGATGTGGCGCTGGATTTCGGACGGTCCTTCGATGATTCGTCTGATTCGAGCATGGCGAAAGAACCTGCCAAGCTTATGAGTTTTCCGAAAAGCCGAAGGCCCGATCACTTCCAGGCCAAAATCGATCACCCTGTGCAGCAACTCCGTGCTGAATAGTTTCACACTCGCTGCCTCGAAGCGAACATCCATGCCCTGGTCAGCCTTCCAGGCCCCAAAATAGGTGAGACTACGCAGCGCTTCCAGCTCGCCGATGAAACCGCCGAGAGACACACCGGATTTTTCCGAGTCCGCTACGGCGTCCTTAAAATAATCGCGGACCAGTCTTAACGTTCTTTTCGCCATTCCATGCGACCGGATTCCGACCTGGAATCGCCGGGCGCCCAGCCACGCCTGGTTTAAGGCCCAACCCTTCCCCAACTCGCCCAGGACTTGCCCCTTTGGAACGCGGCAATTTTCAAAGACCAGCTCACAAGGCTCGGTTCCCGCGATCGTGGCGACGCTGCGGACCACCTGATATCCCGGCGTCCCGGTCTCCACCAGGAAACAGGTTATTCCTTCATGCCCTTGGGTCCCGGGCAACCTGGCAAACACCTGAATGAAATCCGCAACGTCGGCGAACGTGGGGAATATCTTCGAGCCGTTCAGGATAAAATAATCTCCATCGGGACTCGCAGTCGTGGCCAGCATCGAAGGATCGGAGCCGGCGCCCGGTTCCGTCAGACCGAAGCAGGCGGTTTTTTCTCCCCGAATACAAGGAAGAAGAAATCTTTCGACCTGTTCTCCTTTGCATCCATAAAGGATATTGGAGACGTGGTTTCCAAGCTCGAAAGGAACCGAGCTTTGCTCGAGCTCTTCGGTCACGGCGATCATGGCGACGTTACTAACTTGCAGGCCGCCATATTGCTTTGGGACATCCAGGTACCAGAGCCCTCTGGCTTCGGCTTTCCTCTCCAGCCCCTCCATGACTTCGATATAGCGCTTGACCTCTGGATCGCTGCTCAGCCGAGCCCGGGTTTTCCAGCGTGTGCCCTCAAAGATGTCCGGCGCCTCATCGAAGATGGATTCGAGCGGAACGAGTTCTGCCTGGACGAATTCCCGCACTTTGAGGCGCAGCTCTTCCTCTTCCTTGAGAAGCCGAAAGTCCATTTACTTCCCACTCCCACTAACTTTGACCATTGACTGTTGACCATTGACCATTAACTACTTGACTATTTGGTATTCGCCATCCGCTATTTGCCATTTGTTATTCGCTATCTGCTATTCCTTCTCCCATTTGTAGGTCCCAAGCCCCGGCTTCATTTCGTGCTTCTTGAACTGAGTGAATCCCTTTTTCCAGGTCTTTCCTGCCACAAAATCAAGCTCTCGCGTCTTGGCGGTCGCGAACGCGTATGCCTCCTCGTAGTCAAACTGCCTGCCGTATTTGTACGCCTCCTTAGCGATGCGCAGCACCTCCGGATGCTTCGTTTTGAGTTCGTCTGCGAGACCATAAACCTCATCCATCAACTTCGCCCTTGGAACCGAATAGTTGACAAACTTCATGGCCGCCGCCTGTTTACCATCGAACTTTCTCCCTGTGAAAATATAGAAGAGCGCGTCCCGGGGATGAAACAGATCGTTTACATCTTTCGTGACCATCCCTCCCGGGAATTTGCCAAAATTAACTTCGCTCAGACCGAACACCGCTTCGTCAGCGGCGATTGCGATATCGCAGCCGGCGACGATCGAGAATGCCCCTCCGAAGCACCAACCGTTAACCGCTGCAATGGTGGGCTTGGGCAGGAGTCTCAATTTGTAGCTCCGCCATTCCTTCGATGCCTCCCGCGCCCTATGACGGGCCTTAGGATTATCGTCAATATCATAGAAATATTCCTTCAGATCCTGTCCCGCGCAGAAGCTCTCTCCGGCTCCCGTCAAAACCAGCACACGCGTCTCGTCGTCATACTCGATCTCCGTTAAGGCATCGACCATGTCGAGATGCAACTGCGGGCTCATGGCGTTTTTGACCTGGGGACGATTGAATGTAATCGTCGTCACCCCCTCTTTTTTATCCACAAGAATGGTCTTGTACTCTGACATAAAATTCTCCTTTCTTCTCATTTACCCGGTTAATCCCTGATATCCTGCAGGAACCACTTTGTGGGAATCTCCTGCCCCAGACCGCGTTTTTTGGCTTCTCTGACCACGTATCCCGCTACCGACGCAAATTGGAGCCCCTGCGTCCCGAAGTTGGCGAAGAAGGTTTTTTGCCTGGGGCTCGTTCGGCCTTTAAGCCTGCCAGCCAGATACGTCCGCGCCATGCCGCCGGAGCCCAGCATTCCGACGACGATAGCCGGTCTCCAGCGCCTCCATGCATGCTTTCATATCCAGGATTTTTTCCACCGTCTCATTGTCGATCAGAAGCATGCCGTCTTCTATAGACCCTGTGCGATAGATAATGCAACCGCCTGAGGACTCAAAGGGTGGTGGGTGATAAATGTTCGGACCGTTCAGCCTTGAAGGAATAAAAATGAATAGATTGGATTAAGTTTTCACTTCCGGTTCTTGCCGTCTATTAGAGATTGACGTTGGGAATATCTCTATGATAAGCGGAAAGCATTGGGGGGCTGGTTGGCGAAGGCGCAGGGATCCTCGTAAAAATCCAAACAGACTCAAAGGCCCGCAATCACAGGAAGGTTGCACATGAAATTCCGATCCCAAGCTCTTTTTGACTTGGTCATTCTGGTCTTCTTCATTGTATTCGTTTATCAGGCGAAGGACTGGCGCCTTCAGGCGCGGCTCTATCCTTGGGCCATCGGGATTCCGATGCTGGTCCTTGCCGTCACTCTCCTGGTCCGAGAGTTGATGGGCAAAGACAAGAAACAGGAGGATGGCCCCGGCAGCACGAATGCGCCGGTGGATTTTCGGTTCAGTCATGCAGGCCAAACGGGCGCCCGTCGAAGGACGCTGAACATTTTCGGCTGGATCTTCGGGTTTTTCTTTGGCATCTGGTTCGTGGGATTTGCTATCGCCGTTCCGGTGTTTGTCTTTCTTTACCTGAAGGTCCGGGGAGGCGAGGGCTGGGGAATATCGCTCGGGCTTACGGCCTGCGCCTGGTTCGCGTTTTGGGGGTTATTTACCTGGCTGCTCAACCTTCCATTCCCGGACGGGCAACTCATGGTCTGGCTGGGCCTTGTATAAGTAGGTCTGTGTATAAGCCACAAGCGAGAAAAAGTCGCGTTATTTGTCTTTCACTATGATCACGCACGTCACCTCGATTGTTTCACCCTCTCTTTCCAAAGCGTCAGCAGGCCACCGAGGCCGGAGTTTTCACGGACCGAGGAGAGATATGGACAGGAAAAGCTTCCCCTCCGGTGTGACACATCCGGGGCTCTCGCCTATCCCAAACTTCTAGCGAGTTGCACCAATTAAAGGAGGTTTTATGTTTCCGAGAGCCAACGATTCAAGGTTTGAACGATTGCAGCGTCTAAAGGTTATGATGCTTCCGCTAGTAACGCTGTTCGTCCTAAGCCTTTTCAGTGATCACGCATCCGCCCAGAGCACATTTTTCCAGGGAAAGACCATACGGATAGTCACCGGATATCCGGCGGGAGACACGAACGATCAATGGCCGCGACTCTTCGCTCAGTTCATGGGTAAGTACATACCGGGCAATCCTAACATCATTGTTCAAAACATGCCGGGCGCTGGCTCTGCAATCGCAGCCAATTACGTTTACAATGTGGGAAAAGCTGATGGCCTGACCCTGGGCTGGATCTCTCCCGCCCTCTATTTCAATCAGCTTGTTGGCCAGAAAGAGGTCCAGTTTGACTGGACTAAGCTCACCTGGATCGGCTCGCCCGTGGAAAGCGAGCATCAGATGTATATGCGCACCGACGCCCTCTACAAAAACGTGGAGGACATTCGGAACGCGACGGTGCCCCCCAAGTGCGGCGCCACGGGAATTTCTTCCACGGGCTACTACATGCCCAAGTTGCTGGAGGAAACCATCGGAACAAAATTCAACATTGTCACCGGTTATCAGGGCGGCGGCCCGGTGGACCTGGCGGTCGAGCGAGGCGAACTCCAATGCCGCGCCATGACGATCGAGGCTTTCTTCAATCGAGAGCCGTTCCATAGCTGGCGCAAAAGGGGCTTCGTTCGTAACATCATGCAAACAGGACGCAAACGTGACGCGAGAATGCCCGACGTCCCACTGATGTCTGAGCTTATGACCCAATACAAAACGCCCGAGGCGGGCAGACGCCTGGCCACGGTCGTCCTCGCTGCCGGCGCTTTCGGCCGTCCAATGGTAGCGACTCCAGGACTGTCTTCGGAACGGACCAAGTTCATCCGTGAAGCGTTCGTGAAGGCGGTCAAAGATCCGGGATTCGTCGAGGAGGCCAAAAAGAGGAAGTTCGACCTGGAGCCTGTAAGCGGCGAAGAGATGGAGAGCCTTGCCAAAGAGGTGATTCACCAGCCCCCTGAGGTTATCGAGAGGATGAGAAAACTTCTCGGAAAGTAAATAAGCGATCGCTTGGCGAAGACTGAAACGGAGAAACGGCTCCCGGTTCGCGGAGGATAAACGCTTTGATAATGTGTGCGAACACTTTCAAGCGAATAGGGACCCAATGACTGCGTCAAACAAGCTAGAATGGAGGTCACCATGAGAAGGTTTTTACCAGTCCTGATTGTATGGGGCATTTTGCTGGTCTTCTTCGGCCGGACGGCCAGCGCGCAGACAGATCCGTTTTACAAGGGCAAACAGATCCGGATCGTCGTCGGGCTAAGCACCGGCGGAGGCTACGATCGGGCAGCACGGCTGATTTCGCGCCACATCGGCAAATATATACCCGGGAACCCGGACGTCATCGTCCAGAACATGCCCGGCGCCGGATCCGTGACGGCTGCGAACTACGTTTGGGGGGTGGCAAAACCGGATGGAACAACCGTTCTCATGCCCCACAACAACGTCTACCTGAGCCAACTGGCCGGACAGTCGGAGGTCAAATTCGATCTCCCGAAGTTTCAATGGATCGGCTCTCTGGAAAAAGACGACATGATGCTCTTCATAAGAGCGGACGCTCCCTACAAATCCATCAGAGACGTGGTCAAAGCCAAAGAGCCTCCGAAGTGCGGCTCAACAGGAGCAGGAAGCTCCGATTACGTTATGTCGAAAATACTTGAGGAGACGATAGGCGCCAAAATCAACCACGTGTTAGGATATCCGGGAAGCTCAGAGATCGCTCTGGCAGTAGAGAGAGGGGAGGTCGCCTGTCAGGGATTGACGGTCTCAACCTTTTTCGCGCGTGAGCCGTTTCTTACCTGGATCAAAAAGGGCTTTGTACGATTTCTGGCGCAAAGCGGGCGCAAACGGGACTCGCGTCTGGCCGATGCCCCCACCGTCCATGAGCTGATGAATGAATTCAAAACGCCCGCGACCAAGCGGCGGGTTGCCGAGGCCATGCTTCAAGGCGGGGATTGGGCTCGATCCATGATGGCCCCGCCCGCGACACCTATTGAACGGGTCAAAATTCTCCGCGCCGCTTACGAGAAAGCCGTCAAGGACTCCGATCTCCTAGCGGAGGCAAAAAAGCTGCGCATCGAGGTCAACCCGTCATCGGGAGAGGAGTTGCAGTCGACAGCCAGGGAGGTCATGGACCAGCCTCCCGAGGTGGTCGAGCAGATCAAAAAACTCTTCGTTCAGTAGCCAAAATCGTTTCCGTTGAAACAGAGAAACGACGAGGGTAACTCTATGTTTCAGGCGCTGTACGACTCGGTGGTTCAACGGCTAAAAGGACTGATTCCCGATCACCCTGTCTTCTTGTTCCTTTGCTGCTTCGTTTCTCTGCTACCTGAGCCGCTGCATGCTCAGACTCCATTTTTTCAGGGCAAAACAATACGCATCGTCATTGGCTCCTCCCCCGGCGGCGGCTATGATTTATGGCCGCGCCTGACGGCGCGCTATCTGGGCAAAAATATTCCCGGAAAACCCGACATCATTGTGCAGAACATGCCGGGCGCCGGCTCTTTAGTGGCAGCGAATCATGTCTACAATGTGGCCAAGCCGGACGGACTCACTCTCGGGGCGGTCAACCCCGCGCTCTATTTCGATCAGCTTGTGGGACGCAAAGAGGTCCAGTTCGACTGGTCAAAGTTCACCTGGATCGGTTCCCCGGAGCAAAACGAAATTCTCCATTTCGTAAGAGCTGATACCCCTTATCGCACGATTGATGAGCTTCGGAACGCGAAAGAACCGCCCAGGTGCGGCAGCTCCGGCACCGGAACCACCGGACACTATATACCGAGGCTGCTGGAAGAGGTCTTGGGGATTAAGTCGAAAATCGTCGGAGGCTATCAAGGAGGGGCCGAGATCGATCTGGCTCTGGAAAGAGGCGAAGTGGTCTGTTGGTCTCCGTTGGTAGCAACATACTTTGGCCGGGAGCCGTACATCCGCTGGCATAAGCAAGGATTTCTTCGTGTTCTCCTGCAGACGGGGAAAAAGCGTGATCCGAGATTGGCCGATGTTCCGAGTATCAATGAGGTCATGGACCGTTATAAAACCCATGAGTCGGGACGGCGTCTCGTGAAGGTTGTCTTGACGGCGGCAACACTGGGGCGTCCCATCCTCGCGCCTCCAGGCGTTCCCCAGGACCGGGTAAAAGCGCTGCGCGAAGCTTACGCCAAAACTCTCCACGATCCGGACCTTCTGGCAGATGCCAAGAAACAAGGCTGGGACGTGAAACCTCTGAGCGGGGAAGAGTTGGCGACATCAGCGAAAGAGGTAACAGACCAGCCTCAAGCAGTGATTGAACGGATGAAATGGGTAATAGGGCGAGATTGACTTCGGTGAAACCCGTCCGTCTACACTTCGACAAGCTTCGTCCGGACCATGAGCAAGGACCGGACGGAGCATGCATTGACAAATCTCTCAGATCTGAATGCCTGAAAGATTTTTGGGAACCAGGTTTGACACCTGGTGCAATCTCTATAAAATTGATCCACCCTTGAGACAGAAGAAGAGTGCTGAGGATTTGAAATCACGCCTCAGTTTCGACTCAATCCTGATCCGTTGCCGGTTGCTTGCCCCCAAGGTGAGCGCTTTCGAGGAAAGGAGAAGGTAATGACAAAAGCCTTTTCAGGATTCTTGGCCTTCCTGGCATGGACACTCTGTTTCGCCTCCAGCCTCCAAGCTCAATCTGAGCCCTTTTACAAAGGAAAAACCATCAAGGTCATCGTGGGAACTACGCCGGGCGCCCTCTATGACCAGTGGTCACGGCTCATTGCCGCCCATATCGGGAAGCACATCCCGGGCAACCCGGAGCTGGTTGCGCAGAACATGCCGGGCGCGGGTCACAAAATCGCGGCCAACTACGTTTATAATGTCGCGAAGCCCGATGGTTTGACGGTGATCGGATCTATTGTTCCCACGCTTTATTTCGATCAGCTTATCGGGCGCAAAGAGGTTCAATATGACTGGGCAAAGTTTGTGTGGATCGGTTCGCCGGTTGAGGGCGAGCATCAAATGTACATGCGCGCCGACAGCCCATACAAAACGATCGACGATGTCCGCAAGGCAAGCGAGCCGCCGAGATGCGGGTCCCAATCGACAGCCGACACGGCCTATTATCTTCCGAAGCTTTTCGAAGAGACGCTGGGAACGAAGTTCAGGCTTGTCACGGGTTATCCGGGCGGCCCGGACATCGATCTCGCCGTAGAAAGAGGAGAGTTGCACTGCCGCGCCTTCACCATTGAGGCCTTTTTTTCCCGCGAGCCCTACCACACATGGCGGAAGAAAGCGTTTGTTCGCAACATTATTCAAACGGGCCGGAAGAAAGATCCCCGACTGCCAGACACGCCCACGATCTATGAACTCATGGATCGCTACAAAACCTCGGAATCAGCCCGCCGGCTGGCCTCCGTTATCCTCGCAGGGGGCGCGCTTGGCCGTCCGATGCTGGCGACCCCCGGCATTCCAGCGGATCGGGTAAAGATTCTGCGGGAGGCCTTCAAAAAGACCATGAACGATCCCCAGTTCTTGGATGAGATTAAGAAAAGAAATTACGAGCTGAATCCGAAATCCGGTGAAGAGCTCGAATCGATTGTCAAAGAGGCGATGTCACAACCCCCGGAAGTCATTGAACGAATGAAAAAACTGCTGAAATAGGAGGATTTATGCTTGTACATTTCAAAAGTTCGCGAGCTAAGAATATGATGCGCGTAACTCTCAAGGCATTTCTCTTTCTATCGCTGTGCGGGTTCGTGCCTTTTTTTGTTCCGCCGGTGGAGGCCCAGGCACCTTTTTACGAAGGGAAGACCATTACGGTCGTCGTGGGCACCAAAGCCGGCGATGCTTACGACCTGTACGCGCGACTTATCACCGGGCATATGGCGAGGCATATCCCGGGAAATCCGAACACGATCGCTCAGAACATGCCGGGGGCGGCATCTCTAATCACCGCGAATCACGTTTACAATGTCGCCAAACCGGATGGACTGACGTTGGGCGCGATTTATCCGGCGCTTTATTTTCAGCAGTTGACGAAACGGCCGGAGGTAAAATTTGACTGGACGAAGTTCGGCTGGATCGGGAGCACCGTTACGTCAAACCACGTGCTTTACATGCGGGCCGACACCCCCTACAAAAGCATGGACGACGTCCGGAATGCGTCCACCCCGCCCAAGTGTGGGGCTACAGGAGTCACTTCCACAGGTTATTACATGCCCAAGCTTCTAGAAGAGACTCTCGGCACCAAGTTTGAGATCGTCTCGGGCTATGTGGCCGGACAGGATATCGATCTGGCGGTGGAGAGAGGCGAGGTCCAGTGCCGCGCGTTTACGATCAGCGCCTACTTTGCTCGCGAGCCTTTCATCTCCTGGCGTAAAAGAGGATTCGTCCGAGTTCTGGTCCAAACAGGCAGCCGGCGGGACGAAAGACTCAAAGATGTTCCGACCATCTACGAGCTCATGGAGAAGTACAAGACGCCGGAGGATGCGAAACGCCTGGCGAAAGTAATTCTGGCTGCCGGTGATTTTGGCCGTCCGATCGTCACCCCTCCGGGAGCTCCTGCCGATCGGGTTAAGATTCTGCGGGATGCGTTCGACAAAGCAATCAAAGATCCTGCACTGCTGGAAGAGGCAAAGAAGAGAAAGCTCGACATTGATCCTACACACGGTCAGGAACTGGAGTCTCTCTCCAAAGAAGTCATCGCCTCGCCACCGGCTGTCGTCGAGCGGATGAAAAAGCTCTTGGGCGAGTAGGCAATGAGTAAGACCCCAATGTAGCCTGAGAGCAACCCTGATGCAGAGATAAGGAGTTATCTATGTCATTTGATCTGGTTGTTCGAAACGGACTTCTGATCGATGGGTCTGGAGCGCCGGGGTATGAGGCCGACGTGGGGGTGGAAGGGGAAAAGATAGCTGTCATTGGAAAAAACATAGCCTCCGGAAGGAAAGAGATCGATGCCCGCGGGAAAATCGTGGCGCCCGGTTTTATCGATTCTCACACTCACCTGGATCTCTTTCTGGTTCTCTATCCCCACGGAAACCCCGTCGTGAACTACGGCGTCACCACGGTTGTGATCGGCGACTGCGGAGCCTCTTGCGCCCCCGTGCCTTCCAATCCCGAGGCTTTGAAGGTTCTCGTCGCCTATCTGGCGCGCGTATTGGACAATTACATCGATGAAAAGGCATGGGAATGGAGGACCTTCCCCGAGTATCTCGGCTACCTTCGCGGGAGGGTCGGGATTAACGTTGCCGCGCTGATGCCCCATTCTCCCGTGCGGCTGGCGGTCATGGGGGAGGCGGCTTATCAGCGAGAGGCGCAGCCCGATGAACTGGCAGCCATGAAAAATATGGTTCGCGAAGGTCTTGAGGCGGGAGCGATCGGTTTTTCCTCCAGCCCGCGCGGTGGCCCTGCCGTGCATGCCGGAACGCCCAGCACCTTTGCCAATCAGGATGAAATCGTCGAGCTGGCAAATCTCGCCGCCGAGTACGGCGGTTGCTTTCAGTTCAACGGCTTCAGCAATCTGCTGAAGCCGGAGAGCGGTTTTCCGGACCTGGTGGAACGGGTCCGGACTTTGATGATCGGCAATGAGTTTCGACTGAGGCCCGGAGAGAAGGATCTCGGGCCGAGCGCGATTGCTTACATGGAAGAATCGAGCAAGAGCGGAAAGGAAATCAACGGAGTCGTCATCCCTTACCAACATATTCGCCGCTTTGGAATTACTGATTGCTTTATCTTTAATGGCTTGCCCACGTGGGAATCGATTAAAAGAGATTGTCAAACTCTAGCGGTGGCTCTGCGGGATAAAGAGGTCAGGTCGAAACTGGAGAGCGAGAGAAGCCGGGGCGCAGGCCGGCCGGAGTATTCCGAATGGTTGGGATGGCAGAACGTGGTCTTCGAGCGAGTAGAAAATCCCGCGCTTAAATCCGTCGAGGGAAAAAACGTGGTGGAGATCTCCCGGCTTACGGGCAAAGCGGCGATCGACGCTCTGTTGGATACATGGATCGGGGACGATTTGCGATCGGGTCTGCTCCTGAACGGCTTCGCCAACGGCCATCTCGAAATTCTCGCCGACATGATCAAGAGCCCACACGGCCTCATCGGCACGGATGCGGGCGCGCACCTGGATCGTTTTTTCTGGCACGGGGCGCCCGCCCGCATCTTAAGCTACTGGTGCCGCGAGAAAAAACTCTTTAGCCTTGAGCAGGCGGTCTGGAAAGTGACCGGATTTCCCGCTGCGAAGCTCAGGCTCAACCGTGGAAATCTTAAAGTTGGAATGCCGGCTGATATCACGATTTTCGATGCTGATAGGATAGACGACCTGGTCAGCCATCGCCTTCCGGCCTAACTGGATGAAAACGAGGTCCGAAAGCATCCTCCGGGAATTGAGGCGGTTGTCGCCAACGGGCAGATCGTCGTACGGAACCAGGAGTGCCTGGACGTTTTTCCCGGTAAAGTGACGCGCCAGGAACTCTGCGTCTAGCGAGCATTATATAAAACTTTAGATAGCCCTCACCGTCGCCCCTTCGACATGCCCAGGGCAGGCTTTCTCCCGCAAGGGAGAAGAAATCTAAGAAATCTCCCCTCCCTTCACGAGAGGGATTAAGGACAGGGTGAGTAATAATTATTGCTTTTGCCATGGCGACGGGGTTAGAGAAGGATTCTCCGAAAAAAAACAGCGGCTGTGAAGGGAGGCGGATATGAAACCGATACTGCTTGGTTTAGCGCTATTGCTGGCATGCACCTCTGATCTTCGAGCGCAAACCCCTTATTACCAGGGAAAGACGATCCGCTTTGTTGTGGGAAACACCGCCGGAGGTTTTTTTGACCGCTGGGCTCGCCTGCTCGCTCGTTACATGCCGAAGCACATCCCCGGCAACCCCGAGATCATAGTGCAGAATATGCCCGGCGCCGGATCAATTGTCGCCTCCAATTATGTATACGCGGTGGCGAAAGCGGACGGCCTGACCCTCGGCATGCCAAATCCCGGCCTCTACCTGGACCAGCTCGTGGGCAGGCCGGAGGTAAAGTTCGATCTTCGCAAGTTCGTCTGGATCGGGTCCCCGGTTCGGGAGCCGATACTCTTCTACATGCGCTCCGACGCTCCGTTCAAATCCATCGCAGATATCCGGCGGGCCAAGCAGCCACCCCGGTGCGGCTCGACCGGCACCGCGAGTTCCGACTACATTCTTGCCCGGCTGCTCGAGGAGACGCTTCCGCCGCTGAAGATTCACACGGTTCTCGGTTATCAGGGCGGCTCTGAAATCGATATTGGAGTTGAGAGAGGAGAGGTGCAGTGTCGCGGCATGACCGCTTCTCCATTTTTCGGCCGCGAGCCTTTCCTGACTTGGCAGAAAAACAAGTTTGTCCGCGCTTTGCTTTACACCGCCAAACAGCGGCACCCGAAAATTCCCGACACGCCTACGATCTGGGAGGTCTTCGAGAAGGAAAAAGTTCCGGAATTCAGCCGGCGCATCGCCGAGGTGATCCTTGCGTCCGAGGATTTCGGGCGGCCGATTATGGCCGCGCCTGGAACGACGGCTGAACAAGCCAAGATTTTGCGCGCCGGCTTCAGCGCAGCCATCAAAGATCCGGAGCTCCTGGCCGAAGCGCAAAAAAGTAAGATGGAAGTAGACCCCGTAAGCGGAGAGGAATTGCAACAGCTGGCTCACAAAGTATTGGATCATCCCGCCGATGTGATCGCCCGCGTGAAAAGGATCATGGGACAATGACAACTTCAGTGGACGGCTATGGTTTCAAATTCGTGGGCCTCCGCTCGATCTCCATCAAGCAGGTCGTAGCGATTTTGGCGACGGTCCTCTTGTGGAGTCAGGGCGCCTGGTCCCAGACTCCATTCTACCAGGGAAAGACAATTCGAATCGTCGTAGGCTTCCTGGCCGGCGATGGCTACGACAGATGGGCGCGTATCGTGGCAAACCACATGGGAAGACACTTACCAGGGAACCCTGACTTTATTGTGCAGAACATGCCGGGAGCCGGCGGTCTGATTTCAGCTAATTATGTTTACGCAGTAGCCAAGCCGGACGGACTCACTTGGGGCGGAATTGGCGGCCCTCTCTACCTCGATCAGCTTACCGGACGCCCGGATATTCAGTTCGATTGGGGGAAGTTTAGCTGGATCGGCTCACCCGAGAAAACCACCTGGCTCCTTTACATGCGGTCTGATTCTCCTTACAAGTCGATTGAAGACGTTCGCAAAGCACAAGACCCTCCGAGATGCTCGGCCACCGGCACGGGTTCGAGCGGCTATTTCGTTCCCAGGCTCTTGGAAGAGACGATAGGAGCAAAGTTCAAGATCGTCGTAGGTTACAAGGGCGGAGGAGAGCAGGATCTGGCCCTCGAAAGAGGAGAGGTTCAATGCAGGGCTCTGAGCATTCCCACTTTCCTTTCCCGCGAGCCTTTCCAAAGCTGGCGCAAGCGAGATCTCGTCCGGGTGCTCCTTCAGACCGGGCGCAAACGAGATCCCAGGTTGCCGGACGTTCCAACGATTTACGAGCTTATGGACGAATATAAAACGCCCGAGTCCGGCCGCCGCCTCCTCTCGGTAATCCTGGCCTCCGGTAATTTCGGCCGTCCCTTAGTAGCTCCTCCCGGCCTTCCTCCGGACCGCTTGAAGCTTCTGAGGGAAGCGTTTATGAAAACCGTCCGCGACCCGCAATTCGTTACGGAAACGACTAAGAAGAAACTGGAGGCGGAGCCCGGTAGCGGCGATGAACTGGAAGCTTTGGCAAAAGAGGTCGTGGGGCATCCTCGCGAAGTCGTCGAGCGGATGAAAAAGGTCCTGGGAGAATAGAGGGAATCTTCATCCATGTCTTCAGACAATCATATTCCGCGAGCGCCTCTCATCGGGATCAGCAAAATGATTGACGGAGTGAACGAGATAAGATAAACCCGTAGCACGAATTTGGGTAGAGGATGAGGTATGATTGATGCATTTGTGAGCGGTTTTTGGCAGGTGCTGGCATGGCCGGCCTTCGGCTATCTCCTGATTGGCATCGCCGTCGGTTTTTTTGTCGGGCTCCTTCCCGGGCTCGGAGGGCTGGCCACTCTGGCTTTGATGCTGCCCTTCTCCTACACGATCAAGCAACCCGTGGAGGCGTTTTGCTTTCTTCTCGGGATGCTGGCCGTCACCGGCACCACCGGCGATATTACGTCAATTCTTTTTGGCATCCCGGGTGAGGGTTCTTCTGCCGCGCTCATTCTCGATGGCTACCCCATGTCAAAAAAGGGCGAGGCCGGCAGGGCCCTTGGAGCGGCCATCATGAGCTCCGTGGTGGGCGCCATCGCGGGCGCCGTGGCGCTGATGCTGTCCATTCCTATAATGCGGCCGTTGGTCCTGCTATTCGGCTCTCCTGAGCTTTTCATCATTGCGATTATGGGAGTCACGTTCATCGGTACCCTTGCCGGACCCTCTCTCATCAAAGGGCTCCTGGCCGGCGGTGTCGGGCTGATGCTCGCATCTATAGGGGTTGATCCTCAAACAGGGTCTCTCCGGTACACCTTCGGGAGCCTTTACCTGTGGGACCGCCTTGATATCATTCCGGTGGTCGTGGGGCTATTTGCTATACCGGAAATCGTTGACCTGGCTGTCAGAGGAACCAGCATCTCGGAAGTTCCGAAGATGAAATTGGTTGGGGTGATGGAGGGTGTGAAAGACACATTTCGCCATTTCTGGCTTGTCATGCGCTGCAGCCTGATCGGAATCTATTTTGGGGTGCTCCCGGTTTTGGGAGCCAATGTCGCGCAGTGGATCTCTTATGGTCACGCGGTCCAGGGTCTCAAAGACAAAAGCCGGGCAGGAAAGGGAGCCGTTGAGGGGGTTCTCGGTCCAGGAGCGGCGAACAACGCGACCCGCGGGGGCGATCTGATTCCCACGGTTGCCTTCGGCATTCCGGGGAGCGGCAGCATGGCGCTTCTACTCGGAGCGCTGCTCATCGTGGGTCTCAACCCGGGGCCTGAAATGCTCAAGCAGCACCTGAACGTCACGTTCGCTATGGTTTGGGTCCTCATCATCGCAAACCTGATCGTTGCCGGACTTTGTTTTCTTATTTTGAACCAGCTCGCTGCCCTTACGTTTATCCGCGGCTCACTCCTGATTCCTTTCCTTCTGCTCTTTGTCTTCATCGGATCGTTCACCGCCAACAATAGCCTGTCCGATCTTGTCGCCACTTTGATTTTCGGTGTGTTGGGCTATTTTATGGTCCTGTACGGATGGCCGAGACCTCCTCTCGTTCTGGGATTGATCCTTGGAAAAATTGCCGAGAACTATTTGTGGATCTCTACGGCGGCTTACGGGGCTAAATGGCTGCTCTTCCCGAGCGTCATCGCACTGATCGTCCTCACGATCTTCGTGGTGGCCTATCCCACCATCAAGGAGAGAAGGGGCAGGGCGAGATACGAGAGACCGGAAGACGCGATGTGATGGACTGATACCCAGTCTCAAGAAAAACTGAAGACCCATATGAGCGCCAAAGCCATCGATATCCACCACCACTATTTTCCCAGCAGTCTCGTTGAGGAGGTGAAAAAGCACGGCAAGACGCTCGGCGCCGAAGCCGCTGAGAACAGGAACGGCGAAACAACTCTGTCGTTTGCCGGCGGACCGCGCTACGCGCTTCAGGCCGACCTCTCAGATTTGGAGCGCAGGTTTCAGGCGATGGAGCAGGGCCGCATAGCCATAGGTGCTCTGATTGCCCATACGGCGAGTCTCGGTTACCGGCTCGAAGCAGAAAAGGGAGAGCGGTGGTGCCGGCTTTACAATGAGGGCTTGCTCGAAGTTGTGAAGAGTCATCCGGGACGCTTCGTTGCTCTTGCAGCCGTCCCTTTGCAGGATCCCGAGCGGGCCGCTGCGGTATTGCGTCGTTCGGTCGAGGAACTGAAATTCTGCGGCGCGTATATCGGCTCGAACGTCAACGGTAAATATTACAATAGCCAGGAGTTCGATCCGTTTTGGAAAGCCGCTGAGGAACACGACGTCCTTGTTGTAATGCATCCGGAGGATGTCGCGGGATCAGAGCGCATGGAAGGCTATGGACTCCGTCTCATTTGCGGGAACCCTGCGGACAGCGCGCTTTGCCTGGGCTATATGACGTATAGTGGCGTCTTCGACAGATTTCCCAAACTGAAGCTGTGTGTTCTTCACGGCGGCGGCTTCTTGCCTTATCACCTGGGAAGATTCGATCGCGGCTTTGCCGTTCGCAGCGGCTCCCGCGCCGCCCAGTCCTCCTCGCCTCCCAGCGCTTATCTGAAGAACCTCTACTTCGATACCCTCGTCTACCGCGTTGATACGCTCGATTACCTGAGGCGTATCGCGGGGGCCGACCATCTCCTCCTGGGCACCGATTATCCCTATACTCTGGGAGATTGGATGGGGGTGGAAAAAGTCGAAGCGTTAGATTGCCCTCAGGCGGAGAAGGACGCGATTCTCGAGGGCAACGCCAGGCGATTGTTGAGACTTTAAAGCAGGCCCTAACTAAGCCTGGGAACCATATCTGTCGGTTCGTTTCGTTGGGATTCGTGCGGTCCACGATGATGCTGTAAGTGCGATTGTCGATGACAACAGTTTCGGCAGTGACCAAAAACCGTGATTGCTTTGGCATCTGGAGGCGGCAAATGGAACGACGCTTCCGTCCAAATTCTGGGCTACAGGTGACTTTCCCAAAATCCCCTCTTGCCAAAAGATAAGGTCGAGGAGACTTTGATCGCACATCAAGTGCTTCTTCCAAACGCAAGATATCAGAAGCTTTTCTCTGTCCTGTCCGTGAATTGTCCGGCCAGGCGGCGATGGCTAGATTGCACCAACGTCCTTCACCCGTAAGCCGCCGGCTTCAACTGATTGGGGTTGACTTTCAGCCGCCGTTTCAGGATAGTAGAGGCGACTGGGCCGTGAGTGTGGTGGGATTTTTGCTCATCGCCTAGCCCTTTCTTTCCTCAATCCATAGCAGTGGGGCCGTAGCTCAGCTGGGAGA
>JACQUW010000040.1 GCA_016210115.1 Deltaproteobacteria bacterium | reverse complement strand
GTCAACACGTCTCTAAGGCGCCGTCGGTTTTACGGGCGGAGAAATACAACTTTATGGAAGAGCAACTAACCAGAAACATAGTGGAACAACTGAGGCGTTCGGGAATCAATTTCATTACTTATCTTCCCGAAACACGATTGAGCGGCATCCTGCCCCTTTTAGAGAGCGAAAAACTTTTTCAATTGGTTCCGGTCGCCAGCGAGGCCGAAGCCATCACGATCGCCTCCGGAGCCTCCCTCGTGGGTAAGCAGTGCGCCTGTTACATGGAAGGCACCGGACTGTTCGTCTGCTCCTACAATCTCCTGACCGTAACAGTCCGGCTTGGGATTCCGCTTCTGCTCCTGATATCTTATGTCGGCAGTTTTGCAGACCACAGAAACAGCTTCCGGTTTGCGCCCACCGGGATCAGGACTGAGGCGCAGCTCAAAGCCCTCAACATCGAATATGCAGTCATCGCCGACGTTCGGGACCTCGAGACCAAACCCGGCGAGGCGGTGCGCATGATGCACGCGCTCAAGCAGCCCGTCGCATTGCTTTTCACAGGAGACTTCACGACATGAACCGCAATGATTGTTTGGAGGCCCTTGTTCCCCACATCTCGGATCAACTCGTTGTGCCATCGGTCAGCGGCCAGTGGATTTGGGGACAGCTCTGCAAGCACGAGGGCAATCTTCTATTGGGATCCATGGGGAATGCCTTGGGCGTCGGTCTGGGAATGGCACTGGGACTTCCTCACAGAAAAGTCATCGTTCTCGAGTCAGACGGAAGCGTTTTGCTCTCTCTGTTTAACCTTCCGACGCTTGGAAGTCTAAATCCCGAAAACCTCGTTGTGTTTGTTTTCGACAATGAGGCTTACAGCGGGAGCAGAATCAGTCGTCCGACTGCCACGGCGGGAAAAGCGGATCTCGCGGCGATGGCGAGAGACGCGGGTGTTTCCTACGCCGTGACGGTCAGAGAGCTTGAAGCCTTTAAAGCGGAGATGTTGTCAGCCATCAAAGAAAAGGGCCCGCGCTTTATCGTCGCCAAGGTAGAGGAAACCCTGGAGCACCGGAAAGCCCAACGCTCAGACATGGACCTCACAGAGAACAAGTATCGGTTCGTCCGCTACATTGAAAAAACCGAAGGCAAACCGGTTTTCTCGGGTCGAGGCTAATCGGTGTTCCAAAAGTTCGCTTACAAAATCATCGCCTCTTGATGAGAGAGAGCACGAGAATCCAAGCTAAGTGCATGGCGCAAAGAGCATGGCGCTGAAAAAATCAGCTCTATGCCCTTTGCCCGTGTGCTCCGCCATCAGCGGGGGAACGAGCTTGAAAAAATATTCGGCGATCGGCAAAGCGAGCCTAAGGGTTGACGGGGCCGATAAGGTTTCGGGTAAGGCTTTCTACACGGCAGACCGGGCGCTTGCGGGCATGGCTTGGGGAAAGGTTCTCAGGAGCCCTATCCCGCACGGCCGCATCACAAGAATCGACACTTCTCGGGCCGAGGCATATCCGGGGGTGTTCGCCGTCTTAACCGCGCGCGATGTCTCAAGCCAGCTTTTCGGCCGGCAGCTCCGCGATATGCCGATTCTGGCGCGGGATCGGGTGAGATTCGTTGGCGAAAAAGTTGCGGCCATTGCCGCAGAGTCCCCCGAAGTCGCAGAGGAAGCCGCGAACCTCATCGAAGTGGGATACGAGGAGCTTCCCGCCGTCTTTGATCCTGCAGAGGCGATGCGGGAAGACGCGCCGACTCTCCATGAAGGCCTGTCCCGGTATCGAAACGCGCCTGATCCCCTCCCGGGCATCCCCAACGTCCACTCTCATGTCTCATGGCAGGTAGGAGACTGCCAAAGAGGATTTGCCGAATCCGATTTCGTCTTCGAGCAAACCTTCACAACTCAGAGGGCGCACCAGGCGTATCTCGAGCCGCATGCCTGCGTGGTAGGCGCCGGTGCTGAGGACAGTATTCGTATCCGGGCCTCGAATAAGGTGCCGTTTCAAACCAAACAGTACCTGGCTGAAGTTCTGATGATGGATCCGGCAAAGATCCTTTTCGAGATTAGTCCCGTGGGCGGTGACTTCGGCGGCAAGGGTTCTCTCATGGACATCCCCATGGCTTATTATCTCGCCAGGGCCACAGGGCGGCCGGTAAAGATGGTGATGAGCTATGGCGAGGAGCTTACAGCGGGAAATCCCCGCCACCCTTCCACCATCACGATTAAGACCGGCGTTAAGAAGGACGGCAGACTCTGGGCGAGGACGGTGAAAATGGTTTTCAACAGCGGCGCCTACGCAGCGTTCAAGCCCAATGCCACGATTAACCTGCCCGGCGCCCGCCACGGGGCCGGCGCGTATCACATTCCCAATGTCACTGTAGAGGCGCTGTCGGTCTATACGAACTCCGTCCCGAGCGGACATATGCGCGGGCCCGGGGATCCGCAGGTCTACTTCGCCGTTGAGTCTCACACGGACCACATCGCCCGGGAACTTAAGATTGACCCTTTGGAACTAAGGCGCCTGAACATCCTCATGCCGGGAAACACCTTACCAACCGGCGTCCACGTGGACAGCGATAGAGGCAAAGTGCTTTTGGATGCCATTAAAGAAAAGGTCAGAGTGCCCATTCTCAACCGCAGACACTCCTTGAGAGGAAGAGGCCTGGCCCTCTGCTTTAGAGACATCGGTCCGGGGGAAGCGAATGTCGAGGTTGGCGTGAACCCGGATGGGAAAATCTATCTCTTGACCACCGTCACCGACACCGGCGTGGGCGCGCACACGATTCTGCGGCAAATCGTCGCTGAAACGCTCGGGATACCCGGCGAAGGAATTGTCATCATCTCCGGCAATACGGATTCTTTTGAAAACGATATCGCTCTTGGAGGAAGCCGTGTCACCTACCTGGCGGGTCGGGCTGCCGCCCAGGCGGCGCAGGCTCTCGCTCAAAGAATGAAAGAGGTCGCGGCCGGACTTTGGCAGGGCTCTCCTGATCTCGTGACGATCCGGGACAGCGGCCTGTCGGGACCCGGGAAGAAAAGCATTTCTTTCGCCGGCCTCGCTGCACGTTCGGCGGCGTGTGGGCAGCCGCTCAAAGAGGTGGGGAGATTTGCGACTACGGCGCGCGAAGGCACGCAATCTTTTGGCGCTCAAATCGCGGAGATTGAGATCGAGCCTGATACCGGCCAGATGAGGATCGTGAAAATTGTATCGGTACAGGATGTCGGCACTGTAATTAACCCGCTCACCCATCAGGGCCAGATTGAAGGCGGCATGATCCAGGGAGTGGGCTTCGCGCTCATGGAGGATCTTTTGGATCAAGACGGCAAGATCGTCGCGGCGAATCTGGGAGAGTACAAGATACCCAGTATCCGGGACATTCCTCCCCACGAAACGGTTAATATTTATGATGCTCCCGGCCCGGGCCCTTTCGGGAGCAAACCCATTGGAGAAAATACCTCGAGTCCAACGGCCGCGGCCATCGCGAATGCCGTTTATGACGCCATTGGGATTCAGATTAAAGATTTACCGATCACCTCGGAGAAAATCTATTCTGCGCTGAAAGAAAGAAGAGCCTCATGATATTAGTCTCCAGTCCCGCAAGTTCGCTGACAAACCCATCGCCGCTTTCATCATTCTCCCGAAAGCATCTCGTGAGCAGCTTCGTCGAAGGGTCGTTCCCTCAGGGGCACGCCTTCCGGTCGCAGCCGATGGGCCACTGCCTCGAGGCTCCAGGGTTGATTATTCCCCGTCTATGCCCCCAAAATCTGCGCGGTTCTACGTCTGCGACCTCCAGGCCTGCCCCTTCGGTCGCAGCGCGACGGACTATGAAAGACGATAGGACCGCGATGCGCGCCCGTCCGTTAACGACTCTATTTTGTCTTCTCGCTTTCTTAACGATTTCGCACAAAGCCGAAGCGCAAGCCCTCCGAAAGGTGCACGCGACGATCCCGGCGCTCACCGAATCGTCGATAACCTTCTTTATCGCCCGGGAGAAAGGCTTCTGGCGAGACGAAGGGTTGGACGTGGAACTTATCCTGACGCGGGCGGCGACCTCGATTCAGGCCGTGATAGGGGGCAACGTCGAGTTTGGCACAGCCGGCGGCTCAGCGCTCCTGCCCATTACGCGGGGATTGCCGATGACTTTTCTTTTTACCACGTTTCATCGCGCGAACTTTTCACTTTTTGTGAAGCCTGAAATCCGCTCCGTTAAAGATCTCAAGGGCAAAAGGATAGGGATCTCCAGCTTCGGCAGCGGCCCGGATTCTCTTCTTCGGGATTTTTTGAACGAGCAAGGCATCGACGGCGGCCGCGAGGCAACGATCCTTGCAGTGGGATCAGGCACGGAACGCTTCATCGCGCTGAAAACCGGAACCGTCGATGCGGCAATGCTCTCTCCGTCGGCCTACATCATGGCGGAAGAGGCGGGCTTTCGAGAGCTGTTTTCATTTGTCAAGCAAGGGGATACCGTTTATCTCCAGGGAGGGGTGATCACGCGCAATAATCTGTTAAAGTCGGACCCCGCGCTGGTGGAGAAATTTATCCGCGGGAGTGTCAAGGGCCTGTTGCATCTTCAAAACAACCGGCCCGAAACCATCGGCACTCTCTCCCGTCTCCTCAAAATCAAGCAGGAAATCGCCGCCCGCATTTATGACGAGATCCGGCCCGGTGTGACGCAGGATGGAACCGTCAATGAAGATCAACAGAAAAAATCTTTGGCCGCGTTTATTGGCAGGACGGGCTCAAAGGATGCCCCGCCTTTGGAAAAGATTTTCGACTTTTCGATCACGCGAAAGATCTTCTCTGAGCTGAAGGCCGAAAAATGGCGCGCGAATCCAGGTTGAGCCAATTTACTAAGGAGTTCATAGTAGCTGAACGTTCTCCAACGACGTTTTCGTCATTCCCGCGAAAGCGGGAATCCAGGGGAGGGGCAGAAGCGGACTGGATGCCCGCCTGCGCGGGCATGACAGAGAGAGGCCGGATTACGCAAGAAGAGCGAGCGAAGCGCCGGATGGTCTTCCACGTCTACTTACTAGCGAACTCATTTACAAGCCCGATCCGAAGCAAATTCTCCCCAGAGATCAGAGTCCCCCTCTCCCGTCGCGCCCCGTCGCGGGAGAGGGGAAGAGCCTCCCTTGAATACGCAACCGAAAGTGGCTACTCGGGGAATCGGCAATGAAGATTCCGCGTGCCCTGAGTAGACCAGCGAGGTCGTATCGAAGGGCACCTTAGCCCGATATCGACAAGCGTCAAAATTTGATCCACAATATTTCGCAAAGGCCGTGCGATGAAACCGCTTGCCGCGAGTTTTCTCTTCGTTCTTCTCCTGCTCCCCGCGACGCTCTGGAGTGAGCAAAATGAAAAGCCGGAGCAAAAGCGCGCCAAAGCCGAGAAACTCTACAATGCCGGATACTTATTGACCCTGCTTGGAAATTACCAGGAGGCGATCCAGCTTTTCAGACGCTCGCTGGAAATAGAACCGACCGCCGAAGCGTATACGTACATGGGTTGGACTTTCAGCCACATGGGAGATCTTGAGCGGGCCCGCGAGGAGGCGGAAAAAGCGATCCAGCTCGATCCCGATTTCGGCAATCCTTACAACGACATCGCCGTTTATTTGATCGAGCAGGGAAAAGAAGCCGAGGCCGTTCCCTACCTGGAAAAGGCCATGCGCGCCAAACGCTACTGCTGTTACCAATTTCCCCACTTCAATATGGGAAGAATCCACCTCAAAAAGAAGATGTATGACAAGGCGAGAGAGGAGTTCAAAAAAGCTCTCGAAATCGATCCCGCGTATCTTCCCGCGATCCAAGGCCTTGAGCTTCTAGAGCTGATCGGCGCAAAGGAAACCTGAGGAACTGGTTGCGGTTCATTAACCACAAAGAACGCAAAGGTCGCACAAAAAGTCTTTTTTGCGTTCTATGCGTTCTTTGTGGTTATATCCCCGTGGCCGCAAGCACGCTTCGCCCATCAAGCCGAAGAAACGACGATGCGCCTGCTCCACAGGGCCTCTTAAGCAATGGGAGGTTCCAATGCCGCATTTCGGCCGGCGATCCGGCCGAAAGCCAGCGCCTCGCTGACGTTGCCTCCTCCGGGATAATTCCGATTCCATAGGGAGCCGAGTTCTCCGGCGCTGTAGAGGCGCTTGATGGGTCGTCCCCGGACGTCCAGCACCTGGGCCCTGGCATTTCTTTTCGGCCCTCCCTGCGTGTTGATGATCGAGGGCCAGATTGCGATGGCGTAGAACGGCGGCGTGGCAATGGGACAGAGCGTCGCGGGCGAGCGGCCGAACTCCGCGTCATTTTGCTGCTCGCAAGCGTTTTGGTATTGCAGCATCGTGGCTTGGAGAGTATCTGCCGGAATATCGATTTGACGCGCCAGCTCGGCCAAACGCTCGGCGCTCTTGATCCACCCTTTGCGAATCTCCACAAGGTTGTCGGAACTCCACTGATAGATATCGCTCACGATTCCCGAGTCCGTCCGGCCGACGGCTCCGCAGCCGCGCGCGTTCTCGTCGAAGATGACATAGGAGGGTATGCGAGGTCTTCTCAGGGTCTTCATGTCGATATAGGACGAAGGGGCCCACATGGCGTGGCCGTCGACTCCGGTCTCGTCCATGAATCTTTTTCCGTCTTGATCGACGTATAAAAACCCCGCGTGCCGCATCCGGTGCCTGATCGCGAACCCGAAGTCCGGAACCTTGTAACCAAAGGTCGCGGCGACGGCGTTCATGTGCCAGAGGTCCGCTCCCAGCTCCGCCGCCAGGCGAACACCGTCTCCCGTATTTCCGGGATGGCCGAGGCTGAAAAAGTTCTGCCCCAGATAATTAAGATGCATGGCCGGAGCATATTCATACCCGCCGCAACTGAGCACCACGCCCCGCCTGGCGCGGACCCGAACTTCCTTGTCGCCCATTGCCGCGATGACCCCTGTCACCCCCGAAGGTTTTTCGAATAGGACTTGCGTGACGGGAGCGGAGTAAAGCACGGGAATCCTCCTTGCCTCGACGCCGCGAGACAGTACCGCCCACAGATTGCGCCCTCCCTTGCCTTCACCCTTGACCCGTACTCTCGGGCCAACGGCGTCCGAACCGGGAAGGTGGGGGAAAGCCGCCCCTGGAAGACGGGGTGGAAAGCCCTCGTCTTCCAACGCCGGACGGGTCGAGGTTTCAGCCCCCAAACCGGCCAGCCAATCGGGGTTTCGCGCGCTTTCCTTTACGAACGTCTCGATCACGTCCCGCTCTGTCGTGCCTTCGCAGACGGCATCAAAAAAATCCGCTGCCTTTTCCTGGTCCAGATAAGTTCGGATGCTTCCGCCCGAGTACTTGGTGTTTCCCCCGCCCTCCGGGTGCTTCTCCAAAATAATCACCTTCGCGCCTGCATCGGCGGCGGCGATGGCCGCCGCCGCGCCCGCACCGCCGTAACCGACGATGACCACGTCCGCTTCATGCTTCGGCATAACTCGCCCTCCTCTGTCGAAAACAAGCGCCTCTAATAATCACGCTGCGCGCCGGATGCAAACCGGTTTGAATGCCACGATCTTCCCTTTCTAACTAACTCCCGTAATCCCCAGTTCTTCCCCTTCGCCATTCGAGGGTCTCCCTTCCATCCGCTGTCTGCAAGAGAAGCCGCGCCGGATCGCAATGATTTAACCCGCTTGGAGCGCGCCTGTAAAGCCAAAACTGAAGACGTTCGACCCGCCTGTCCCTCGATGGCCGAGAAGCGGCGCTTTAGAAGATATCTGCGTCCAATTGGGGAGGGCGAGCAACAAACAGGAAGCTACGAAATAGGGGCGGTCTGACCGTTTATTGTGGTGACGTACGTGACCGATATTCCACCTTGATCATCGGGACGACAAGTTTTCTATCAGGCATAAGAGCAAAGTCTGTCACTGTCCTTCTCTGGTTACTCTGGGGTGCTCGACGGCATTACGCGCGTCCCACAAGGAAAAGAAATACGCTTGCCGTATGTACGGTGCCGCTCAGGAAAGGAAAGAGGGGAGATTGTATTTTTCGGATATTCGGTCGGATTTAAAGGGGAGCTTTTCACGTAACCCACAGCATGACCTCGGAGCGTTGTCTATCTCCTCGCGGCCATAAAAGCAGCTCCACGGATTGATCACAGGACAACATTCGGCAACGCGGATGGCAGGCCTGTCTGCGTGCCTCGCACAGGCACGCTCGCTCGTGGCTTCTTGGAGATCCACCGCCTGTCCTGAGGTGGCCCGGAGGGCCGTATCGAAGGGCTGAGAATGCGAGGACGGCGCGCTATAACTCACCGATTCTAT
>JACQUW010000360.1 GCA_016210115.1 Deltaproteobacteria bacterium | reverse complement strand
CCTCCGGGCGCAAGGTTCCGGGCCGCGGCCAAGCCCTACGGGATCGCAAATTGCAAATCTCAAATGGCAAATTTGAAATCTGAGATCTGCCATCTGCAATTTCTCGCGAAGCGAGGATTCGCCCCTCACCTTACGCTCGTCGGCCTGGAGTGTGGCTTTCTTTGTTCAGGGTGAAGCCACTCAAGAACGTTCCTCCACTATCTAGGGATAAGAATCTCCTTTAATTTAGCGACGAAGTCCGGTTTCAGCTCGAAGATCCGGGAGACGATCCGCTGGACCTCATCGCCTGCCACGGGATTGGTGTCGAGCTTGGCCTTCTTAGCCTCGGCGAGAAATTCCGGATCATTCATCGTGTTCATGAAAGCCCTTCGCAAAATCGTAACGCGGTCGGAAGGCGTTCCCGGAGGCAGCCCGTACAACCAAAGGATCGTGTTGATGTCATAGGCCAGGTGAATCAATTGCCTGCCTTCGCCGGTCTTTACAAAATCTATAGCATTCGGAACGTTGGCCAGCTCCGGATGCTTCTGGGGCTGAACCTGAAGGAGGACTCTGATAGTCCCCGATTCGATTTCATTGGGCCACGTGGCTTTGAAAGATTCCCAAGTATTGCATTGGCCGGCAAGCTCTCCTGATTCGACCGCAAGCCGCATGTCCGAAGTGCCTTTGTAGCCGTCGATCACTTGGAGAGGAAGACCCAGCGCGGCCTGTAGCATCCGCGGGATATCGTCGGTGCTGACCGCGCCCGGCGCCGTCCCGCCGACCTTGACCGGCTCTTTCGCGGCAAGCCACTGCTCCAGACTGTTGATTCCGGTGTTTCTTCTGACGGCGCAAACCGAACTTGCGGGTATGGGAACGCCGACCCATTCAAATTTGCGCGCGTCGAACTCGATGCCTTTCCTTCCCAAGACCTGCTGCAAGACAAGCCCTCCGATAAAGTTCCCAATAGTCAGGCCGTCCGGTTTGGCCTTATTGTAGATGAAGTTGGCCGCGAGCAGGCTTCCGGCTCCGGTCATATTATCCACGACAGTGGAGGGCTTTCCGGGAATATGTTTGCCAACATGGCGTGCGATGGTCCTGGTATAGACATCAAAACCGCCCCCCGCGGAAAATCCCACGATAAAGCGGATGGTCTTGCCTTTATAGAATTCTTGAGCAAAAGCCGGCTGCAATCCAGCGGTCAGGACAAATCCGAGGACAAGCGAGCCAAGCCGCGGGATACTGTTTTTCATAGAAACCTCCGCTCTTCTCCGCTTTTACGTAAAATTCTAAGGCGTCGGGCGAAAACCTTGTTCCCACCATGAAGAAATGTCAACGCTAAACCACTCATCCGGTAGCTCGCGGACGTCGGCGGCTCGCCGGGCGGCTTCTAAAACCTTAAAGCCGACAGCCGCAAACTGGATTCCGTTGCCCGCATTACTGTGATAGAAGACGATATCGTTGGGTGAGCCCCTGCCGGGAAACTTTCCAACGACCGCCTCCTTCAGCTCGTATATTTTTTCCCAACCGAGCAGTCCCTTTTCGATCGGCTCCAGTAATTCGCGCTGTTGGTCACGATTGATCTGTTCTTTTGAACAGACGACCACAAACGCGCTTCGGCTGATTGTCGTCTCATCAAATTCGCGGGGGTTTTTATGCAGGTCACTGTTTCGCAGCGAGATCGCCAGGGCTCCCTCTTCGAGCCAATTCCCATCGTAGACCGGTTCCTGAGCGCTCGTTGCCCCCAGAATCACATGCGAGCCTTTTACCACTTTCTTTGGATCGCCTTCAGGGATCACCGTGATTCCGAGCTTTCGCTCCATTTCTTCAGCGAACGATGCCCGATGAGCGGCGCTCCGGCTGTAGACCTTTGCCCGGCGCACATCGGTAACAGCGGCTATGCCTTCAAAATTAGCTCTTGCCTGCTTGCCGGTACCGAAAACGCCGACTTCCAACTTCCCGGCTGGAGCGAGATGCCGCGCTGCCACGGCTGTCGTCGCTCCCAATCTAAGGCCGGACATCGTAAACCCCTGGACGATAGCCAGCAGCCCGCCGGTCTCCGTGCTGAAAAGCAGGATCAAATGATTGTCCAGGGGCGTCCGCGCCGCGCCCCTCCGATGAGACATGACTCTTAGAGCGGCAACTCCGAATCTTTTCACCGCGCCGCACTGACGGCCCATGGAGTAAACGTTAGGGTCATCCAGGCTGCCGGCGAACAATCTTTCTCGTGGCGAATCGAACGCCGTGCCGGCAGCCAGGTCTCGAAAGGCAGTCTCCATCGCATCGACACAATCTTTAACTGTAAGCCAGGACTTAATCTGGTCGTCGGTTATGAGGAACATGACTTCTCTCCATCTTAGATACCCTGATTTCTTTGTTTCAACGCGAACGGTGTAAGTGCGGGCATAGTGCCTCTATCACTGTTCGTTGCCACGGTAAAGAGAAGAGTACCTGACCTCTGATGCTCTGTCCTGCATCCAATCATGCGGGGCTGAGGGCAGCGCTGGACATTTCCTCGGCCTGGGGGTAATAGAATTTAACTACCTGTTAAAAGATGGGCTCCGAAATGATCTCATCTGGGTCGCTGTCGATTGCAGCGAGAATCTTCCCATCAATCACGGGTACTTAATTCAATCATCGGGAGAACCGGCATGAAGAAATTGCATTTTGTTCGTCAATGGCTACTCGCGCTCTCTCTGTCAGTGATCGTGGCCTGCGGTCTTGCACAGGCCCAACCCGCGCAAGAGCAATATCAGCCGCAGGTCGGCCAGGAGGGAAAGGATGTGGTGTGGGTGCCTACGCCGCAGGCGCTCGTTGAGAAGATGCTCGACATGGCAAAAGTCACGCCGAAAGATTACCTGATCGATCTGGGCTCGGGCGACGGCCGCACTGTGATCGCGGCGGCGAAGCGCGGGCTCCGCGCGCTCGGCATCGAGTACAACCCCGAAATGGTGGAGTTGTCGAAGGGCAATGCCGCGAAGGAAGGCGTCAGCGACAAAGCCCGTTTTGTTAAGGCCGACCTATTCGAGAGCGATTTCTCGGACGCCACAGTGATTACCATGTTTCTGCTGCCTGAAATAAATCTTCGGCTACGGCCAATAATCCTCGATCTGAAGCCAGGCACCCGTATCGTCTCGAATTCCTTCACAATGGGAGAATGGGAGGCCGAC
This sequence comes from Deltaproteobacteria bacterium, assembly GCA_016210115.1. Taxonomy (GTDB): domain Bacteria; phylum Desulfobacterota; class Binatia; order UBA9968; family UBA9968; genus JACQUW01. Next base: position 1,314 of record JACQUW010000360.1, on the reverse strand, counting down.
GAGACAGCCACGGTAAACGGTGGCTGCGCCTCCTGGTGCACCGCCTTGCTCTGGATCGTGCCCGCAAAAGTGGAAGGCACATGGCGGCTTCCGCAGGGAGAGCTTACGCTGAAGCAACAGTTCCAGATGATTTCCGGCACTTTGAAGTCCGGCAACAATAGCACACAGATCAAAGGCAGGCTGCGCGGGGATCAGATCACGTTTAATGGCGCCGGCACGCAATACACCGGCCGTGTGAGTGGAAACGGCATCGAAGGGACCGTCAAATCCGGCGGAAGCAGCCGCAAATGGAGCGCCACCCGAGTCAGCAAAGCGGCGGCAGCGCCGTCGCCCTCTTGAGCGCACAATACAGCTTCTCAGTTAGTTTCGACCTGGTGTCCTGTTTCGGCACCTAGACGAAACACTTCAACGCTTCGTGAAAGACCGGCCTGTGTTCGTTCTTATCGGTGACGGCGGCTCTCACTACAATCCGGTGCCGTCGTGCTTGGGATTGGCTCAGGAATACAATCTGCCGATCATCGTGGTCGTTTTCAATAATCAGCGCTATCTCTCCATGGAAAGGGGCCTTCTCAAATATTATCCGGCGCCGCAAAAAAGACGGGAATCCACTTCAGCGGCCCCATCTCACCCAGCCCCGACTACCGTCTGTATGCCGACATCCATGGGGCTACGGGGTCAAGGTGACAGATCCCAAAGATATTCAACCCGCTGTTGCTCAAGCCCTGGAACACTCCGCGGCGGGACGGTTAGCCGTAATAGACGTGGTTCTGAGCGACTACCTGCCGAGGCAGTGAGCTTGGAGCGCGGCCGAATGGACACCTTCGCACAGACCGATTCCCGGAGATTTCATGTTCCAACTGACAGCAGAGGAGAAAGCCGAGGTGGTCACAATTTGTGACCACCTCAAGAACCTCAGATTTTCGCCCGTGCTGCCCCATGCATTCACTGAGCATGGAGCGATCATACTTGCGCGTTCTGAACAGTGCGAGGGCCAGTGGCAAGTCGGAGTTCCCCGAAACTAAACAATTGGATTGATCCATGATCCACTTCCTCTGAAAAGCGGCGACCCCATGGCCACCGAGAAGACGCATCATGAAATCTTATGTGCCGCAAACCAAGAGAAATGACCTTACCGGCAAGCACCTACCGAAGCGACTCTACATAACCCTCCGCTGAACATAATAAATTACATGCGGAACACAAATCCGCATTTGACCTTTTCGGTAACCCTTTCATCAAGCCCGAACAGATATCCTCTGTACGCAAGGCGGCCAAAACAAAGCTGGTTAGCGGGACGAATAGAGAGGACAAATG
>JACQUW010000362.1 GCA_016210115.1 Deltaproteobacteria bacterium | reverse complement strand
GTTCACCTCTTCCTTTCTGTCCTGATCATCTAATCTCCCGCATTCTGATTCTTGTTTGCGGCCTCTCCCCTTTTGGGGCTGACCGTTACGTATTTCATGAATTAAATTTCAAGTCGAGGAGGAAAATATGAAAAAGTTTATTTTAGCCGGGATGGCTTCGCTTCTGGTAATGGCGGGTGTCGCCGTCGCCCAGCAGTCTGAGGACCAGAAAAGCCATTCTTCAATGCATGAGATGATGCACCAGATGATGAAGGATCAAAAAAGTCACGAAGGCGGCATGGGAGGTATGATGGGGATGATGGGTGGAGAAACGGCTGGTGAAGGTATGGGAGGCATGATGGGCATGATGAATATGATGGGGCAAATGGACCAAGAGCAAATGAGCAAAATGATGGATCAGTGCAGTACCATGATGAGCTCGAGCAGCAATACCGAAGGCCAGAAAACCAAATAGGACGATTAAGGCAAGTGGAGGCGCGGGGTCGAAAGACCCCGGCGCCTCCACTTGCCGAGGGGATTTTCTAAGGGTGAGAACGCTTGGGCGGGCTTTTATTTATGCGGCACTTTGCCTTTTAGTGCTTGTGGGGTCCGGCAAAGGCTTTTTTCACAAGAGAAAGGAGCCAACCTCACCAGCTCAAGACTACTTTGAGAAGCTTGGAATTGAGAGGCCTGGAAAGAAAATCCCGGCTCCTGAGTTCGCTCTCGAAGCCCTTTCCGGAAAGCACGTTGCCCTAAAAGACCTCCGGAGCAAGGTGGTCTTTCTCAATTTTTGGGCTACCTGGTGTGTCCCCTGCCGGCAGGAAATGCCGGCCATGGAGAAGCTCCACCGGGAATTGAAGGATCACGGCGTGACGGTGGTAGCCATTAATTTTAGGGAGAGCAGGAAAGAGGTCCAGAAGTTTTTTAATGAGCTTGGCCTGACTTTTACAGCCCTTTTGGACAAAAACGGCGCGGTCTCGGAAGACTACGGGGCCTGGTCGATTCCGGTCTCGTACTTCATTGATCGCAGGGGAGCGTTCTTGGGAAAAGCCGTTGGACCCAGGCGATGGGACAGTCAGCAAGCCAAGGAGTTTTTTCGTGGTCTCCTCGAAGAAAAGACGTTAGTGGAAGGCCGGCAATGATGATGGACGGAATCGGGATGATGATTTGGGGCGTTTTTAGTTTCGTTTTAGCCTTGGTGCTCATCTTTGTTTTGATTCTGGCTGTTTTGGTCGGCGCGAAATGGCTTTGGGGTCAGAAAACGCCTGCAGGCCTACTGAGTGGAGAGAGCGCGCTGGATATTCTTAAGAAGCGGTATGCCAGAGGTGAAATCGACAAGGAAGAATTTGAGAGGATCAGAAAAGAGATCGAGTAAGCACGATCTTCGATCAAAATGCGGAATATTTTTTTGTCACTACTCTTTTTTCTGATTTCGCTTGGACTCTCCTTGGCCTACGAACCTGGCCAACAGAAGGACGGAGGCAGGCAGGCGGAGCAAACCCTCAAGCTCGGGGGAAAGGTCTATCGAGAGAGCTGTATGGCCTGTCATGGCGAAAAGGGAGACGGCAAAGGACAGGCGGCCTCGACCTTAAAAACCAAGCCAAGGGATTTCACTTCGGGTGTTTATAAATTCCGCTCTACGCCCACCGGCTCTTTGCCGTTGGACCAGGATATTGTGAGAACCATCTCCCGGGGGGTGCGCGGAACCAGCATGCTGCCCCAGCTTCATTTGTCGCAGCAGGAAACGTGGGCCGTTGGACAATATCTTAAAACTTTCTCGCCACGTTTCAGTGAGCAACGCGCAAAACAGCCCGTCTCGATTCCGCCTCGACCCAAGGACAGAAACCTTGTCCGGATGGGTGAAAGGCTCTATAGAGAGGCGGGATGCGGATCTTGCCATGGACCAGATGGCAAAGGAAATGGCCGCGCCGATCAAGAGCTTAAGGATCATTGGGGTTTCCCAATAGAACCTACTAACTTGACTCTCAAACCGTTTAAATCCGGCCATGACCCCCAGGACCTTTACCGTACTATAAATACCGGCCTGGACGGGACTCCAATGCCTTCGTATGCCGACGCCCTCTCACCGAAAGAGCAATGGAGCCTTGTCTTATACATTCTTTCAATCGCCACTCATGAGCGGCCGAGGGGAATGATGGGGCTTGTCGGCGAGGAAACCCGGGGAATGATGATTGACATGCGAGCGGCAATGGCGGGAATGATGGGTGGAAGAGGAATGATGGGAAGGGGGATGATGCACAGGAATATGGGAGAGATGATGCGAGACATGATGGGAAGGTAATCTAACTAATTTAATCTACCTAAGGGGCGCCGCAGAATTAAGTTCACAGATTGGGTCTGATCGTGTAGTTCCACCTCGGTAATGTATCGTGGGGTTCGAGTTTCAGTCGACGGAGTTGTTCGGGAGTGGGTTCTGTGCCGGTGGGATAGTGACGTCGATCCAGGTAAGCAGAGACGGCCAAACCAGTTTTCGTGGACGTCGTACGGATGAAGTTGAGGATCTTCTGATAACTATCGAGAGGTTCACCAGCCCAGTTTTTGGAAATTTGGGAGAAGAGTCGATGCTCAATGGGATTCCATTTAGAAGCGCCAGTGGGATAGTGAGCGACAGTGACAGTGAGGTGAAAGCAGTCGGCGAGTTGAGATTGGAGTTCGGTTTTCCAAGCCCGCCGGCGACATCTGTTGCTGCCGCCAGTGTCGGCCAGAATCAGCAGTTGGCGCGAGTAGGCGTATTGACGGAGTCCCTCACGTTGCCACCAGTGAGCGATGGCATGAGCCGCGAAGGCCGATGTGTCGTGAGAGACACCCACGATAACGGAACCGCGGTTGGTGAGCGGCTGGTAGATACCGTAGGGGATGGCCACGCCGATCGAGTCGGAACCGAAGTCGTGATCATGGACGGGCCAGGGTTGCCGATCCCAACGGGTGCCGGAGTTTTTGAAATTGCCGACCAGTTCGCGCTTTTTAGTATCGACGCTGATGATGGGCAGGCGGCGGTGGCGGAAGCGCTCACGTAGATCCGCAATGTAATCGAACTGGAGGTTTCGGTCGGGGCTAGAATCGGTGGCGAGTTTCTTTTGGTTGACGCGCAAGGAGTAATCCATCTCGTGGAGCAGACGCGCGACGGTGTTGGGTGAGACGGCAAAGCCGTAGAGGCCGAGCAGATTCGCAATCTTGTCGGTAGTGCGACGAGACCATTTCAGGCCAGTCATGGGATCACCGGCGGTGTCATGTTCGAGGAGATTCTCGATGGTGGAGATTATTTCGGGCGTTTTTTTTCCGTCGCAATGCGCCCGCCACCCTGGCGGCGGGTTCGGCCGCCGGACGCAACATCATGATCGAGCAGTTGCTGGCGTCCTCGGGCCACCGTGTGAGCATCCAAAGCCAGGAAGTCGGCCAACAGAGCATCCCCGCCACGGCCAAGCTTGATGGATTCCAAGCCCGCGTAAAGACGCCGCTGCTGCTCGTCGAGCAGGCTGTAGAAAAGCAAAATGGCGGCTTTGAGTTCCTCGGGCGAGATTTGGAGAGCGCTGACATCGGCCACGACAGGAACCGATTGCGCCGTACGCCGTGTTAGAAACTGCTGGCGATGCGTGAAACGATCGATCGCCGTGTACAGGTAGAGGCCGCTGACTTCGGTTCGCTGAAGCCGGCTCTGTTCGACCAACTGACGTAGCGCGTCGTGTACTTCCACGTGCAGGGCGTCGGCAAGATCACTGGCAAAGAAACCCTCTGGGGAGCGGTTGACGAAGGTTTCCACGGTCGCCAGCAAGGTGCCATAGCGAGAGAACCAGACAGCCTCATGAGACCACAGACCCTTGTCGTCGAAGCGAGCGATCTCGCTGAGAGTGTAGTAGCCGCCGCGGTGGGTATAGCTGGATAGGTAGCCTAGCGGCTTCAGCTTGCGAAAGACCGTGAGATCAACCTCCGTGCCCAGAGCACGTTTCAGTTCGGGAAGAGTGGCGATTTTGTGGCGCAGCAGACACTGCCGCAGAGTCTTGGCATCGAAAGTGTTGGGCCGCATAATGTTAGAATTCCGACTGACCTCCTTAGTTTGTCGGAACTATAACATAACTAGCGCATGGAGTCATCTCGGCGAACCACGCGCTAAACCAGCCCCTCTTTAGGGGATTATAGTGTTAGGTGACAGCACCAGAATGTGATGTTAAGACGCAGCCGTATTGATATAACAACGACTGCGAATGAATAGTTATTGTTGCGTCAACCCTAAGGAGAAGCTATGCCAGGAAAACTCATTTTGTCGTTCTTTTTACGGAGGCTTTGGATTTTCACCGTGGTTGCGGCTCTTGTCCCTTTGCCTTTGCATGCTGCCCAACAAGGTCAAAAGAAACCCAGCGCAAACTTTGAACATGTCCATGCGCTTGCTATGGACGTTGCCGGACAATCTCTTTTCTTTGGAGCTCACACGGGTTTCTTCAAGAGCGGCAACGGCGGCCTTTCCTGGCAGAAGGTTGCGCTTTCTGGGAAGCATTCCAATTTGGATGTGATGGCGGTGACCCCCGATCCAAAAGACCCAAAAACTATTTACGTGGCAACTCATGAGGCTGGGGTCTTGAAGAGCACCGACGGCGGGACGACCTGGAAGGAGGTCAACGCCGGCCTCAAAGGCCTTGATGTCCACGGTCTCGCCATTGATCCTAACGCTCCTAAGAAGCTGCACGCCGCTGTCCGAGAGAAGGGTGAGGGAATCTATCGGACCGAAAACGGCGGCGAGAAATGGGTCCGGATCGATGACGGTCCCGGCGGAGAGATCAAGGTTCTAACGTCGGTGAATCTTCCGACGGGGATGGGCGGAATTTTTCTTTACGCCGGGACAGGCGAAGGGCTGCAAAAAAGCCCGGACTGCTTCTGAGGGTGGACGAAGGTGGGCGGTCTGCCCGCCAATCAAACGGTAAATGGCTTCGCCATCGATCCTGAAAACCCGAAATTCATGCATGTCGCTATGAAGGCCGGCCTTTTCAGAAGCGCCGACGGTGGCGAGACGTGGAAGCCTCTCGGAAAGGCCCTCAAAAACTTGGCTGCCGTCGTGTCAAACCCACAAAAGCCCGCAGAGATTTACGCCGCGACGGCAGAAGGGAAGCTTTACTTCTCGAAAGATGGAGGGCAGAGCTGGAAAGTACAAGGCAAGTAGGACGAGGAGCGGCGAAAATTGACTTTTCGGGGACAAATAGTAGTGTCTAGACAGGTGAAGAATTTATCGAGAAAACTCATCATAGCGAGTCTCATCTTCTCCGTGGGCCTCGGCCTCTCATGTCTCAGCTTTGCTATACCAGGAGGCCCTGTGGCCTCGGCGATGGATTGCTCCCAAGCTAGCCCGCCGTTAGAAAAGGCGGGGTGCAATTATCCGAGTTTTCTTTGCCCTCCTGGCTCCTCTACCAGTTTGGTTTCTCAGCCTCCGCTGATCTCTTTCCGAACCAACGATTTTTCTAAAGTCCCACTATTCCGAATCGGCGTTGTTGTTTCTGAGGGCTCCTCGGATGAGATCGCTGTCGCGTCTAGACCTTACACAAGCGTGATTTTTTTAGGAAGAAGGTGAGTAGATACTCGAAATGCCCGCCAGTAGTGGTTACCGTGTGAATTGGGAAAAATACACAGGCCAATGAAAGGGGGCATTTCAAGTGAGTCGAGTCTACCCGAAAAT
>JACQUW010000359.1 GCA_016210115.1 Deltaproteobacteria bacterium | reverse complement strand
GTCTGGATATGACTTTCCAAAGAGCGGAAATCGCCAAGGGGCTAACGGATGCAGAACGAAAGAAGTTTAGTAATTTTGTTCAGAAAATGAAAAGACTGAAGGTCATCCGGGCCGGAATCGTTCCGGGAGAATATGTCTTCAACGTTCGCATGGTCCGCCTCTACATCTGGTTGCAGAGTCTGGAGAAAGAGCTGCGGACAAACTAAACTCAGCAACGCCAACCATAGAAAAAAGAAGCTTCCCAACCAAGAGCAAAAAGAGCCTTGGCTCACGGGGTAGAAGATGGAAGGAAATTCTATAAGATCCCCCAACAGCTTTTATTTATTCCCGGCACAGGAATGAATTCCGCAGGATCAATCTAGATCGCCGGGGAAGCGAACCACTTCACGCACACGATAGGTCATCGCCCGTCGCTGCTTGCGGCTTGTCGGGCAGATCGGGCAGCCGCCGCCTTTTTTGCTGCGGCCCGCCGGTGTCGCCCGCCATTCGTGACGGCGGTCACACTGCCACCAGACTGGCGTTGTGCTGCTGGAGAAGATCTTGTCCGGAGTAAGTTTACCGTTCAGCCGGGGGTGCCACATGGCTGCCAAACGCGGGTGCTTCGTTGCAAAGCAGTTCGTAACCGATAGTTTGCGACCCCGGCAGCATGGACATCCAGAGCCTCGGCGCACGCGGTACTGCACTTGAGCTTTCCACTCGTGGTCCGGGCCTGCGGGGCACCTCCACCAAACGCGGCGCAGCGTTCCCGGCATCACATCGCTCGGTTTGAGTTGCCCGTTTCGGACTGGATGCCACTGTTTCACAAGTTCAGGATGTCTTGCGGCGAGATTGTTCGTCACCGACAGCCGCCTGTTCGAACAGAAGGGGCAACCGGAGTCATCGCTGGTTCTGTAGACTATCACGCCACTCCATACGTGGTCGGGACCTTTCGGGCACTTCCACCAAACGCGGCGGTTGGAACCCGGCACGACATCTACGGGGCGCAGGGCGCCGTTCCGAGTCGGATGCCACTGTCTAGCAATGTGGGGCATTCTGGCCGATAACGAATCCTCGCGCGCTGTCTTCCGGTGGCTGCAGAATGGACAGCCACCGTGCCGAGCGTGAATTTCTGCTCGCCACTGGTGGCGCGGGTTACGCACGCAGCGCCACCAAACGGTCTTGTGAGCGCCGACCGTAACCTCCGAGGGCGTCAGCGTTCCGTTCTTTGTGGGATGCCATTCGGCTGCGAGATCAGGACGCGTGGCCGCAAGTGCGTTGGTGACTGAAACGCGGTGGCCGGCACAGAAGGGACAGCCTCTTCCACCGCAAGCCCGCGTTACAACTGTCGCTTCCCATGCATGGTCAGGACCTTTCGGACACTTCCACCAAACGCGGCGGTGAGAACCCGCGTGGATCGCGGATGGCGTTAAAGGACCGTTTTTTGTGGGATGCCATTCGCGGGCGATATCTGGCACCTCTAGCGCCAGCGAATTCGTTCCATCGCGCGCGATCGACCAACCCGAACAAAACGGACAACGGCTGCCCGCCGAACGTTTGTGGACGGCGGCCTGCCATTCATGCCGCCGATCGCAGAGCCACCAAACCTTGCGATTCGAACCCGGGAGAACATCCTGCGGGCGTAGCTTGCCGTTCTTTTGCCAATGCCACTCGCGCGCCAGTTTAGGAAAGCGACTAGCAAGACAGTCAGACACCGAGGTCCTCTGGCCGCTACAGTACGGGCAGCCGAAGCGGGCTCGATCCGCCACTCTGGTCTGCCAGACGTGCTCGTTGCTGCGCGGGCATACCCACCAAACTTGCCGCCCTGAGCCCACGGACACATCCGCCGGTTTAAGGGCGCCATTTTTTGTCGCATGCCACTGAGCGGCGATCTCCGGACGGCGGGCCAACAATGAGTTGTTGAAATTACTTCGTTGCACAATGGCCTCGGCATTTTGACCGCTACCCATTGACATGTTCAACAACAAAAAACAAGAGCTGGAGTTGCATCAAGCGCCCCCTTCTTTCCCCAGAATGAGGACAGAGGACGGGCAAGCTCGTAAGGGTATCCTGGCATTCAATTTAGCATCTTCGAGAAAAAAGCGCCCGGATCCAACGCAAACATTGCAAAATCGATCGGCACGGCCATTGCTTCGCTGACTCTACGATCACGGCGCCTATTGGAGGACCTCATGATGGGACCTATCTCTTACTGGTGGCACGGTATGTGGTTCTTCCCGATGATATTCCCGATTCTCGGATTGACGGTAATGCTGCTCGTCGTCTATCAATCGGCAAAGCTTTTGGGCCTCCGTGGCATGATCACAAGCAAGAGGGGTCACACGGGGCCTTGGAGATGCTGAAAAAACGTTACGTCAAAGGGAAAATCACAAAGGAAGAGTTTGACCAGATGAAAAAGGATCTCTTGGCCTGAAGGAATACCACTGTGCAAACAGATACTAGTCAAAAAATCCCAAAAGACATCTTGGACCAGCAACGTCCACACTGGGAGAATACTTTTTGGAAGAAGCCGGACATGTTTGGCCGGCAACCCAGTGAGCCCGCTCGAAAAGCACTGGAACTTTTTAAAAGAGAAGGACTCACTAAAATTCTAGAGCTTGGCGGAGGTCAGGGGCGTGATACGATTTTTTCGCTCAAAATGGACTTCACGTCTCTGTACTTGATTATGCTGAGAGCGGAGTCAAGGTCATCGCCCAGAAAGCAGATCAACTAGGCTTGTCTCACGCGATCGTTCCGATTCGTCATGACGTTAGGGATCCCCTCCCCTTTGAAGATGAATCGTTTGATGGCTGCTACTCCCACATGCTCTATTGCATGGCGCTTGGGACTTCCGAGCTCGAATTTCTTTCAGATGAGGTCTGGCGCGTATTAAGACCAGGGGGCCTCAACATATACACGGCCAGGCACACCAAGGACCCCCAATACGGAACAGGAATCCACAGAGGCGAGGGTATGTACGAAATTGCGGGCGGATTCATTGTGCATTTCTTGAGTAGAGAGAAGGTTGAGGATTTGGCGAAAGGTTATAAGATCGTGAGCATTGAGGAGTTTGAAGAGGGCACACTTCCTAGAAAACTCCTTCGGGTGACGCTCAGGAAGAAAATAGTTTAGCAAGGGAGAAGTCAACATCGTTTTCATGGATAAGATGATCGATGGAGGGATTTGTCATGGCTGTTAAGATCCTTATTCAAAGAAAAATTAAACCAGGCAAAGAAAACGAGCTGGCCGAGGCCATACGAAAGATTCGGTCTGAGGCGATGCATGCCCGGGGCTTCATTTCTGGAGAGACGTTGCGCTCTGCGGAAGACCCTTCTATCCACATGGTGATTAGCGCCTGGAAAAGCCTTGAGGACTGGCAGAACTGGGTTAACACCCCAGAGCGGAAAGCCTTCGAGAAAGAGATGGATGCGATCCTCGCGGAGCCAGCGAAAATCAGCCCCTATCACATGGTTACTTACTTTGACCTTCGCGAGGTGGTCGACAACGTGATGGATGAAACCATCGGGAACCAGTAAAGGAATCCGGCCGGGATCCAAGCTCAGGTTGATTCAAGGGTTTCTCTTATCAAGATTTTCGAGCTGCAGGACAACTGCACCGTAGCACCGAGTTCACCCGCACCGCACAACTCCAAGCCTCTCGTGCGTAGCAGCCTCGCCCGGTCAGGCTGAACGGCATTGAGAGAAGTATCTTCGCGTGATATAGAAACGTTATTCGCGGAGATGGCGTTCTCCTTTAACCGCCCGCCAGGGCTGATAACGCCTGGAGTCATTCAGGAGTTACAATCGTGGAACAGCTCTGGTGGGACGCATCCATCTGGATCGGTCTCGCCCTCATCTCAAGCCTCATATCTTTAAGAATCGGCATCTCGGTTGCCCTTATAGAGCTTATAGTCGGCATTGCCGCCGGAAATACGTTTCATCCCCAGGTTGGCGAGTGGATCAACTTTCTCGCCAGCTTTGGGGCGATCATCCTCACCTTTCTCGCCGGTGCGGAGCTTGAAAGCCAGACGTTAAAGAGATTCTGGAAAGAAAGTCTTGCCCTGGGGATCATCGGCTTCTTTGCCCCATTTGCTCTTTCCTGGGTCGCGGCCCAGTTTTTCCTGGGCTGGAATCTCAGGGCCGCTCAGATCGCCGGCATTGCCATGTCCACGACTTCCGTCGCCGTGGTTTACGCGGTGATGGTGGAGACCGGGCTTAATGAGACCCCGATTGGAAAGCTGATTCTGGCGGCCTGCTTTGTAGATGACCTCGGAACTGTTATCGCGCTCGGTTTGTTTTTTGCGAGCTTCGGGGTGTGGTTCTGGCTCTTTATTGTCGTAACTGCGCTTGCGCTCTTTTGTCTGCCCAAGTTTACTCCGTACTATCTCAAAGCCGTAAATGCCCATCCCAGCGAGCCGGAGGTCAAATATCTCTACCTTGTCCTTCTCGGCCTGGCGTACGTTGCTATCAAAGGAGGCAGCGAGGGCGTTCTTCCAGCATATCTGGTCGGCATGGTACTGGCCGATACATTCCTGGCCAACAAGGAGCTGATAAAGCGGATGAGAGCCACTACTTTTGCGTTGCTCACGCCGTTCTACTTTCTCAAAGCCGGAAGCCTGGTCGATTTGAGGGCGGTGGTCACGGGCTTCGGGCTGGTTGTGGTTTTTTTTCTGGCAAAGACTGTTTCGAAATTCCTGGGCTTATATCCAGCAGGCCTGGTTTTTCGATTCACCAGGAAGATCAATCTCTACACCACGCTAATGATGAGCACAGGCCTCACGTTTGGAACTATTTCCGCGCTTTACGGCCTTACGCACGGGATCATCAATCGAGAGCAGTACTCCGTGCTGGTGGTGGTTGTTATCTTGACCGCTATTGTTCCGACCCTCATAGCTCAGGGCTTTTTTGAGCCGAAGGGCAGTGAACGGCAGACCTTATTTAAGGCACAAGGAGGGCATAAGAGTGTTTAGGAAAGTTTTGTTGGCCTATGATGGCTCAGAGGGCGCCAAGCTTGCCCTAAAAAAAGCGGCAGAGATCGCCCAGGCCGCTCATGCCGAACTTCATATCCTCGCGGTAGGAAGGATTCCGGAATATGCGGAGACCGTCAGCGAAGTCGAAGAGGCGAAGGAACAAGCGAAGAATTATTACTCAAACATATTGGATGATGCCGTAAATTTCTTGCGGCAAGAGGGACTATCCGCCAGCGTCCAAATAGAGTTCGGAAAGCCTGGCGATGTCATCTTAAGGATTGCCGAAAATCTAAATATCGATCTTGCGATCTTAGGAACGAATCCCCATTCGGCTTTGAGGAGGCGAGTTCTGGGAGCAACCGTGGACAAGGTTGTAGACCACGCCCACTGCTCCGTCCTGGTAATAAGAAGTTTCACTTAAAGATGCACTCATTACTGCATTAGAGGAGGACAAAGGATGGAAACGGCTAAGATTCAAAAAGTGACCGCGCGGGAGGTTCTCGACTCTCGAGGAATGCCTACCGTGCAGGTCGACGTGGTTTTGGACGTCGGTCTGGTGGGCCGGGCGACTGCGCCCGCCGGAGCTTCTACAGGTAAGTGGGAGGCTCTGGAGTTGAGGGACGGCGATGCGAAGCGATACCTGGGGAAGGGAGTGTTACAGGCGGTTCATAACATTCGCAACGAAATCGCCGTCGAGCTGGTCGGCAGAGATCCAACCCAACAGAAGAAGATCGATCAAGCGCTTCTTAACCTTGACGGCACGGGAAACAAAGGCCGGTTGGGTGCCAACGCCACAGTGGCTGTTTCCATGGCTGTGGCGAGGGCTGCGGCTTTAGTCAAGCTGATTCCTCTTTACCGTTATTTAGGAGGTGATAGCGCGACACTTTTGCCTGTTCCCCAGATGAACGTTATCAACGGCGGGAGGCACGCGGAGAACAGTCTCGATATGCAGGAGTTCATGATCGTCCCCAAAGGGGCATCATCATTTTCCGAGGCGCTGCGCATGGCGAGCGAAACCTTTCATCGCCTCAAAGACCTTCTGAAGCAAAAAGGCTATTCGGTGGGGGTGGGAGACGAGGGAGGCTTCGCGCCTGACCTGAAGTCCGGTGAAGAGGCGTTAGCTCTGATCACTGAGGCTATCGAAAAGGCCGGATATAAACCGGGAGAAGAAATTGCGCTCGCCCTCGATCCGGCTGCCAGCGAGTTCTATGAGAACGGAAAGTATGACTTCAAGAAATCGGGCGAAGGCAAGAAAGCCTCCGAAGAAATGGTGATGCTATACGCTAAGTGGATAGAGCGATACCCGATTGTTTCCATCGAAGATGGCCTGGCGGAGGATGACTGGGAAGGGTGGAGGATGCTGACCGAGGCCTTGGGGCACCGGGTGCAACTGGTTGGGGATGACATCTTTGTCACTGATCCTAAGTTGATTCGAACGGGCATCGAAAAGGGCGTCGCCAATTCAGTTCTTATAAAGCTCAATCAGATCGGGACCGTCACCGAGACTCTCGAGGCGATACGAGTAGCGCGTGATAGCAAATACCGGGTGGTGGTCTCTCACCGCTCCGGCGAAACCGAAGACACGTTTATTGCCGACTTAGCTGTTGCTGTAAATGCCGGGCAAATAAAAACCGGCTCGCTTTGCCGTTCGGAGCGCATAGCCAAGTATAATCGCCTCATTGAGATTGAGGAGGAGCTGGGAACGAGAGCCCGATTTCTTTCCCCCTTTTGAGGGCTGTTCCTTTTTTTGCATTTTCCAGCGCCAGGCATGGTTAGCGCAACAAAGCCAAACTCTGACAATCGTGGCCGCATATACCAGGCTGAGAGTCATCTGGATGCTGCAACGGGGCCTTTGGAGTGGGTATGGGCGCGCAGGAGTCGATCATGAGAGCCGCTATCGCGGGAATGGTTCCAATCGACCGGCATGGATCCGCCTACGGGATATTCAATTCAGCTTACGAGAAGGAATGCGAAAAAGGCGGACGTTGAAATCTTTTCTGAGGAAAGGCCGCCACCGTTTCCTTTCTCTGATAAAGGAAAAGCCCTGTCCGGTGTGTCGCCATGCGGGCAGATTCGAGTCCTACCATTTAAAAGAGCTTTTGGACTTTATCGCTGACAAGGAATTTCTTAAAGCTTACAAGGCCTCTCGGGGGATCTGCCTGCCTCACTTTTTTATTTTACAAGACGGCTCCCCCGCCCACGAAAATTTTCCGGTCCTCCTGCAGGCGCAGCAAGCCATCGCTCAATCCCTGCAGAACACTCTCGAAGAATTTATTCGCAAACAGGGTGGAGACGGATTCAAAAAGCAGACTTTTTTGCCTGCTTGTCGCAGGTAAAAGAGACCAATGGTGCCGTTTCAAAGAGCCTGATGGAAGAGAGCTTCCAGAGGTAGGCGCCAGGGTTGAGATTTTCGGCTGGGAAAAGTGGAATACTCATATCTTTGAAGTCCTCGAACTGACGGTATTAGAAGCCAAGGAGGCCTTGCTCTAGGGCCGATTTGATCTCCGGACTTCCGGTTAGTGAACGCTATTCTGGCTGGCCTACAATGAATGAATCGGCACGTAAGATTCACGAAAAATTCGTGAAATTTAGGCCAGTTATTACTTTCGTGAACGCTGTCTCGAAGACGAGTGTTTTTCAACCTCGTCCTTCACCCATGTCCATGCCGCGATGGTTGCCGGGAAGCCCAGAGTCGTCAGGCCAAGAAGAACCACATGATAGATCTCATCCGCTTTGGCGCCTACCTCCATCGCCCTGCGAGTATGAGAATGGACGGCGCCCTCCGAACGAGATCCGATGGCCATCGCGAGTTTAAGCAGCTCGCGGCTCTTCTTGTCCACAGGTCCCGCGTCATGAACTAAGCCACCGAGCCGATCGTAGGCTTGCCAGATTTCGGGATACGACTTCTTGAAGTTCTCGTAGGATCTTGGCAGTTGGGCCATAACAGAAGCGCTCCTCTCGTATTTGGGATTGTTCAACGATGCTCTTACAAGATTTTCGAGCCGGCGGTCAAGTACCCGCGATCACCACACCCGCCGCCCTCACCAAATGATCCGCCGGCTCGAATGCGCTTTGAACCTGTCGTTCAAACCTTGATCAGCTTCACTCTCGTCTCATAGAACACTCTTCGCTCGCTTCCATCTTGACGAAGCGGTCGGTGAATTCGGCAAGCTCGCGGTAAAAACCGCTTTGTGCGCCGGCCTTGACGGCCGCTGTGAAAGGGCCGACCCAGGACCCGAGGTGCTCGTCGAGGAAACGTTTTCGAAGACCGGCCATTGCCG
>JACQUW010000357.1 GCA_016210115.1 Deltaproteobacteria bacterium | reverse complement strand
ACCTTCTTCCTAAAAAAATCACGCTTGTGTAAGGACTAGGTATATTGATGGGGGCCGGCCGAATGCCCATCACCTGGCGGATTTAATTAAGAACTGCCCCGTAAGATTGAAGCGCACCCAGGCGAAGAAAAAAGCTGTGGTTGGGCGGAAGAGCAAATAAAATGGCGCGATTAGTTTATAGCTTGCAGAACGTCGCGATCCACGAGGCGCGCCGCCAGCTGGAGGCTAAAGGGGTTCTCGATCCGTGGGCCGGCCTCGATCAAATCCGGGACATGGCCGCGCAAATCAACGGCGGAATTCGGTCTATTTCCAAACTTTCACTAGAACAGCGCCGCATCTTAATCGAGCGCCTGATTCAAAAAGGCGCCCAGGTGCGGAATCCCCATATCTATGAATCTGATTTGAAGGCCGAACGTGAGGCCTCTGGGTTAAAGGGTCCGAGAAAAGTGTTGCTTTTTAGTCGAGTGAATGAAGAGCAGCTTCGGTTGGTCGATGCGCTGGCCGCCCGGATCTCCTGGCCGAAGCCAGATTCTTATGAACGCTTCGTGCAGAAGTTATTCGGCGCCCCAAGGCCCAGGAATGATAGAGAGGTGACCCGGCTCGCCACGATATTGCGCTCGATGATCGAGCGCCAGGAAAAGAAAGCCGAAAGAGCAGGCTGATGTTGGACCAAGTGGCTACCTGCAAGACGGTTTGGGCGTATTACCAAGCCCTCCTGGTAGAAGGGAGATTGGCCGACGCGGAATTGCGAAGCATTGTCATTCGGTATTTGATGCAGTTTGCGCCGTTGGAATATCTCGATGGCGAGATGTTTGAAACTCTGATCTTGAGCCTCCATCGATACGGGCTTAAGCTCTGCGGCGGGTGCCTTGAGCTCGCCCCTCACGCCAGCTTCGCTAGCTTGCTGGCCCCAAAATGCGCCGCCTGCCGGCGCCGCCTTCGGGCGAGTTATGAAGCCTCCTGGCGCACCAGCAATAGAGGCCACCGCGCCCAGTACATGAGACAATACCGCGCGTACAAAAAATCCCCGCCCGCGTAACAATCATTTGCCCGCCCTTCCTGCCCCGCCTCGGCGGTTTCTTTGCGGTTCAGAAGCGGTCTTTTTTAGTTCAGGAAACGTCCGGGTCGCGCCGCCCACTTTTTAGGCATTTCAATAAGTTATTGCAAACACCCCCCAGTACTAAAACATTTCGGATCATTCCGAAAACCTGAAAATCTAGGGACTCGTCACATGCCATGGCCATGCCGGGGCGGATTTCCCTGGGAATAATAGTATTGCAGCTTATAGGGCTCCCCATTATAGCCGTTGTGGCGGTCCACAACTAAGATTCGTTTAAGGGAGTTCTCCGCACCGTGTGGACCTTTCGTGCGGCTTTTGCTATGAGCTAGGGGACAGTCTGTTAGCAGGAGGTGTTTTATGGCCAGGTTGGAGAACAAAATTGCCATAGTGACGGGCGCGGGGCGCAATATCGGAGAGGAGATAGCCAGAATCTTTGCCGAGGAAGGAGCCCGTGTTGCGGTGGTGGACCTGGACAGGGAAAGAGGGGAGCGTGTGGCGAGCGAGATCAACGGATCAAGGAAAGATTTCGCGCTTCCGATTGTCTGCGATGTCTCCTCCGCCGGGGATGTGGAAAAGATGGTGGGGGCGGTAGTGGCAAAATGGGGTGGGGTGGATCTTCTCGTCAACAACGCGGCCTGGACGGATCATAAAAACATTTTCGAGCTCACCGAGCAGGAGTGGGATAGAGTCATGGGCGTGTCGCTGAAGAGTGTCTTTTTCTGTTCAAAGTTTGCGGCTCGTGTGATGGTCGATCAAAAGCGAAAGGGAAAAATCATCAATATCGCTTCCACGTCCGGACATTGGGGACGGCCGGAAGCGACAGCTTACACCACGGCCAAGGCGGGTGTTTTGAATTTCACTCGCACGCTGGCCGTCCAACTGGCGCCGTACGGGATCCGGGTCAATTCCATTTCCCCGAACCGGATCGGGTCCCCGGTTGGAGAGGATCTCGATCGGCCGGACCGCCTGGTTAAGAACCTCGTGGGTCGCCGGGGAGTCCCGAGGGATATCGCTACGGCTGCGGTTTTTCTTGCCTCGGACGAATCGGATTTTATCACCGCAATTGATTTGCCCGTTGACGGCGGAGCACTGGCTGTAAGAGTTTGAGACATGCTTTCGCGGCCAATTTGGAGGCGTGCCTATAGTGACGGTTATAAATAACCTTACACCCCTCACCCTGGCCCTCTCCCGCAAGGGGAGAGGGAACCTAAGAAATCTCCCCTCCCTTGACGGGAGGGGATTAAGGGGAGGGTGACTTCGTCTCAATTTAAATTCGATCGTTATTTCGGCTGAGCGGGCGCCACAGAACAACGAAAGGTCTTTGAAAGCCATGTCGGATGAAGAACTGGAACAAATGATCCGCCACTTGAGCAAGGCCGCAAATCTCGGCCTGAGCGAGGAGCGCGTCGGGGCTGCTCTTCCGGCTTTCAAGATGCAGCTCAAGTGGATCGAGCTTCTAAACACCGTGGACCTTTCGATGGAAGCAGAGCCAGCGCCGGTCTTTCAACTGAAAAGATGGACCAAACAATAACCTCAGAGGATATTTCCTTTTCCAGCATCCGTGACGCTTCGTTTCTCCTCCGGAGAAAGAAAATATCTCCGGTGGACCTCACCCGAGCCGCGCTTCGGCGAATCGATCAGGTGGAGCCCAGAATTCATGCGTTTGTTACCGTCCTGGCGGAGCGTGCGTTGGCAGCCGCTAAGGCCGCGGAAAGGGAAATAAGCAGGGGAAAAAAACGCGGGCCTCTCCACGGGATCCCTGTCGGCATCAAAGACACTCATTACACGAGAGGCGTAAAGACCACCGCCGGAACTGCGGTCTTGGCGGATTTTGTTCCCGCTTTTGACGCGACGGTTGTGCGACGACTGAACGAGGCAGGGGCGATTATAATAGGCAAAACGACTCTGCCGGAATTTTCCTTGAGCGGCTTTACACCGGGAACGTACAATCCCTGGGACCTGTCTCGCACTCCCGGAGGTTCCAGCGGCGGCTCGGCGGCGGCGTTAGCTGCGGGAATGGTGCTCGGAGCGACGGGCGGCGATACTTCAGGGTCTATACGGGGTCCCGCGACGTATTGCGGGGTTGTCGGATTAAAGCCAACCTACGGGCGAGTGAGCCGGTTTGGGGTGACTTCTCTTAGCTGGACGCTTGATCATGTGGGTCCCATGACCCGGACGGTTGAAGACAATGCGATCATGCTGAGAGTGCTTGCCGGACATGACCCGAGCGATTCCTCCTCGGCAGAAGTCAAGGTCCCCAATTATGCGGCGTTACTCAAGCGTGAGATAAAAGAATTAAAAGTCGGCATTCCCAAGGCCCCGATCCTGGATGGTTATCATAAGGACGTCCTGGATAGCTTCTATGAATCGCTTAAAATTTTTAAGCGCCTCGGAATCAGAATTAAAGAGGTGGATCTCCCCTCCCTCGATCTTGCCGACGCGGCGCAACGGATTATTCGGCTTGCCGAAGCCTCTTCATACCACGAGAAATTTTTGCAAAACCAGGCGCAAGAGTATGGCGCCAGCGATGTCAGAAGAGAAGTAGAGGCAGGATCGCTCATCACGGCGGTACAATATTTGAGAGCGCAGAAAGTCAGGGAAACTCTGCTTGGGGAAATGAAAAAAACCTTGACGGTCGTCGATGCGTTTCTGACTCCGGGAAAATCAGAACCGGCCGGGGAGACTCAGAAACAAGCGGTCAATTTGAGCCGGATATTTAACCTCTTTGGTCTCCCATCGCTCGCTTTTCCTTGCGGCTTTTCCACCTCGCCGCCCGGACTGCCTTTGGGGCTGCAGATTGTGGCGCGTCCGTTTGAGGAGGAGATTGCGTACGCTCTCGGCCATGCGTACCAATCGGTGACCGACTGGCATAAAAGAAAGCCGCCGATTTAATGCGTTTAATTCGTAAAACCGGAGATTTACAAAGGAAAATTGTAGTTTCTCTTTACATTGTGCGCGTTTGGAAAAATTGAAGCCGAGCGGCGATTCTCACGGCTTCGAAGGGAAGGACGGGGAGGTGCGGAGATAAGACGGAGATGATGCCGACGCAATACTGAAATTAGGAGGGTTGCTTTATGATGGTTTCAGAGTTCGATGAGTCCCGTCTCTTGCTTGTTTTGCAAATCGACCACTCCCGCGTGGCGGGGTTCCTGGCCGCTCACTGGGGTAATAAGAATTTCGATCCGCCGAGGCCGTTCACGTCCATGGTGGTTGCGGCTCAGGAACACGACAGCGGGTGGGGCGAATGGGAGATGAAGCCGTCTACCCTGAACGAGCAGGGGTTTCCTCTCGACTACCATGACGGCAGCCTGAAATACCTGGGGCAATTCCGTCTCGATTTTTACAAAAACGCCGTCGATCGGGTTTCCCACATAGATCCTTACGCCGGCTTGATGATACTGATGCACGGTGTGGGGCTTATGAACGCGGGATACGGCAGGTATACTCATCCTCCCGATCGTTCGGGTGACCCCCGTGTGAAGGAATACATTCGCCACCAGGAAACCCTTAAATCGAAGCTTCTCGATGAGCTGGGACAGAGAGACATTGTCCGGGAGTTCGCGACTGAAGATCACGTCTGGTTGAACTTCAAATTGATTGAGATTTTTGACCATATGGCGCAATTCATCTGCAATCGTTATCCGTTTAACAGCAAGGCAAGGCGCCTCGGTCCGACCCCAACCCTGAATGACATCCCCGTGCCGTTTGGAGCGGGTCGTGGCGAAACAACGCTCAAACTGGACGTTCTCGATGAGAAGCGCGCTGTCGTACAGCCATATCCGTTTGACTTGGACCCGCTACGGGTCTCCTTTCCTGGAAGATTGGTCGCAAAGCGGAAGTATGCCAGCGGAGAGGACTTCTTGGAGCAGTTCTACAAAGCCGAGCGGGTGGCGGTAAGCTACAGCCTGCAGTCTGCATAGGACTAGCTCGAAACGTCATCCCCGAATGCTTTTATCGGGGGTCCAGTCCCATTTCGCGGCGTTGAGGCCTTTATTGGTTCGTCTGAGGAAATGGCTTGCGGAAGGAGAACCTGGGTTCCCGCTTTCGCGGGAACGACGACGACAAAGATGCGGATCGGATTTCTTTCGGAGAAATGACGAGGAGTAGCACTCCATGCCGAAAAGCCTGAGGACTTTTCTTGAGGATTATCGTAGGGCAATGCCCAACGGGCTTATTCACGTGACCCGCGAGGTGGATCCGGCTCACTACGACGTTACCGCCATCATCAAGCACCTCGGCGCGATGAAGAAATTTCCCATTCTCATATTCGACCATCCTCTGAATTTGCACGGCCGGGTGAGCGAAATGAAGCTCGTGATGAACTGTGAGATCTCACAGCGGAACGTGCAGATCGCGCTAGGATTACCTGAAGCGATGAACCGGAGCGGGATGGCGGAGGCCTGTCTGGAGTTGGGTCAAAAGCGGGTCGCGCCCATCGTGATCGATAAAAAGGAGGCGCCGGTCAAAGAGGTCATCGCTGTTGGTCGCGAAGTAGATCTGTACGAGTTGCCGATCATGCGGCACCATGAGATGGACGGCGGCCCCTATATCACTCTTTCAACGGTAGCGAGGGACCGGAAAACGGGCGTTTACAATTGTTCCTATCACCGGATGGAGGTCAAATCGAAGAACACCCTCACCTGTTTTTCCGCCGTTCCTCGCCATCTCTGGCGGATCTTTCGCGATCATGAAGAGAACGGCCTCGAATGCCCGGTAGCGACCGTCCTTGGCCATCATCCTGCTTATCATATCGGCGCCTGCACCATCGGACCTTTTGAACTCAGCGAATACGAGGTTATCGGGGGCTACTTGAGAGAGCCGTTGCGTTTGACGGCTTCCGAGACTTGGGGCGAGCGCCTGCTGATTCCCGCCGACGCGGAGATTGTGATCGAAGGCGCGCTGATTCCCGGGAAGCGGGTCGTGGATGGGCCTTTCGGAGAGGCGCCCGGCTATTTAGGCCCGCAGCGATACACCACCTGCGCGCTTTACGAGGTTAGGGCCGTCAACTACCGCAAAGGGGCCATGTATCAATCGGTCATCACTCCGGAAGGGGACAAGCCGTGGAT
The DNA here is from genome assembly GCA_016210115.1 of Deltaproteobacteria bacterium. Taxonomy (GTDB): domain Bacteria; phylum Desulfobacterota; class Binatia; order UBA9968; family UBA9968; genus JACQUW01. The sequence goes on along the minus strand of JACQUW010000357.1, from coordinate 50,094 downwards.
GGATCTTCCCCGTGAGGGAGCGTACTTAAGACGGGTTCGGGAGGCCGTGCCCGGCGTCACAGCGGTTTGCAAATTTGGCCGCCATTCGCACTACAATGTTTTTATTTCTCTGAAAAAAATGTCCGAAGGCGACCCCGGCCGCGCAGCCGCCGCGGCCTTGAGCTTCGATCACGCGAAGAATGTATTTGTATTTGACGAGGATGTCGACGTTTACAACCCGACGGAAATTCTCTGGGCGTTAGCGACCAGGGTGCAGCCCCATCTCCAGGTTTCAATCCTGGAGCCGCTGTTCCGCGGTGACTTCCTGGATCCCTCCCTCGTTGACGAGATTAAGACTTCATGCATGATCGTCGATGCCACACGTCCACTAGATCGTCCGTTCTCTCCTGTCTCCAGGTGCCCGGAGGCGGCCATGAACCGGGTCAAGCTAGAAGATTACATTCCAGCGGAAGTGTTGCAGCGTATTGCAACCGATCACACAACGTACTGGTGTTGACGCCGCCTCTGGCGGAAATAGACGTTCAATTCGTTCAAAGAGTTCCAATCGTTCAAACCGTTTTGAACGGCTTAAACGCTTTGAACATTTTGAAGTGAGGTCGATAGCTGGCTGGCTCACCCCTCGATTGACAGAGTGTTGGAGATATCCGAAATCACCGCGCGAGCCACTTCCCCGCGCCGGGTTGAGAGACGATCTCTCCGTCCTTTGCTGTAAGCTGCCCCCGGAGAAACGTCGCAACCGGCCACCCTGTGAGCTCCCAGCCCTCGAAAACGGTCCAGTCGCATAAGGAGTGGAGCTTTTTGGCTGAGACTTTCCGTTTTTCGTTCTCATCCACGATGACCAGATCGGCGTCTGCTCCCACGACAATCCCTCCCTTTTGGGGGTAAACACCGAATATCTTCGCTGGGGCGTAGCAGCAGATCTCCACCAACTTTTCGATCGAGATGCGGCCTTTGTTGACGCCTTCGCTGAGCAAAAGAGGGAGAGTCATTTCCATTATATTTCCAATGCCGGGAGGGGCGGCCCACAGGTCATCGCCTTTTTGCTGCGTGGTGTACGGCGCGTGATCGGAACCGATGCAATCGATGATTCCTTTGGCGATACCGTCCCACAGCATCTCATTGCTTTGTTTATCCCTGAGCGGAGGATTGACATGGCCGTACGGAGGAAACGAGGGCAGGACGCCTTTTTCCGCGCTTGTCAGTGTCAGGTATTGCGGGCAGGTCTCCGCTTTGACATTCACTCCTCTCATTTTGGCCCGCGTTAAGATCTCCATAGCCCTGCCTATGGTCACGTGCTCGAAATAGATGGGAGCCTTCGTGACTTCGGCGAACAGAATGGATTTCTCCATGAATTCGGCCTCGCAGAACCAGGGCCTGGAATCGTTCCAGGCCGGAAAGTCCTTTCGGCCCTCATTGGCCAACCGATCCGCCAGAAAAGCCGCGATCTCACGGTTTTCAGCATGAATAATGCCCCGCACGCGGTCTCCAAGGCTGCTGAGTCTCTCCATAACCCTGTAGAGACCCACATCTCCCGCGGCGCCAACCTCTCCCCACGTGAGCTTGTAAGAAGTAATGCCGATTTTTGGGTAGACGGGCATCTCCTCAAAGGTGACTTCGTCTAAAATAGGGACATGAAAAAACCCGTCCACAATCGCGTTCTCCTCAAAGTTGCTTTTGAAAGTGCCGAACGCCTCGCGCTCAAATCCTTCCTTCAGTGTCTGGCCTTTGACATTCAAGTGGATTCCGATGCTGGTAACCCCTCCCGCAGCAGCCGCCCGCGTTTCGGTCCGAACATCGGTGCCGAAAGGATTCCTCAAACCCAGATGCACGTGAGGATCGACGATGCCGGGTATGACATATTTTCCACCCGCATCCACAATCGAGGACGCGGCAAGCGCGGAGCCTGGACCGTCGAGCGCCGTTATTTTTCCATCCTTGACGCCGATCTCACCTGTATTTACGCCCAACGGTGAAACGATGCGCGCGTTTCTGATGACCAAATCCAAATCCATTGAAGCCTCCTTATGCGGATAATTTTGGGTGCGGTTGGGAAAAGCCGGTTTTCTCCGGGAGCAGCAAAGGATGTGCCAGAGCCATGAGCCGAGGCATTGTTCCTGAAAACGTTCACTGGATTCTGCGAATTTTGCGGAGCCTCCCTTCCGGAAACTTGGAAAAAGTGAGACGTTTTTCTCAATTCTGCATCGGATACTCGTATCGTGAAAAAAGAGGGATTCACGAAAAAACGCAATCAACCGATAGCGGCGGGAGGGCGGCCCGGGCTATAATTGTTCCTGCTTTGAAAGGAGGCGAAACACCCATGATCGGATTTAAGGCTCGTATCGGGCTACTCATCCCTTCGACAAACGTCATCGCGGAGCCGGAGTTCTACGCCATGGCGCCATCCGGGGTAACGTTTCATTTTGCCCGATTGGAACACCGGACCGAATTAGGACTGAAGAAGTACGAAAACATGATCAACGAATTATCCCACGAGGTGAAAAAGCTAACGCAGGCCCGCGTCGGTACGATCGCGTTCACTTGTACAACGGGGAGCCTCTACGGCGGTAAAGGATACAATGAATGGGTGGAGGAGCAAATAAGAAAAGTTGCAGCCGTTAACGTGACTTCCACCTCATCGGCTGTGCTCGAGGCGCTGCGTGACATTAAGGCGAGGAAAATCTCGGTCTTTACTCCCTACTCAAAAGAGGTGAATGAGCTGGAGGCAGCCTTTCTCGAATCAAACGGGTTTCAGGTGCTGTCCATCAGGTCGCTTGACACTCGTGGAGTCAGGCACTCCGACATAGACGAGGAATTACTCTTTGACCAGGTTAGCAGTCTCGGGGATGATGGCTGTGAGGCTGTGTTTTTGAGTTGCACCGGACTTTCGACAATAACAGTGCTGGGTAGAATTGAGGCCGCTCTCGAAAGGCCTGTTATTTCCAGCAATCAGGCAACGATGTGGAAACTGAAAACCATGCTGGGATTAAGCGCGCCTGCATCCAACTTCGGCAGCCTGCTCTCGGAGATGCGGATCGCCTAGGACGGCGTTGTTGGTTCCCGTACGCAAGTGGAATCCGGAGAAACAGGGACTGGGCCCCCGATTAAGACATTCGGGGGCGACGGGCTTTCCAAATCCAAGCCATCAGCTATAGACTGGACCCTCTCCTGCGCCGTCATTCCCGAATGTTCTTATCGGGAATCCAGAACTAAGAGGTTTCGTCCTCGAGGGTAATTCGATTCATGAACATTCACCCGTGCACCTCTTCTTTGCTCGTCAGTCTTCCAGATCCAGGAAGAGATCTTGAAGCTCTGGCTTGTTTGAGATCAGGCCCTGAGCCCAGGAATAATCCAGAAACTTGTTCAGGACTCGGGCATTGTTACTAATTCCGTGTGCCCAGGGATCTTTTCCCATCATACCTTCGATCTCATCGATGTAAGAATCGATCCAGGGAAAGACGGGTGAGTCCCTCATGGTTTCAACTTTCTTGTAGAAATCTTCCTTTAACGTTGAGAGAGCCCGGTGGATTTTGCCGGCGATCTCCCGCTCGTCCCCGAAACGGCCGCTCTTCAAAACCAGTGTATGCATGATCGGGAAAATCTTGTGTCTGAGATAGTATTCTTTTTCCACCGCTCGACAATCACGAAAGAGGCACCGGACCGGGCTGGCCTCTTGTCGATAAAGCTGCGGGGTGTGCGCGCACATGACAGCGTTGAGACGGTTATCCAGCAGCATGTTGAACAGAGTCTCGTCGGGGCCGATAGGATGCAGCCGCGCTGCGATATGCGGAGGCAGCGGCACCCTTTCAACGCGTCCTGGTCGTTCTGCTCCTCCTGTAAACCACTGGACGTTTTCGGGATCCACTCCAAAATCTTCTTGCAGCATGCCGCGCACCCAGACGGCGGCTGTCATATGATATTCGGGGAGCCCGACCTTTTTTCCCGCCAGTTGCTCTCCGCTGACGATCTCGCTTTGGGTCCTTACATAAAGAGAGGAGTGGCGGAAGCGCCGCAACGTAAAAATCGGGAGGGCGACGTAGCGGTCCCAGCCTCGATCCCGCAGCATTGTGTAAGCCGAGAGCGACATCTCCGCGAGATCGTAGGGGGCCGATTCAATCACCTGGCGGAAAAGAGTATCGGGCGGGTGGACGTCCCGCCAGACGAGCTCAATTTCATCAAACGCGTAGCGCCCGTCCAGGAGTTTTCCAAAATAGGGATAGTAGCCGCTGGCGAAATCGAGCGAGACCACTTTGCCTCCTTGTGTTCGTCTCTTTTCTGTACTAACGATACGAAGGGCTCTATAGCACAACCAGGTCCGCTTTAGCTACTTTAACACCAATTTAACTCGGGTTTGGTCCGGGGCTCCGGACCTGCGGTGCTTTGAACGGAACGGCTCAAGAGCCTGCGCCAGGTTTTACACTCTTGGCCGTCGGATCGAATAGTAAGTTTTTGCAAAAGGAGCGGAGATGTCCAAGAAAGAGGCTTTGGAACTGAGAGATCCGAACAAGACAACCAAGGGACTGTATCATGCATGGATCGAGAGGCAGAATATCCCCATCGTCAAGGAATTTTTTATCCCGGATCTCAGAAGACTGGAGCTCGGCTGGTGGGAAAGGAAGGGTGGCTACGGGGCGATCTTGAATATGTTAGGGACCCGCGAGGTGGACGATGCCTATGTTTGTGAAATTCCGTCCGGGGGCAAACTAAAGCCGGATAAGCACCTCTATGAAGAGATGATCTTTGTGGTCAGCGGAAAAGGACAGACCACCGTATGGAATAGTCAAGGAGGGAGCGAGACATTTACCTGGTCCAGGGGGGCTCTTTTCGCTCCTCCGCTGAATACCCGATATCAGCATGAAAACCTGGACCCGAAAGAGCCGGCGCGTTTCCTTGCCGTGACCAATGCGCCGGTGATTCTCAGCATTTTCAACAGCGAAGACTTGGTTTTCCACTGCGACTACCGTTTCAGTGACAGGTATGATGGGGCGCCCGGCTATTTTTCAAAACCTCCCGAGTTTGTCGGAGGGCGGATTTGGAAAACGAATTTTGTCGGCGATGTTTATACCCAAAAGCTGATCGAATGGGAAAGAAGGGGGAAGAAGTTCGGCAGTTCCCATTTTTATTTGTCTGGAAACGTGATGGTTGCCCACATCACCGAGCTTCCTGTGGGAATCTACGCCAAGGCTCACCGGCATGGACCCGGGGCTCATGTTGTCACTCTCATGGGAGAGGGATATTCGCTGGTTTGGGAGGAGGGCAAGGAAAAGCAGCGTTTTGACTGGACTGAAGGCAGCATCCTCGTTCCGCCCGAAGGTTGGTTTCACCAGCACTTCAATCTTGGCAAGGAGCCGCTTCGCCAGTTGGCTCTGCGGTGGAATACCGAAAGGCATTGGGTTTTAGGAAGGAGCTGGAAACTGGACACCGACTTAAAGGACGGAGGTGACCAGATTGGCTACGCGGACGAGGAGCCCTCGATTCGAAAGACGTTTGAGGAAGAGCTCAGGAAGCGAGGGATTGCCTCGGCGATGGATCCGGTCTGAGGTGCTACGATGGGACAGAAAAAAGCAGTTATTGCGAGGGAGATTTTCGCCCTTAGCCTGGCAGTATGGGGCCTCTCCGGCAGCGGGTTCGCCTCCGCAGCCGGAGAAAATCTCGTAGAGGGAGCCCGACGCGAAGGTAAAGTGGTCTGGTATACCAACGTGGGGGAGTCTCAGGAGATCGCCCGGGCGTTTGAAACAAAATATCCGTTTATCAGAGTGGAAGTCTTTCGGTCCATTACGTATCCCTTGCTCAATCGGATTCTCAACGAAGCACGATCGGGAGTCTACCGTTACGATGTTGTTCGACAGGCCGCTTTTCCGATCAATCTGCTGGTCGAAAAAGGGTTGGTGCAACCCTATCTCTCCCCGCAAAGGAAATGGTACGAAAAGGGATGGAGAGACGAGAAAGGCTACTGGACGTCTACCGATGATAACTACTATGTCCTTGGCTACAACACGAATTTGGTGACGAAGTCGGATGCGCCTAAAAACTGGGAGGACCTTCTAGCTCCCAGGTGGAATGGCAGGATCGGAATGGATTCTGACACGCATGTCATCTACGGGGGATTAGAACAAAGCTGGGGTAAAGACAAAGCCGCTGGATTTTTTAAGAGGCTGGCCAGGCAGAAGATCAATTTCCGAAAGGGAAACACGCTGGTGGCTCAATTAATTGCCGCGGGGGAGTTCCCCTTGGGCTTTGTGTATGCTCATCGCGTGGAATTGATGAAGTCTCAGGGCGCCCCCATTGAGTGGATCCCGACCTTTAAACCCATCGTCAGCACGATTGGCCCTTTAGCCTTAGGAGCGAGGCCGGAGAATCCGAATTCAGCCAAACTGTTGATTGATTTCGTTCTTTCGAGGGAAGGACAGGAGATCCTGCAGGGGCTGTATCGTATACCTTCACGTTCAGACCTCGAACCGCGAACTTCGAATTTGAATCGTAAAAACCTCGATCTGCTGCCGTTATCTCCGACTTTGGCGGATCGCAATGAAGAGTGGATGAAAACCTTTCGCGATATTTTCAGCCTGTGAGATTTAAGTGAGACGTCGAATGCCGGCTGTTTCTCAGCTCTGGGATGAGGAAACTGATGTCGTTGTTGTGGGCTATGGAGGCGCCGGAGCCGCAGCAGCAATCTCATCTCACGATGCCGGCGCTAAGGTGGTTATTCTCGAAAAAGATGAGGGCGGGGGAAACACGCAACTTGCCACCCGCACTTTTCTTTGCCCGATCAACACTGCGGCGGCAAGAGAGCACATTAGGGCGTTGTCATTCGGAACCGTCGAGGAGGAGACGCTGGACGCGTTCATTGAATGGTGCTCGAGGAATGTTGAGTTCATAAGAGAATTGGGGGGCGAGGTGGAAATCTGTCCTCCGGGGCCCACGTTTCCAAAGCTTCAGGGCGCCGAGGCTATGGTCCGTTACAGGGTCAAAGGGACTCGAGGCGAACCTGGGGGAGAGGCTCTCTGGCGCCTTCTTTCCCAAAATGTGGAGCGGCGCGGGATAAAACTGCGCCGGCAGACCGCTGCCAAGAAGCTGGTCCGCGCGGAGGATTCGGTCGTTGGAGTTGCAGCCGAAATGGCAGGCAAGCGACACACGATCGGGGCCCGGAGGGCGGTGGTCCTTTCGACTGGAGGATTTGAGTACAACGAGTGGTTGAAAAGACAGTTCCTTTCGGGGTACCCCATCTATGCGTTTGGACATACCGGCAATCGAGGGGATGGCATCAAGCTGGCGCAGGAGTTAGGGGCTGAGCTTTGGCACATGAAGTCTCTGGCGGCGCCTATGGGATTCAAGTTCCCCGAATGGGAGGCCGCATTCATCATGCGAATGCCGGCATCGGGGTTTATCATTGTGGATCAGGCGGGGAAGAGATTTTGTAATGAGACAGGGCTCGAGCATTATAGCATGTGGATGGAAGTTTCACGGTTCGATAGTGAACGACTCAGGTATTCGCGGATTCCTTCTTATCTCATTTTTGACGAAAAGACGCGGCTTTCTGGGCCGGTAACGACAATTGGGCATGGAAGGAATCGGGCGTATCAATGGAGCAGTGATAATTCGACAGAGCTGGAAAAGGGTTGGATTCAAAGCGGACGGGATGCAGCCGAGCTTGCTGGGAAGCTGAGCATAGAATCGGCTCGCGAGTTTGAAAACACTTTGGCGACTTACCGGGAGACGTGCAGAAAAGGGCGGGACGAGGACTTTGGGAGATCTAAGGAGACCCTTGTGGAGCTGGAGGCGCCTCTCTACGGCGTGCCGCTCTGGCCTTGTTTGTTAAATACCCAGGGAGGACCCAAAAGAAACTCGAGAGGAGAGATCATGGATGTTTGGGGAAATCCCATCAAGAGGCTTTATGGAGCGGGGGAGCTCGGATCTATTTGGGGATTCTTGTATCAAAGCGGGGGGAATCTCGGCGAGTGTCTGGCATCGGGCCGCATGGCGGGCTTTCATGCAGCTTCGGAACATCCGTTGCAAGATTGAACGTGTTTCGGTTACAAGGAAGTGGCTCCTCTCAGGGGGCCCGCCTTCCGGCGCAGCGTGAAACGTGAAACGTGAATGGGCCACGATTCACTTTTCACGTTTGACTATTTACGCTCTCTGATCATGTTCCTGAGGTGGGATTATGGCATTTAAAGACTTAAGGGAATTCATCACTCTTCTCGAACAGAAGAACGACTTGCTCAGGGTCAAGAAGCCGGTCGACACGAGGTTTGAAATCTCAGCCTACATTAGGAAGACAAGCGATCAGCGCGGCCCGGCCATTCTTTTCGAAAACGTCAAAGGCTTCAATATCCCGGTGGTCGGAGGGCTTTTTGCCACGAGAGAGAGGGCCTTCCTTGCTCTGGAGTGTGCTGCCGAGAACTACGTGGAAAAGTTCTTCTACTCTCTGGAACGTCTGATACCACCGAGGGTAGTTTCCGACGGCCCATGTAAGGAGGTCATTCATAAGGGTGACGTTGATCTGGCGCGCCTTCCGATTCCGATTTTCTCCGAAAAAGATCCGGGTCCTTTTATCACGCTCGGCCTTGTAATCAGCAAGGATCCGGAGACCGGAAAAAAGAACACGTCCATTTACAGGCTCCAGGTCAAGGGCAAGAATAAGCTTGGAATCATGGCCCAGCAACTGCTGCGGCATCTCTCAAAATCAGAGGCAAAGGGAAAAGGACTGCCGGTCGCAATCGCGATAGGAACCGATCCTGTGCTGGCGCTCGCCACGCAATGGCAGGCGCCTTATGGCACCGACGAGTTAGAACTGGCGGGCGCACTGCGGGGTGAGGCTGTGGAAGTCGTGCGAGCGGAAACGGTTGACCTCGAAGTTCCGGCAAGCGCCGAGATCATTATTGAAGGTACGGTTCTACCGAATTTCCGCGAAGAGGAAGGACCTTTCGGGGAAGTTTCCGGATACTACACGCCGGCATACCCCAAGCCCGTCATCGAGGTCAGCGCGATCACGCACAGAAGAGATGCGATCTATCAGGCGGCATTGACCGGAATGCCCACCACGGAAAATCATGTCTTAAAGCAGATTCCTCTGGAAGGCACCTTCTACTGGGAACTCAAAAGAGAGCATCCCGGAGTAATGGCCGTGCATTTTCCTTCAGCGGGCACCGTAGGTCTGATCGTGGTGGTCGCGATGAAACAGGCCCGGGAATGCGAGGCGCGAAACGTCATTGCTACGATGTTCGGGACCAGGCGGAATAAAATTATTATCGTTGTTGACGATGATGTCGATATTTATGATATGGAAAAAGTGCTCTGGGCGGTGGCGACTCGGAGCCAGCCGGATGAAGACCTGGTGATATTCCCGCGTCTGGCTGCCACGAGGATGGACCCCTCGGTGCGAAAACTCGGGGTGGCCGCGGGACTTGGCATTGACGCCACGAAGCCTTTCGGGCAGCCTTTCCCTGAGATGGTGAAGGTGCCGGGCGTTGATGATGTATCGTTGGATAAATGAGTTCGCATTATTAAAAACCTTCCAGAGCGGATGAGGCTCAGCCTGAGGCTGATCCGCCTCCGGAGGAATTGGGCGTTCAATTCGTTCAAAGAGTTCCAATCGTTCAAACGTTTTGAACGGCTTAAACGACTTGAACTTTTTGAACTGCGGTTGTTGTTGAAGGAGGTTTGCGGCAGATCATATGAAACCGGCATCTTTTGAATACTTTAGTCCTACGACGATTTCCGAAGCGCTGGATCTGCTTTCGCAATTCGGCACTACCGCGCGAGCGCTCGCCGGTGGGCAAAGTCTTGTGCCGATGATGAACTTCAGGCTGGCGCGGCCGTCACACTTGATCGACCTCAACCGGATCCCAGAGCTAAGCTACGTCACCGTTGAGAACGGCGAACTGCGCATCGGAGCGATGACGCGCCAGCGGGAAATCGAGCGATCGGCTGCTGTGCTGGAAGGCTGGCCTTTATTAAAGGAGGCGACGGGCTACATCGGTCACGTGCAGATCCGCAACCGCGGAACCGTGGGCGGGAGCCTGGCCCATGCCTATCCGGCCTCTGAGCTTCCGGTCGCGATGTGCGCACTCGACGCGGTTTTCGTTCTGCGGAGCCAGCGCGGCGAGCGCCTGCTAAAGGCGAGAGAATTGTTCGTCGGCCCGATGACAACCGTGCTGGAGCCGGAGGAACTGCTGATTGAAATACGCGTGCCGCCACTGCCGGCCCGCACGGGTTGGGCCTTCCAGGAGATAAGCCGGCGATTTGGGGACTTTGCGCTCATGGCAGTAGCTTGCCTGTTGACGCTCGATGGGGCAGGAGCGATTCAGAAAGCTTCCCTGGCGTTTACCGATTCCACTCCGGTGCGTCCGGAGAGCGCGGAACAACGATTGGTAGGCAAGCGACCCGACCGGGATCTTTTCAGTGAAGTGGGCAGGCTGGCCGCCGCCGCGCTTAATCCGGATACAGACGTTCATGCCAGCGCCGAATACCGAAGAGAGATCGCCGGCGTGCTCGCGAGGAGGGCTTTGCAGCAGGCAGCCGAGCGCGCCGCGTCCTTCACGTAAGGCCGAGGGCGTAAGGGGGAGGGCCGCGGACGTCCTGTAAGCGCGGTTCGAGCTAAAAACAGGCTAAGTGAAAGATACACAAATGACGAAGCGAGAACTCTCTATTACAGTAAACGGGCGCGAGTACCGCGCTGTGGTGGAACCGCGGAAGCTCCTGGTGGACGTTATCCGCGAGGATCTCGGGCTCACCGGGACGCATGTGGGGTGCGAGCAAGGCGTATGCGGGGCGTGCACGATTTTGTGGGAAGGCGCGCCGGTGCGATCGTGTCTTATTTTCGCTGTTCAGGCCGACGGAGCCCGGCTAAAAACGGTGGAAGGCATGGCGCCTAGCGAAACAGAGTTGCACCCGATTCAGGAGGCATTCCACGAGCTTCATGGCTTGCAGTGCGGTTTTTGCACGCCCGGGTTTTTACTGACGGCTGAAACGCTGCTGCGTGAGAAGCCCGAGCCAAGCGAAGCCGAAATCCGGGAATGGATCAGCGGTAATTTGTGTCGTTGCACGGGCTACCAGAACATTGTCGCCGCGATACAGTTGGCGGCCAGGAGAATGGCCGAAATCCGCTAGGAGCGCGATTCATCGCGCCACGCTTAAGTTTTTATGCCCTACGTCGGTGCCAGTATAAAACGGAAGGAAGACGGGAGACTCCTCCGGGGAGCAGGAAAGTTTGTCGGTGATGTCCGCCTCGTCGGTATGGTTCATGCAGCCATTTTGCGCAGTCCGTGCGCCCATGCGCGGATCCTGAGTATCGATACAAACGCAGCCGAAACCGCGCCGGGCGTGCTTGGGGTATTCACAGGCGCAGATATCCCGGGCATGAAGACTATTCCCATGCGAACCGGCAGAATCCCGGGACTGGAACGATCCCAACAAACTCCGCTCGCCAAGGAAAAGGTCCGTTACGTAGGTGATCCCGTGGCCGTCGTGGTTGCGGAGAATCGCTATATCGCCGAGGATGCGCTCGAGCTGATTCAAGTAGAGTACGATCAGCTTGGCGCGGTAACGGATCCCCGCGATGCCATCCAAGCCGGTGCCCCGCAACTCCACGACACCGTTCCGAACAATGTACCCGGCAATTTTCAGGTCAACGTCGGCGACGTGGAGCGCGCCATGGCCGAAGCCGATCTGATTGTTGAAGAGGAATTTTCCGCCCAACGACACGGGGCTGTGCCTATGGAGACGCGCGGGCTTGTCGCAGAATTCGATGAGGCCCGGGGAGTGCTCACGGTATGCGGGCCGACGAAGATGACTCATACGAACTGGAGAATGCTCTCGGAGCTCCTGGGCGTTCCGCAAAGCTGCATCCACTTCATCGAACCCGACGTGGGCGGAGGCTTCGGAGCTCGCGGTGAGTTTTATCCGGAAGACTTTCTGATTCCTTTTGCGGCAATGCGCTTTCGCAGGCCTGTGTGCTGGGTTGAGGATCGATTGGAACACCTCAAGACTATGAACCATTCCCGAGAGCAGAAATACCGGGTGAAGATCGGCGCGAAAAATGATGGCGCTATCGTCGCCCTGGAAGCCGAAATTCTCTTTAATATGGGAGGTTATACGCGCACTCACGGAGGCGTTCCTGCGATTTCGGCTTCGGCCATGCTGCGGGGGCCGTATAAAATTAAAAACTACCGGTGCAATGTCTCTTGCGTGCTTACCAACAAAACGCCGGCTGGCACGTATCGCAGCCCGGGCCGCTATGAAGCTAACTTCGTCCGTGAACGAGTCATTGATATTCTCGCTCACCGGCTTGGTCTGGACCCCGCAGACGTAAGAAGGCGGAACTTTATTCGCGCGGAGGAGATGCCTTATAACAACGGTCCACACCCTTTCCATTACATGATTTTTGATACGGGCGATTACCCCGCTCAATTTGAGCACGCGCTCGAGCGGATCGGGTATGAAAGGCTCAAGTCCGCCTGCGAGGCTGCGAAGAAGGAAGGCCGTGCAGTCGGTGTAGGAATCGGTTGCTTCATCGAGACCAGCGGGCTCGGGCCCTGGGAATACGCCCGCGTCGAGGTCGATAATAGCGGGAAGGTTGTTCTCTACTCGGGCTGCAATTCGGTTGGTCAGGGACCGGCCACTACTCTGAGCCAAATCGTTGCCGATGAGCTGCGCGTTTCGATAGAGGACGTGCGGGTCGTGCACGGCGACACGGACAAAGTGCCTTACGGCAACGGGAGCAACGCCAGCCGCACCACCGTAATGGCGGGCAGCGCTGCCGTCGGAGCGTGTCAGAAGGTGAGAGAGAAGCTTTTTCGGATTGCTTCCGCCGCGCTCGAAATAGATCCCCAGGATCTAACGCTGGACGGGGGGAAGGTTCTTGTCCGTGGAGCTCCGGAGCGTTCGCTGACTTACGCCGAGATTGCCCAGTTGGCCGCGCCCGGCCCGGCGCTTAAGAAGGGCTTTGATCCGGGCATTTCTGAGGAGAGCTTTTTCGCGTCTGATCGGAGGCCTTTCCCTTACGGAGTACACATTGCGATGGTCGAACTGGATCGGGAAACCGGCACTCTCAAGGTGTTGGATTATCTTATCGCCGAAGACGTCGGGAAGAAAATCAACCCCATGCTTATTGAAGGTCAAATGGCCGGCGGTCTGGCTCAAGGGATCGGCGGGGCGCTGCTGGAAGAGTTTGTATATGATTCGGACGGGCAACCTTTGTCGACGAGCTTCATGGATTATCTGATCGCCACCGCTATGGAAGTTCCGCGGGCGCAGTTTCTCTCGACCGAAGATTTTCCGACGCCGCTCAACCCGCTCGGTGTGAAAGGCGCGGGCGAGGGCGGAATTACCGCTGTCGGCGCCGCTTTGGCGAACGCCGTCTCCGACGCGCTGGGCGCGGAGGTAACCCGGCTGCCTATGAAGCCCGATTACGTCCACGAACTGGCGCGGCAGAGCCGCCGGAGCTGAGAAACTCCGGCGAGGCGAGTACCTGACTGGGTGCTGTGAATGCCAGACAAGCGAGATGATTCAGCGGGTATTATCGATGTGCATGCCCATCTCTACCCGCAGGGCTGCATCAGAGATGTCATCGCCGGCAAGCCGGACTTTGAGCTCGTCGAATCACGGCGGGGAGGATTGCAGGTTAATTACCGCGGCAGTCTTGTGATGTCTTTGCCACCGGCTCAAGATGACATCGAGGCGCGACTCGCAACGATGGATAAAGCCGGCATCTCCATACAGGTACTCTCGATCGGCGCGCTCAACATTGGTTGGGCGGGGGCGGGAGCGCCTTCCATCTCGCGCAAAATCAACGAGTCGCTCGCCGAAGTGTGCAGGCAAGCCAGAGGTCGGTTTCGCTTCGTCGCGACGGTTCCGTTTGAAAACAGGTTAGAGATGCTCAGGGAACTTGAACATGCCTTGAGCTTAGGCGCGGCCGGCGTAGGAATCACCACAACAATCGGGGATAACTCTCTTGATGCTCCTCGGTTGGGCGACTTCTGGCATGAAGCCGGCAAGCGAAACCTTCTCGTGTTAGTCCATCCAACCTTTCCTCCCAACGGACCTGCCGGTGACCAGGGGCAATTCTTGACCGTGGGGTACCTGGGCGAGACGGCAATGGCTGCCGGCAAATTGGTTCTCGCAGGCGTGCTGGAGGAGTGTCCGGGAATCCGTCTGGTTTGGTCCCATCTTGGTGGGAGTCTTGCAATGCTCGTGGATAGACTGGATCGAGCGTATAAACGCTATGAAAAATGCCGTCGCGCGCCCAGTTCCTATCTGCGCGAGTGCTTTTATGACACAGCTTGCGCGCATGGACCCGCGCTCGATTGCGCCCGGGCGACTTTTGGAGCGCGCGCGCTGCTGTTTGGCACCGATGAGCCTCATGTTCCGAACGCATCCCGCGAAGTGCTTGCGGCTTTGCGCGCCCGGCCGTGGCCGACCGGCGACTTGAATGCCATCCTCAGCGGAAATATCAGGCGGTTAGCCATTGCGGATTCGGCAACCGATGTGGAGCGGCGATCGCCATAGGACTTGCGGTGGATCTGGAGGTCCGTATGATCGGGCTGTTTAATTCAGGTAGAGCATTTTTGAGCGCGGTTGCTCAGCGTAAGCTGTTTCGGTCTCTGTTCATCCTGCTCTCACTCTGGGCAGAAGTCGCGCGCGCTCAGGGGATTGACCTGGAAGCCGCCAGACGGGAAGGCGAGCTTGTTTTTTATGCGGCCACGCGCGCTGAGGATGCGGATCAGCTCGTCAGAGCCTTCACCAAAAAGTATCCATTCGTGAAGGGAACCTACTATCGTGCCGGAGGTGATCCGCTGCTGCAGCGGATTTTGACCGAGGCCAGAGGCGGCAAGCATCTGTTCGATGTGGTGACGGCATTAGGGACGCAAATCATCATGCTCAAGGAAAAGGGCCTGTTGGCTCCGCACCGGTCCATTCATCAGAGCGCTTACGCGAAAGGGTTCTACGATCCCGAAGGATATTGGACCGACACCTACGATCTCTTTGTGACGATCGCCTATAATACCGCCATGGTGCCGAAAAACGTAGTGCCCAAACGATGGGAAGACCTTCTCGACCCTCGGTGGAAAGATGGCAAGATCTGCCTGGATCTGCGACGCCACGATTGGTTCTATGGCATGATGGAAGTCATGGGGCCGGAAAAGGGCAGGCGTTTTATGGAACGGCTGCGCAACCAGAAACCCGCATTCCGGCAGGGCAATACTCTTATCTCACAATTGATGAGCGCGGGTGAGTTCCCTCTGGCAGTCACCTATGCCCATACGGTTGAGCACACGAAAACCAGAGGCGCGCCGATTGACTGGATTCCCGTCGATCCCATGATCGCCATCTCTGAGCCGATTGCATTGTACAGGCACGCTCCTCATCCGAATGTGGGGAAACTGTTCATAGATTTTGTCCTGTCACAGGAGGGCGCGAGACTCTTGCGCCAGCAACAGCGGATCCCGGCCCGCCTGGATGTGGAGCCTCTGACCGAGAGATTGAACCCGAAGAACTTGAAACTTTACCCGGTAAATATTTCGATTGAGAAGCTGGATCCGCAGGGTTTTAGAAGATTTTTTGGCGCGGGCGAGTAAATTCGCGGGGCAGGTCGAGGAAAGGGATCAAAAAAAGAGGCTTCTACCAACTGAAAGGTCTCTGTAAAAATGAATTTCCGATTGATTCCGCGTCTATGTTTGCTGTTTGTTCCTGTTGTGCTTCTTTTCCTTCCGCCGGCCGATGCGCAGGTGGACTTTCCGATCGGGTATGTTTCTCGCGGCGGCACCTATGGCTTCATCCCCATCATTGAGCAGCGAGGTCTGCTCGAACAAGAAGGGATCCGGCCGACCTTTGTCTATATAGGCGGGCCGCAGATTTCACAGGCGCTCATCGCCGGCGACATCCGCATGGCTATCGTCGGCGCCGCCAGCCCGATTCGTGCGGCGGCCCAGGGGGTGGAAATCAGGTTCGTTGGAGGCATTACGGATAATGAAGTCGCCTCGCTGATTGCGGCCCCGGAAATCAAAACTCCCGCCGCGCTAAGGGGGACTCGAATGGCTATCGACCGCCTGGGAGACTACAGCGATTTCCGAGCCCGTAAAGTCCTGGAGATCTTCGGGCTTCAGCCGCAGAAGGATGTGACGCTGCTTCAAATCGGCGCCCAGACCGCGCGCTTTGCCGCGCTCAAGACCGGCCAGGTGCAATCGACTTTTGTCGTGCCTCCGCTAACGCTCGTGGCCCGCAAGGCCGGATTTCAGGAGCTCGCCGATTTAGGGGAGCTCGGGTTCCCTTCGTCGAGCGGGTCTCTTGTCATTTTGCAATCCACGGCGGACCGTTACCCGAAGGAAGTCTACGGCGCGCTTCGAGCCATCGGCAAGTCCATCCGGCTCTACAAGACAGACAAGGATCTGGCTCTAGCCGCTGTGTCTCGCTTCATGAGGCTCAACGATCGGGACGCCCTCGAAGAAACCTGGCGCATGAATGTCAAAGCCTTAAAAGACGTCCCAACGCCTCCCGTTGCGGGCATCAGGCTCGTAAAGGATTTTGTTTCACAGACCGAGCCCGAGGTGCGAAAGCTCAATGTGGAAACGCTGATCTTGACCCAATTTTCAGATCGTCTGCAGCGCGAACTCAAGTAGATTGGAAATCCTTCTCCTGCGGGAACCCAAAAATAATTGAAATTGTCCGTTGTTCATTCCGTCAAACATTTCCGATGTAACAATCTAAAGGCGATTGACCCAAGGAGAAAGAGACGCTACTGTCTGATCTCTGAAGCGGCAGGCGTAGCCATCAACCGGAATACTCTTAAATTCAGGAGCTGTAATCTATGGTCGATCTCAAGCGACTCGCAGTTTTTTTAATCCTGGCAGTAGCGTTCGTGTCAACGGCAACTGCGCGAAAAGCGTGGCCGCAGGCGCCGGCAAAGTCGGAGAGGGTAAGAATCGGGTACCCGAGCAGGGGGCTTACCGTTTTGCCCTTGCGTGTCGCGCAAGTGAAGGGATTCTTTAAGGAAGAGGGACTGGAGCCTGAAATCATTCAGATGAGAGCCGGTGTCACCGTTACGGCACTAATGACCGGCGATATCGAATTCGGCTCCGCGCTCGACTCGCTTGTCCGCGCCGCCGCCAGGGGGCAACCGCTCAAGGGCTTGCTCTCGTTTGTCAACAAACCGATGCATTACCTGGTTTCCAGGAGCGAGTTCAACTCAGTGCGAGATCTCAGGGGCAAGACGCTCGCGATCAGCTCGTTTGGAAGCACGGAACAGAATACCACCCATGCGATATTGAAAGCCCATGGTCTGGATCCAGACAAAAAGGATGTGCTGGTCGTGGCCCTTGGGGACAGCCCGGTGAGGCTTGAAGCGTTGAAGCGCGGAATCGTGGACGCCACGGTAATATTGATTCCCCACGTTATCGTTGCCGGGAATCTCGGGTTCAGAATATTGGCTCATGCGGGGGATTACATCGAACTCTCGACGCCGGGGCTGGGAACGTCGGATAAGCTACTTCGGGAAAGGCCGGATCAGATTAAGCGCACAGTGAGGGCCGCCTTAAAGGCGCTGCTTTTCGTGCGGCAAAACAGAGACGAAAGCATCCGAATAGCGAAAGATTGGCTGGCGCTGGATGACGACACGGCCGGAAAGGCCTATGACATGGGAATAAAGTCCTACAGTGAGGATGGAAGCCCGAGCGAAAAAGGGTTGCTGACCAGCATCCAGTTGTCAGGAGTAAAGAAAGATATTCCTCTGACGCAGGTTTTCGATCTCGGAATACTCCGAGAAGTGCAGAAAGAATTAAAGAGATAGCGGGGATTCATCCGCCCAGGAAATGTTCCGAGACTCGGTCGATCGAGGGGTGAGCTGGCCGGCTAACAAAATCAGTTCAAAACATTCAAGCCGCTTAAGCCCCCACCTCTGTCCTCCCCCGCGACGCGGGGGAGGATGAAGGAGGGGGTTTGAACGATTGGAACTGTTTGAACGAATTGAAGACCCAGGAATGATGGTGACACTTTGAAAATCGTAGGTGCGTCGGCAAAGCGCGTGGATGGGTTTGATAAAGTCACGGGGGCGGCAAAGTTTGCGGTCGATCTCGTCATCCCGGGAGCCGTGCACGGTAAGATTCTTCGCAGTCCGTACCCGCATGCGCGGATTGTCTCCATACATACGACAGAAGCGGATCGAGTTCCCGGCGTTCTGGCCGTCCTTACGGGTAAGGACCTCAGCGACATCCAGCCCTATTTCGGACGTTCCGAATTCCTGAATGCTCCTCCCGACCACCCAATTATTGCTATCGACCGCGTGCTTTATGCCGGCGAGCCTGTGGCCGCGGTTGCTGCCCGAGACGGCGCAGCGGCCGAAGAGGCGCTTTCCAAGATAGAAGTCGAATATGAGCCTCTTCCTGCTGCGAGTACGGTGGCTGAAGCCACGGCTCCTGGAGCCCCGCAACTGCATTCTTTTGCTTCGAACAATATCTGCTTTCATGATCATGTGGAGAGGGGAGATGTGGAAAATGGCTTTGCCGAGGCGGACCTGATATTGGAAGACACCTTCGAATTTCCCATGGTCTACCACTACTCCATGGAGCCTCACACGACCATCGCCCAGTTCGACTCGGATGGAATCACGGTTTGGTCCTCTTCGGCGCACCCTTTTATCATGCGCCAGCAGATTGCCGAGATCTTCCGCTGTCCCGTTTTTCGGGTGCGGGTCATCATTCCTTTCGTCGGAGGCGCCTACGGGAGCAAGTCCGGGGCGAAGATCGACCCGCTGGTTGTGGCTCTCGCGCGCAAAGCCAGGAGACCCGTTCGCGTTACCCAGAGCGTCTCAGAAGCGATGATGACGGTGAGGAGACACGCCGCCACGTGCAAGATAAAGACCGGCGTCAAAAAAGACGGTCGGCTGGTGGCGAAGCGGGCGGAGCTCTTTCTCAACACCGGAGCTTATGCGGAGAACGGTCCCATCGTGACCAGTAAGGCAATGATCAGGGTGCTGGGACCTTATCGGATTCCTCACATCAAAATAGACGCCTACTGCGTCTATACGCATACGGTTCCTGCTGCTTCGTTCAGATCCATAGGCGCGCCCCAATCCGCCTGGGCGGCCGAATCTCAGATGGACATGATGGCCGAAAAGCTCGGGATAGATCCCATGGAGCTGCGCTTTAAGAATTTGCTCAAACGAGGCGAGGAAATAAGACCCAAGGGGACTCCTCTGGACGCGGACCTGTTCGAGGGCCTTCACAAGGTAAAAGAGGCGTTGCGTTGGGACGGCCCCATTAGCCGAGACGGGAAAGGCAGAGGGGTGTCGTTTGGAGTAACGGATGCGGGATCTCCGTTGGCCTCGATCGCGACGGTGCATTTGGATGCGGACGGAAACGCGGTCTTGTTGTGCGGCACCAGTGAAATCGGCCAGGGCGCCCGGACGATCATGAGCCAAATCGTCGCCGAGGAGCTTTGCTTGCCTTTGGAAAGAGTAACCATGCGGCCCACCGACACCATGTACACTCCTTACGATCGCTCAACGGGGTCGAGTCGCTCCACCACGGTCATGGGCAGAGCCGTCCAGGAGGCCGCCCAAGATGCCCGTGAACAGTTGCTCAGAATCGCTTCGCGAAGCTTTGAGATTCCGCCGCAGCAGATTCGTCTGGACGACGGAAACGTCCTGGTTGGTGACAGAAAAATTTCCTATGGCGAGTTGATCGGCAGGCATTTTGCCACCGGAGGCGGAGAGGTGATCGGGCGGGGATCGCTGGAGAAGATGCGCTCAGAGCCGGCTCGGAATCCGCTTTTTTGGGAGATCGGGATAGGCGCGGTGGAAATCGACGTAGACGAAGAGACCGGACGAATCGGGATTGCGAAATACGTTACGGCGGCTGACGTGGGCAAAGCTATAAACCCGATGCAATGCGAAGGGCAAGACGAAGGCTCGGCGATGATGGGCGTGGGACACACGCTTTACGAATCCATAATCTACGACAATGGCCAGATCGTGAATCCAAACTTAATCGATTACCGCGTGCCGGCGTTTGAAGATACGCCGAAGGAGTTCGAGTGCATCCTCGTTGAGAACGGCGACGGCCCCGGTCCTTATGGAGCAAAAGGAATGGGAGAGGCCGGGATCATCCCTCCCGCAGCCGCGATTGCCAACGCGCTTGCGTGGAAGACAGGGGCCAGAATCAAGGAGCTTCCTTTGACGCCGGAGCGGGTGTGGCGAGCATTGCGGGATAAGAGAAAACCCTAAGGCGTAGGGGCACGGCATGCCGTGGCCCTACCCATGTTGAAGAACCTTTTGCACCATGGGAAAGCGCGCAGCGGATAAAATCTGCTCCATGAGCGAAGCGATCGCCGAATCCGTTCATGACGGGGATGAGGTCGTCATCGAAGGTTTCACCCATCTCATTTGTTTTGCAGCCGGGCATGAGATCATTCGCCAACGGAAAAAGGATTTGATCGCCTCGCGTCTCACGCCGGATCTGGTTTACGACCAATTAGTGGAAGCCGGTGCGGTCAAGAAGATGGTTTTCAGTTGGGCTGGAAACCCGGGCGTGGGAAGTTTGCATGCGATGCGCCGGAAGACCGAGGCCGGTTCTCGCGCGCGCATCGAGATCGACGAGTATTCCCATTTCGGCATGCTGGGGCGATTTCTCGCGGGAGCCGCGGGCTTGCCGTTTTGGACGCTGAATAATTACGGCGGAACCGACATTCCTTCATCCAACCCGAACATCAAGTGGATCGAATGCCCCTACACCGGACAGAAGCTTGCCGTTGTGCCGGCGTTGCGGCCGGATGTGGCGATCATCCAGGTCCAGCGCGCCGATCGCCAGGGCAATGCTCAAGTCTGGGGCCTCATGGGAACGCAGAAAGAATCCGCGTTTGCGTCTAAGAGGGTCGTCATTGTTGCCGAGGAGCTCGTGGATACATCGCTCATTAGAATGGATCCCAACCGGACTCTGATCCCCGGCATCTGCGTGGATCACGTTGTGCACGAGCCATGGGCGGCTCACCCAAGTTATGCTCAAGGCTACTACGACCGCGACAACGAGTTTTACGTGAAGTGGGATCGGATCTCGCGGGATCCAACGACGTACGCGGATTATTTGAATGAGTTCGTCTATGGCGTCAAGAACCGGGCGGAGTACGTGCAGAAGCTGGGAAATCGGGTATTGGAAAAACTTAAAGCGAAAGCGCGAATCTGTGAGGGGGTGAACTATGGATTCTGAGTACACCGCCTCGGAAATGATGGCCGTTCGCGCGGCGGCGGAGCTCAACGATCACGATGTGGTTTTTGTCGGAATCGGCCTGCCGAACCTCGCCTGTAACCTGGCCCGCGCCACGCACGCGCCTAACCTTTTTATGATCTACGAGTCCGGAGCCGTTGGAACGGTTCCCGAGCGGCTCCCCATCTCGATCGGCGATCCGGCGCTGGTAACGGACTCGCTTGCCGTCGCCTCGCAAGCGGATATCTTTCAGGCCTACCTCCAAAACGGGCTGATTGAAGTCGGATTTCTCGGAGGCGCTCAAATCGATCGCTTTGGCAACATCAATACCACGGTGATCGGCGCTTATGAGAACCCCGAAGTGCGGCTTCCCGGGAGCGGGGGCGCGTGTGAGATCGCCGTTCATTCCCGGCGGCTCCTGGTCGTGATGCGGATGTCGCCGAAGTCGTTTGTGGAACAGTGTGATTTCGTCACGAGTCCGGGTCATCGCTATCTTTCCAAGAGGAATCATCCTGAGTTTCGGGGCAAGACGAGACAGGATTTTGGGCTTCCGGGGCGCGGTCCCACAGCCGTTATCACCGACAAAGGAGTGTGCGACTTTGAGGCAGGCGAAATGGTCCTGAAGGAGCTGTATCCCGGCGTGAGCGTCGATGACGTCAGGAATGCCTGCGGTTGGGATTTGAAGGTCGCCTCGCGGCTCAAGGAGGCGACGCCGCCAAGCGCCGAACAACTGGAGCTCTTGCGAAAAAAAATCGATCCGCAGCGGCTCTATCTAAAATGAGAGCCGCTACGGGAGTGTAAATATCTGGGACGGCTCTCTTCCCCCATCCTTGCCTTCCCCCGCAAGGGGGGAAGGAATAAGACCCGTGTGGAAACGTGAAACGTCACAGCGCGAGCGAATCGATCGTGCATTTTAACCCTTTCCGCCCTCTTTGCGGGATTCTTCCCTCTTTTTTCCTCCCCCCTTGCGGGGGAGGAGTAAGGTGGGGGAGACGGAAGTTAATTTGAACGGAAATGAGGTAATCGTGAAAAGTCAATCGTAGACCATTCACCTTTCACTTTTCACGATTCAGAGGCGCAATTATGAGCAAGGCGCAAAAGGCCTATCCGGATTTCCAGGATCATATTCGGTCTTTGGAGGCGGCCGGCCTACTTATCACCGTGGATGCTCCCATCAACAAGGATACGGAGATGCATCCGCTGGTGCGCTGGCAGTTCCGGGGCGGCATCCCCGAGGCAGAGCGCAAGGCTTTCCTTTTCACCAACGTGACTGATTCGCGCCGCCGCAAGTATGAGATTCCGGTAGTAATTGGCGCGCTGGCGGCGAGCGGGACGATCTACAGCATCGGCATGGGCGTCGATATTGAAGCCATCGGCAAAACCTGGAGCCGCGCCATCGCGAGTCCCATTCCGCCGCGAACCGTCCAGAGGGGGCCGTGCCAAGAGGTTGTCATTACCGGCAAGGATTTGGAAGGAGACGGAAAAGGACTCGATGCGCTCCCAGTCCCAATCTCTACGCCCGGCTACGACTGCGCGCCGTATCTTACGGCCGCCAACTGTGTTACGCGCGATCCTGAGACAGGCACGCAAAATATGGGGACATACCGCGCCGGGCTTAAAGCCTCGAACCGGCTCGCGGTTCGGATGGTTGCCAGAGCCGGCGGCGCGGAGGGCTATCTCCATTGGGAGAAATACAAGGCGCGCGGCGAGCGCATGCCCTGCGCATTTGTCCTGGGAGGCCCACCGGCTGTTGCCTACGTCGGACCGCAAAAGCTCCGCATCGGCGTGGAGGAAATGGCGGTAGCGGGCGGCATTGTGGGCGCGCCCATCAACCAGGTGAAAGCGAAGACCGTCGATCTCATGGTGCCGGCGGAAGCGGAGATCGTCATAGAGGGTTGGATCGACACGGAGTATCTCGAGCCCGAGGCCCCTTTTGCGGAATCGCACGGTCACGTCGCGCTCGAGGACTACAATATGATCATGGAGGTCACCGCGATTACCCACAGGCGCAACGCTGTGTTTCCTTCGATTATCTCTCAGGTCACGCCGAGCGAGTCGAGCGTCATCAAGCGCGTCGCTTACGAGCCGCTGTTTCTCACGCACCTGCGGGACCATCTCGGAGTCAAAGGAGTGATTCGCGTCTCGATGCATGAGCCGCTTACCAACCTGCGCCGGGTTATCTTTATTCAGATGGAGCGGGGAGTGCCGCAAACCGAGGTCTGGCGCGCTCTCTACGGGGCTTGTTCGCTCCAGGCTTTGTGCGGCAAATACGTGATCGCGATCAACGAGGACATCGATCCCACAAACGGCGACGCGGTCTGGTGGGCGCTGGCGTATCGGGCCGATCCTAAGCTTGACATCCAAACGCTGCAGCATCGCAGCGTGTATGGCCCGCGCGTCGAGCGCGGCGAGGGAGAAGATTCTACGCTCCTGATCGACGCGACGCTCAAAGGGAATCTCCCGCCCATCGCGCTGCCGAAACGGGAATACATGGAACACGCGAAGGAGCTTTGGGAGAGGTTAGGATTGCCGCGCCTCGAGCCCGAGGCGCCCTGGCACGGCTATTCGCTGGGCGATTGGAGCGAGGACTGGGACGAGGCAGCCTTGCGCGCGGTGAAGGGCGAATACCTGGAGAACGGCCGGCGCACGGCCCAACGTTGCAGAAGCGACGTCAGGCCAAATACATCCATCCGCAAAGCGCCGCGTAAGCCAAGCTAGCGGGAAAGAAATTCTCGCCATAAAGGCACCGAGACACAAAGTTTTTCTTTCTTGGTGGCTAAGAATCGCCAACCGTTGCTCGTCTACGCGCTAGCTCCACAGCCTTTTGAAAAAAGACCTTTGCCATGGCGCGCTTGTACTCAGCCGGGGCTCGGATGTCAGAGTAGGGATCGATCTCGGCATCGAGGCATCGCGCCGCTTCCGCTATCGCAGCATCGCTAAGCGGCATCCCGCGCAGAACACTTTCCGCACTTGTTGCCTTCACATAGGTCGGAGCCACTCCGCCGAGGCCAATGGCTGCCTCCCTGCAGACGTCATTTGCGTCTAGTACCAGGCAGACGGCTACGCCGACTACCGCAAAATCACCGGAGCGGCGTTCCAGTTTCAAGTAGGCGCCACCGGCACCCGGCTGCGGTGAACGGAGCCTGACCTCCGTGACAATCTCGGTCGGGTCTCTCGCGGTTTCGTATGTGTCGGTGAAAAAATCGGTTCCCCGGATAATTCGCTCGCCGGCCGGACCAAGACAGCGCACTTCCCCTCCCAGGGCCAAAAGAACCGGACCCCAATCTCCGCTTGGGTCGCAGTGAACCAGCGAACCGCCGACGGTGCCGAGGTTACGCACCTGCGCGTCTCCGATGTTACGGACCGCATCCCCAATCATCTGGTGCCGATTCCGAACGATCTCCGAATCTTCCACATCACTATGGCAGGTCAATGCTCCGATCACCAACCGATCTTCTTGTTGCCGGACATAACTCAATCCCGGGATGCCGTTTAAGTCTACGATCACGGCGGGATTCGCGAGCCGCAGCTTCATTAACGGGATTAGACTCTGCCCTCCTGCCAGAGGCCTTGCGTCCTGGCCATAGCGCGCCATCAGCTCTGTCGCCTCCGATAGAGATGCAGGCCGGTGATAATCAAATTTATTCGGATACAATGTCTTGCACCCCGCAGAGTCTGCGTGCCTCTTGACGATTTCCCGAGGCGACCGCGGACTGGATGGCTTTAACGATATTTACATAGCCCGTGCAGCGGCAGAGATTCCCTGAGATGGCCCTCTTGATTTCGGCTTCACCGGCAGAAGGGTTTTTCAACAAAAGCCCGTAAGCCGCCATAACCATACCGGGCGTGCAGTACCCGCACTCGATGGCGTCTGACTCCAAAAACGCTTCCTGCAAGGGGAGTAACCGGTCGTTTTGGCTCAATCCCTCAATTGTCGTGACTTCACTTCCGTGAGTCTGGATCGCCAACACCATGCACGACTTTACCGGTCTGCCGTTCCACAGAACCGTACATGCCCCGCAACGGCCTACGACACACCCAATGTGGGTACCGGTCAGTTGCAGCATGTCTCGTAAAAAATGGACTAGGAGCATTCTTGGTTCGACGTCTGCCACGTACTTCCGACCGTTTATGGTAACCACGAGGTTTGCTATCACGACGCCTCCTCATTCATCGCTTTCCACAAGCGGTCAGAAGTGTAGGGCCTTTCTTTGACTCTCACCTTTAACGGCGCCAACGCATCCTCGATGGCGTTGCCCAATGCTGCAGGCGGACTCAAAGTCCCCGTCTCACCGCCTCCCTTAGCGCCGAGTGGCGTAAAAGGCGACGGCGTGACAAGGTGGTCCGTTTCGACTGGGGGAATATCGTTAACGGTTGGAAGAAGGTAATCCATGAAAGTCGAATTCAATGGCTGGCCGTTCTCGTCGTACCGCATTTCCTCGAAGAGCGCCTCTCCGAGCCCTTGGGCGATACTTCCGTAGTGCTGGGTTTCGACGATCTCGGGAACCAGTCTCGTCCCGCAGTCGTGGACCGTCACGTACTTCGCGATCTGCATCCCTCCGGTTGTGCCGTCGACGTCCACGACGGCGACTGTGGCCTCATAGGGGACGGCTACAAACTCGTTTCGACGCCCTTTCTCGTCCGGCGTCCAAGTGATGTTAGGCGCGCTAAAGTAACCCGTCACCTCGAGACCCGGCTCAAGACCTGGCGGAAGCCGATAAACGTCCGCATAGGCGATACGCGCGATCTCGCGCAGTTGTAGCGCTCGTTCCGGAGCACCGGCGGCTCGCACCATGCCTCGCTCGAGGCGCAAATCCCCGGGGTCGATCTCAAGAACATGACCGGCAATGCGAAGGATCTTCTCTCGCAGATTCATGGCGGCTACATGAACCGCGGGCATCAGGATCACCGCCGACCTACTGCTGATTGCCGCCGGGCCATAAGGGGATGCGGCAGTATCTCCCGCAAACACTTCGATTTCGTCCGGTAAAATTCCGAGACGATCTGCAATAATCCGCGCGATGGCCGTCTGATGCCCCTGTCCCTGGTGTCCGTAGGCCGGGAACGCGCTCACGCTGCCCGACGGCTCCATCCGAACCCGGCACGCGCCATAGGCTCCTCCTTGACCCGGCCGCGCGGCACTCGTGGGCTCGATGACCAGACACATTCCGATGCCGCGTAGCACACCCTTCTTTCTAAGCTCTCCTTGCTGCCTTCTCAGTTCCTCGTAGCCTGCAAGATCCAGTGCCTTGCGCAGGCACGTGGCGTAGCGTCCACTGTCCAAAAGAGATCCTGTCGCAGTCCGGTACGGAAACGCGTCTTCCCGCACAAAATTTTTCATCCTCACTTCCGCCGGGTCCATGTCGAGTCGGCGGGCGATAATGTCCATGAGGCGCTCGATCACATAGGCGGCATCTGCTTTACCGATGCCGCGTACCGGTCCTTGCGGAGTTTTGTTTGTCAGCACGCCGAAGGCGTCGACCTGGTGACATTGAATGTCATAGGCGCCGGTCGAATAGAGGGCGGCGGCCGGAAGTGAATTGATAAAGCGAGTCGTGGCGCCGAAGTCGGCGATGATTTTGCTCTTTAAAGCCAGAACGCGCCCGTCATTTCTGACTGCAGCCTGCACATAGTGGATTTGGTCCCTGCCCTGCCGCACGTTCGTCAAATGTTCGATTCTCGTTTCAGCCCACTTGACCGGGCGGCTCAAACGCTTCGCCAGGTAGGCTAACAGGATCTCTTCCGGATAAGGATGGACCTTCCCACCGAAAGAACCGCCGACATCCGGCGCAATAACCCGCACCCGATTTTCCGCGACGCCCAACGATTCCGCGACTTGTAGTCGCACGGCGTGGATTGTCACCGTTGAGCTCCACAGAGTGTAACGGCCGGTCGCCGCGTCAAACACGGCGGCGCAAGCGCGCGGTTCGAGCGGGCAGGCCGCCAATCTTTGCGTTCGGAAGCGCTCAGAGATCACGTGGTCCGCTTGAGAGAACGCCTGCTCGACACCGTCACCGCCAATATGGACCTCCTGGACGATATTGGAAGCTAGGTCGTCGAATACCCGGGCGGCCTCAGGTTGAAGCGCCGTCTCCGGATCCAGAATTGGCGGCAGGAGATCGTAATCCACAACTATAGCATCGGCTCCATCCTGTGCTTGATAGCGGCTCTCCGCCACGACTACGGCAACCGGCTCGCCAACGTAGCACACGCTGCCGCGTACCAACGGGTATGCGAACAAGTTGGCTAAAGGTCCTTGTGGGCCTCGAGATGGACGGATTTCACCAGTAATGTCCAGAGACGAGACAACCGCCAGAACGCCGGGGCATGCGCGCGCCGGGCTCAAGTCCAGGCGCGTAATCGTGGCGCGCGCCGCGGAACTGCGGACAAAAGCGGCGTAAGCCGTGTCGGGGAACTGAAGATCGTCAACGTAGCATCCTGCTCCACGCACCAGACGCGCCGCCTCTTTGCGCCGGTAAGCTCGCTTGCCCGCCGGCTCTTGTATGATTTCGTCGGTCATGAAAATCCTCTATTTTGAGTGCGCCTTTCGGGCGGCCCTCATCTGTAGCAAGATCGGCCGCGGCTGTCCATCAAATCCCCCATCCAGCCGCGATGCGGCTGTCTGGCCCCTTTGGCAAAGGGGGCGGCGAGCGCTGCTGTGCAGCCGAGCGGGGGATTTATGAGGCGGCGTGGAAAACTTCGGTCGCTTCCGGCTGAGGCCGCTCACTTATAGAGCTTATCGATAAAGCCGCTTTCATCGAGCTCCCGCAAGATGCTGTCATCAACGAGATCCTCGGCCTTTGCGGCCTGCGCTTTCGGAAGGGTACTGGCTATGTTGCGCAGCACTGTTTCCACTCCCTCCTTGGCCGGATAGGGTTTGCGTGGCTGCATATTCTGAACGATCACGCGGTAGCTTTCCTCGGCTTCGTCCGGATCTTTCAACCTCATCAGGTCGGTGATCAGACGGACGCTGTCCGCTTCATGGGTTTTCGCGTAATGCACGCCTTCCAGGAATCCCATGAAGAACCTCTTGACGATCGGGCGGTTCTTTCTCATGAATGCCCCGGTGGTAGCGATTCCGCTTCCGTGAAACTTTAGCCCCAGCTTGTAAGCTTCCACCATCGGAACAAATCCCGCCTTCTTCGCGCGCACCGTGTTGGGCACTATGAAGACCGAGGCCTGAATGGCATTGGATTTTAAGGCGGCAAGTCGGGTCGGGTTGTCTCCCACCTGCACGATGGTGACGTCTCGCTCCCCCAGGTTCAAGGACTTAAGAATGTATCTTAGTGAAAAATCGGAAGAGGAACCGAAGCGGCTGATACCGGCTCTCTTTCCCCGCAGGTCCGCCGCTTTTTTAATTTCCGGCGCGACAAAAAGGGTGAAAAGCATCGTCGGATTATTGGCTGAGAGCAGAAGAAGGTCCGCGCCCTGAAGCTTTGCAATCACCCCCTCGGGCCCCGCCGTCACGGTCAACGGAAGCTCGCCTCCCAGCATGGCCTGGATGGCTTGAGAGCCCCCCTGGAAATAGATAAGCTCCACATCCAGCCCGTATTTCTCGAAGAATCCTCTTTTTTGGGCGATGTAGGTCGGGCTAAACTCAGCCGTTCCCAAAAGAATTCCCACGCCTAATTTGGTAAGCTCGGCGGGGAACGCGGAAGAGGCCGCAAGAAATAAAGAAATGGCAACGCCCGCTCCTTCCAGGTATGGTTTGGCAACCATCTTTCCTTCTCCTAGTCCTAGTTTAAGCAGCTTGATAGCAGCGCCCAGCAAAGTGATCATAGTACGTATGCTCCGTTTCTGTTGCCCTTCATACGACAGATATCGCATCGACCGCAAGGTTTTGATGTCTCATGGCAGAGATCCGTCTTTGGGCGCTGCCCTTTCGTTGAGAGCAACAGGGGCGTCGGCAGGTGCGGCCACGCAGGCAGCCTGCCAGCCCGTGCCTTGAGGCAGCCTTAATTAGGTTATTGACCAGATGGAAGTAGTTGATATAAGGAGGCTTGATTGCCGCCCTTCGATTCGGCTCAGGACATGCTTTCGCGGGAATGTCCATGATCATCTGGACTCGCCCCTGACGATGAAAGCAAATTCCAAAGTCGAGGGTGCAAGAGAGGGTGTCTGCGTCGGGAGAAAACCTGGGTTCCGGCTTTCGCGGGAACGACGAAGAGAGAGTTGCCCTCTTGAATAAGACTCGAAGCACACCTCTGGGATAAACGTCATCCCGCTTATCAGGCGGCCAGTCACCGTTTCGAGGCCGGGATCCTTTGCTGGCTGGTACGGGGAAACCACTTTCGGGGGAATGACGAAAAGCCGGCCCCTTTCAGCACCCGCCTTCTGGCGCCTTTGGATAACGTAACCCCAGCAATGAACTCCTTACTAACTCTCTCTTGAAATAAGCTGTCAACTCATCTAAAAGCGTAGCCAAAGATCGACTCGGCGACGGCACAGCTTACGGGAAATTGTCTCGACAAAATTTTTCGCGCCAGGCCGCCGAGGGCGCAAAGAAAAAACGTTTTTATCTTTCCGAACTTGGCGTGCCCTTCGACTTGGCTTAGGACATGCTTTGCGTCTTCGCGGCTCGCCCCGTGGAATACCAACTCGACCGAGGTCGAGTTGTTCAGTCGGAGCGCTATTTCACGGGGCGAGTGATTTTCCCCAAACTCTGTATTTCAAATTTCGAGCGGACAAACTTGAAATACTTTGCTCAGTTTTTCCAAGCGAGGCTACCATGGCGGATATGCAAAACGTAGGGCAATACCGTGTTATCGGGGTTCCGGTGGAGCGGGTGGACGGTGTCGAGATGGTTTCCGGCAAAGCTTTGTACGGAGTGGACGTGAGGCTCCCGGGAATGTTGTGGGGAAAGGTGCTGCGCAGCCCGATCGCGCACGGAAGGGTGCTGCGCATTGATACGGAGAAGGCCGGAAAACATCCGGGGGTCCGGGCCGTGATCACGGCAAAGGACGTCCCTCAGCGCAGGTATGGTTTGGCTGTGAAAGACGAGCCAATGTTTGCTTTGGACAAGGTTTGTTACATCGGAGATGCGGTGGCCGCGGTGGCCGCCGTAGACGAACGGACTGCGGAGGAAGCTCTGGACTTGATCGAAGTTGACTATGAAGAGCTGCCCGGAGTTTTTGAGGTGGAGGAGGCCATGCGGGATGGAGCCCCGTTGGTGCACGAACAGATGGAAAGCTACGGTGTCGGCAAGGGGTACCAGAATGCATGGAAACCTGTGCCGGGGACAAACGTGGTTCACCGCGCCGTTCATGAGCGCGGAGACGTGAAAGCCGGTTTTCAGCTGTCCGATTACGTTTTTGAGGACAATTTCCGCGCAAGCCAGATCCACCACTGTTACATGGAGCCCCATGCCGTTGTGGCGGAGAGCAGGATTGGTTCCGTTACAGTATGGAGCTGTACGCAGGAGGTTTTTCCGGTGCGCACGCTCCTGGCCGAACTTTTCGGATTACCCGAGAGCAAAGTGCGCGTGATATGCACCAAGGTCGGAGGAGGATTCGGCGGTAAGATCCAGGCGCGGTTGGAGCCATACGCGGTCGCCCTGTCTTTAAAAACCGGGAAGCCGGTAAAAATGGTCATGACGCGGAGCGAAGAATTTACCTCAGCCGCCGGCTCCACACCCCCTCTCGTGCGGGTAAGAACCGGGGTAATGAAAGACGGAACACTGGTTGCCCGGGAGGTCGATTACGTGTGGAATACGGGCGCGTATGCGGAGGGTCTGGCACCCTGCAACCGCGCGATCAAAGACGGAACCGGTCCGTACCGGGTGCCCCACGTTCGGGTTACTTCAACGCTCGTGTATACGAACAAGGTGCGGGGGACGCAACTGCGCGGATTGGGAGTGCCGGAAGGGATTTTCGCCATCGAGTCCCAGATGGACATGATTGCGAAGCGACTGGGGATCGATCCGCTTGAGTTGCGCATGAAGAACCTGCTCGACGAGGGGGACACCAATTCGATGGGCGATGTCGTTTACAGCATCGGTCTCAAAGAATGCCTTCGGAGAGCCGCGGAGGCGATAGGGTGGGGAGAACCGAAGCAGGAGAATATCGGGCGCGGCCTTGCGGTAGTGGCGAAATCACCGACTACCCAGGCCAGCATATCAGGCGCCTACGTTCAGCTTAACGAAGATGGCAGTGCCCAGGTGCTCGTGGGCGCGTCCGAAATCGGGCAAGGCGCCGTGGTTGTGCTAAGCCAGATCGCGGCTGAGGAACTTGGGCTTCCCATCGACGCGGTGGGGATTACGGTCGCTGATACCGCAGTGACGCCCTATGACCGCGGGACGTACTCCAGCAGAGTTACGCTTTACGCCGGCAACGCGGTCAAGAATGCGGCGGCGGATGCCAGAAAGCAGCTTCTGGAGGTCGCCTCGAAGATGACCGAGATTCCCGAAAGCGAATTGAAGGTGGAAAACCAAAGGATCGTAGCTCGGAACCAACCGGGACTCTCTCTGACTTTCCGTGAGGTCGTGCAATCGGCCCACATCAGAGAAAAGCCTATTTTAGGGAGAGGATGGGCCGGCGGTAAGGGAGATTATCCTATCGGCACCAGGCTGCAGGCAAAGGCGCTGGTTCCGGGTTGGAAATACGGGGCCCAGGCTGTCGAGGTTGAGGTGGATAAAGAAACCGGTATGGTACGGGTTAGAAAAATCGTTTCAGCCCATGACATGGGAACGGCGCTGAATCCGTTGCTGGTCAAGGGCCAGATCGTTGGAGCGGCCGTGATGGGACTGGGGTACGCTTTACATGAGCGGTTAATTTTTGATGAAGGAAGGGTCACCAATCCTTCTTTCATGGACTACAAGATACCGTCGTCCCCGGAAATCCCTGAAGTCGTGCCGATCTTTGTCGAAGTCCCGCTCCCGGAGGGGCCCTTTGGCGCAAAGGGAGTCGGAGAGCTTAGCATCGTCGGCATTGCTCCCGCCGTCGGGAATGCGATTTACGATGCGATCAAGGTGAGAATGAAAGAGTTGCCGATGAATGCCGAGAGGGTTCTCGCCGAGATCGAGGGGCAGACGGCTGCCGAGAATTAGTCGGGGTGCCATAATGGAATGCAGGCTCATAAGACCCGAAAGTTTGGAAAATGCTTTAGAGGAGCGGGAGCGGTTCGGCAGCGAGGCGATGCCTATTGCCGGTGGACAGTCGCTCTTGGTCATGCTGCGGAACAAATTGATTTCACCCACGGCGTTGATCGATCTGGAAGGATTGGCTGAGCTACGGGGCATCAAATCGGGTCGGGACGGGATGGCGATCGGCGCCATGACAACTTTTTATACGCTCTTGTCATCACCCGAGGTGAAAGGGACCATACCCATCCTGGCCCAGGCGGCTACCCTGGTGAGCTCCACTGCCATCCGGAACTTAGGGACGATAGGAGGCAATCTGTGCCACAACGAGCTTGGAGCGGACTTGCCCCCGGCTCTCCTGGCGTTGAACGCGGAGGTTGAACTGCGGAGCCGTCGCGGGACGAGAACGATCCCGCTGGCCGAGTTCTTTCGTGATTATTTTGAGACCGCAGTGGAGCCTGATGAGCTGGTTTGCCAGGTGACGGTCCCGAAACTTGCGCGGGGTTCGGCGGGAGTGTATTTGAAGCAGGCAGTGACGCCCGAGCATCTAGCGATCGTGGGGGTAGCTGCGGTTGTTGTTCCTGACGGTATGAGCGATGGCGGAGTATCGGAGGTCCGCCTGGGCCTCGGTGGAGTCGCTCCAGTACCCTTCAGAGCGGCCAAGGCGGAAGCGATGCTCAGGGGAGCGGTGGTCACCGACGACGTGATTCGGGAGGCGGCGGAGGCGGCGGCTGCCGAGGCGGAGCCGGTCACGGACGCGCATGCCAGCGGGCAATATCGGCGGAAAATGGTGAGCGTATTTGTGCGCCGGGCGATAGCTGGCGCGCTTGGGCAGATGGAGTGGCATTGAGATGACAAGACTCAAGCTTCGTGTGAACGGCGAAGAAACGGAAGTAGAGGTAAGGGAAACCGCCTTGCTGTTGGATGCGCTTAGGGACGGGTTGGGGCTTACGGGCGCCAAGAGAGGGTGCGAGACCAGTCATTGTGGGGCGTGCACTGTGAATTTGGATGGCATGGCAGTGCATAGCTGTGTGGTCTTGGCGGCGCGTTGTGAGGGGAAAGAAATCGCGACTGTGGAGGGTTTGAGTCGTGATGGGGCGCTCGACGGCCTGCAGCGGGCGTTTCTGAAACATGGAGCGCTGCAGTGTGGGTACTGCACGCCCGGAATGCTGATGGCTGCGAAGGGCTTGTTGCGGCGCAACCCGCGGCCCACCTTAGAAGACGTTAAGGCGGGACTGGACGGGAACCTCTGCAGGTGCACCGGATACACAGGCATCTTCGAAGCTATTTTGGAGTACAGCCGGACGAGTGAATAATCCGGAGCCTCTCAGCTACGAAGCACGTTCACGTCATGCCGCTGGTTCTCGGAGAATAAGCGGGTCCAGTTTTCGGAGACAACATCGACCTCGCGGGGTTTTATTGACCAGAGTTCCTCTGTCGGCGACGATCTCACCGCGCAGCATTGTCGTCACCGGCCAGCCCTTCACCTTCCACCCCTCGTACACGGTGTAGTCGGCGCCGCAGTGCAAGTCTCTGGCGGCTATCGTTTTTTCCAAATTTGGATCAAACAGGACCAAATCCGCGTCACTGCCCACGCTAATGGTTCCCTTCTGCGGGTAAAGCCCGAATATGCGCGCTGGACCGGTGGACAGGAGATAGAGCATTCGATTCAGGGTGATCCGATTTTTGCCCACTCCCTCACTGTAAAGTAATGCCAGGCGCGTCTCGATCTGAGGCATACCTCCGGGCAGGTCCATGAAGTCTGGGCCGGAAGGCGCTTGCCGCTTGCGCGCCAGGGTCGTGGCTACGTCATCGGTGCCGACGCAGGACAAAGTGCCATCGGCCAAAGCCTCCCAAAGAGCGTCCTGATCGCGCTGGCTCCGGATAGGCGGCTGCCGGTTCAATAGTGGGCCGAGTTCTTCGCCGTAAACCGCGTCTGTAAAGATAAGATAGTGGGGGCAGGTCTCGCCGTAAACCGGCAGTCCTTCATGGCGGGCCTTGCGGATCAGGTTGGCCCCCTCCGCCGAGCTTACGTGGTAGACGTACAACGCCGAATTCGCGGCCCTGGCGAGAGTTAGCGCGCGCTGCACCGCTTCGGCTTCGCAGACATTGGGTCGACTGGCGGCAAAATAGCGGATACCGCTCTTGCCTTCCTTCAGCAAACGTTGACTAAAATAAGCAATGAGCTTGCCGTTCTCGGCGTGGACGCCTGGAAGACCGCCATGCCGCGCGCAAGTTTCCATCACTCCGAAGAGCAGGCTGTCCTCGATCTCCGGCCGTCCGCGGCTGCTGAGCATAAAACATTTAAAAGATGGGAAGCCCTTGGCGATAGCTTCGGGAATTTGCCGCAGATCATCGGTTTCCATGGGAGGAACGCCCGCGTGCAGACAAAAATCACTGAAGATAATCCCATCCGCTTCCGCTCTTTGGTCATCGAGGGCCTTGAGGAGCTCCCGGCTCTTCAAAGTAATCGTGAAGTCGCAGAAAGTTGTCGTGCCTCCATGGATGGCGCCCAGGCTCGTCAACTCGAAGCCGCCGCGCATATTCCCGGCTACACGGTCGGTAACATGAACGTGGGGATCAATCATGCCCGGGAAGACGTAGAGTCCGTCGGCTGCGATGACGTTCGCGCCATCGCCGGACAACTGCCCCGGTCCCGCCAGGGCACAGATCTTCTCTCCTGCGATGGCTATATCGGTCACTTGAGGAGGAACGTTTGAGGTGGGGTCGATTACTCGGCCGTTACGAATCAAAAGGTCGTAAGCCATAAAAAAGCTCCGTGCGTAGCGGCGCCGCGAAACGCGTTGACTTTTGTTCTGAAAATCAGCTGCACTGCTCATAACACCGGTCAGTGTTGATTGCAAATCCGTATCCGTTGCAGTTCCCGTCCATTGACAGGGCGTGATGTCAAAAAGTAAAAGAGACTTTACGGTGGGACGAGCGGATCAGCCGCGAAAAAAGACAGAGACATGCTCGTTGAGAACTGCGACGTGGGCGACGATAGCCCACGATCAGGCGGCGAAACTGATCGCAGCATTCGAGAAAAGACATCCCTTTATCAAGGTCAGCTACTGGCGAAGCGGAAGCCTCGGCGTTTATAACAAGATCATCACCGAGGCGAGGGCCGGGCGGATCGGGTGGGACGTGGTTTCAATTTCCACGGTCGATCAAATGGTAGACCTGACAAGAAACAGGATTGTTACTTCCTATCAATCTGCCGAACGGAACATGTTCAGTGATGACGTTAAAGACGTTGAAGGTTACTGGACCGGAGAATACGCCAAACCGATCGGATTGGGATTTAATACCAAACAGGTGACCCGGCAGGATGCGCCGAAGAGCTATCGGGATCTCCTCGATCCGAAGTGGAAGGGCAGAAAAATCTCCGTAGACAATGAGGGTTATCAGTTGCTGTCCGGGCTTATCGCGGCGTGGGGTCAGGAGAAAGCAATCGATTACCTGAAGAGATTGGCGGCCCAGGACCCGTCCCCGGGCGAGGAAACACCCAGCGGACTCAGTTAGTCGCCGCAGGCGAATTTCCCCTGTTGTTGGCCTATACCCACTCCATTGAATGGATGAAGTCGCAAGGCGCGCCCATTGAGTGGCTGAACCTCGAGCCGGTCGTCATTGAGGTCAGCACAAGTATGCTAGCGCAACGCGCTGCTCATCCCAACGCCGGGAAACTCCTGATTGACTTCATGCTGTCGCGGGAAGGACAAAGCCTGTTCAAGAGCTTTCGCCGCGTGACCCTCCGCACGGATGTAGAACCCGATCCCCCGCGCCTTATTAAAGGCTTTCAACGCGTTGTGCTGAGGCCTGAGAACATAGGAGACGCCAAGGCAGCTTTTCGGGCTTATCGGAACATCTTGGGATTAAACTGAGCTTGGCCGGTCTGGACCCGAATCGACAGGCGCCCTGGTCAAGAGCCCAGTTTCCTGGCAAATGAAAAATCGATAACTGCTTCCGGTTCGACGGGTTTGCTCGTCGGGTCCCGTTCAAGGGCACTGTCGATGACGAGTTTGATTTTGTCATGATCGACGATGCCGGAGGGATTGAGAGACGGGAGAAGCCTGCTGTAGAAGTCACCTGCCACTTCTCGGTCAACCTTGAAGAAGGTTTCAATATAGTTAAGCACGTCGGGTTTATTACGGGGCTCTGTGATGGCCTGGGTGGCTTGAATCACCGCCCGGACAACCCGTTCGACCTGCCGGGGATTGTCGCGAATCTTGCTGGCAGACGTGCTGATGCCGCCAAAAGGCAACCGGTAGAGAGTCCCCACATCCATCAGAATTTTAAACCCCTCGCGCGCAACCCTGAGGTCGTCCGGGGAGCTGATGATCGCGGCGTCCACATGCTTTTGCTTCAGCGCTGCGATACGCGCAACGTTGGCGCCCGAAGCCAGGAGAATCACGTCCTGCTGGGGCTTGAAATTGTGGTGCTTCAAGAGCTGAAGCGCGGCGCTGTAAACGGCCCCGCCAAAAGAGCTTATCGCAACCTTCTTTCCTTTGAGCTCGGCAACCTCTTTCATTCCGGGAGGCACAACCAGTCCAAGGAGAGGATAGCGGTTCGTGATCGCCACTACCCGCAGGGGCATCCCTCTCACGGTTGCCTCGATCGATGAGGTGCTTAACGTCGAGAAATCGAGGTTACCCACAGAAAGCGCTGTCAGGCCGACCTCCGTTCTTACGATTATGATCTTTGCGTCCAGGCCCTCTCTTTGGAAGAAATGCCGATCCCTTGCATAGAAGGTGCAGAAGTTTGTCGCGGCGATGTTTGTTGAACCAATGCGGATTTCTTGCAGCGATTGAGCCAAAATGACCTGAGGGCGTATGCCGCAAGCCAGAAAAAACATGCCGATCGAAAGTAAATTTAATTGAAAAAGACGTGTCGTTGGTAACATGCGCATAAGAGCCCCTTTTTGGCTTTCCGATTTTGCCTTCGCAACCTTTGTAATCTGTGCCACTGGCTGGGATCTGCTCGAGCAAATAACACCAGGATAGAATCATATCAATATACTGATGAGGCGTGAATATCATGGAATCGTCCGCAAGGCAGGCAGGGCGGCAACCGGGTCAGAGATCATCGCTCCTCTCGGAATTGTGTATGGATCGTGTTGGACCGTGCCCCGGTTGTTTCAGCAGGAGAGACAATGAAGGATGAAGATCGGGGAGTGGCGACCGCATCTTAGACCGCCAGCGAGGAAAGACTGTCCTGAGCCCCAGCCCAAAGTAGAGGAATGCA
This sequence comes from Deltaproteobacteria bacterium, assembly GCA_016210115.1. GTDB lineage: Bacteria > Desulfobacterota > Binatia > UBA9968 > UBA9968 > JACQUW01. The sequence continues at coordinate 12,585 of JACQUW010000357.1, read as the reverse complement.
AATAGATCTCAGATGTCAAATGTGCTATTTGAGACCTGCAATCTGGCCATCCCGTAGCACTTGTCTGCGACCTCCAGGCCTGCCCCTTCGGTCAGGGGTTTCATTGTCGAGGTTGAACAAAGACTTATGCTTATTCCCGCGCAACCGGGAATCCAGTCTAGTTCCTCTTGTCCTTGAAGTTGTCGGCGTTAACCTTGGTAAAGTGTTTCCATTTTTCCGGGACTTCAGCCTCCGGAAAAATCGCTTCGGCCGGGCATGCAGGGACGCAGCCGCCGCAGTCAATGCACTCCTCAGGATCGATATAAAACATCTGATCGCTAACGCTGCCATGGATGCAGTCCATCGGGCAGACGTCGATGCAGCCCGTGTCCTTAACCTTAATGCACGGCTCCACGATTACGTACGTCATTTCAACTTACCTCTCTCCATTTGAGTTGTAGATCCGTGGAAAATGCCGGTTTGTTTCAGCCCGCCACGCTTCCAGCCGCCGGCTTAGTATCATGCAGCCGCTTGTGCTGCAGGTTTTTGTGTTTCGCCTGGCAACCCGGGATATTGCACGTCACAGGCTCAGGCGCGTTGTCGTAGTCCAGCCACTTCATGTGCTTCCACGGCCTCTGTCCCCAGAACAGGTCGTCGATCCAGAGCAGCGGCACAATGAGAAGCGGGCGTAGTGGGATCGGAGTTTTTTTGATCGCCCATAGAGCGAGCGTATGCCACCATGCCGTCGGCTTGTTGTAGCAGCACGACGAAACGCAGATCACGCAAGTTGACCACTGATCTCTCGAAGCCAGCCGGTACTTGTAGCAGGTATCCACGTTGACGACGTATTTTTCGACGCCGTTATAAACCTCCTTACCTCCGAAGGGGATGCTGTGCGACGGGCAAGTGCGGGCGCACTTCATGCAGTACTTGCAGACCTCTTCGGCTCCAATATCAACCGGCTCGTCCACTGCCAGCGGGAGGTCCGTCGTAACTACCGAGAGGTGCAGCCGGGAGCCGTACTCCTCATGGATGAGCATGCCGTGACGGCCCAACTCCCCCACTCCTGCGTTGACCGCCAGTGGTATGGGATTGACCTCACATCTTCCATAATGATGAGCGCTCGCGGGATATCCCATCGCGCGAATGTAGCCGGCCAGCATGAACGTAGTGGGAATCGTGTGGATGTTGCCCAGCCCGTACTCAGCGTCGGAGATCCGGCTGTTGTTGCTCAAAAATTTGTAATAATCACTGCTAAACCCCATACAGATGGCATAGCGATGGGGCAGGTGGATGGGGTCTCCTGCCTTTTGTCCCATAGCCGGGCAGCCCCTAGCGCGATGGGAATAGACATAAGCCTGGTCCAATTGGGTAATCCCCACCACGTCGGCGCCGAAAAAGCGGGCGACCTCTTTGATGTTACGGGCCATATGCGCGGGATCGGGGACGGGCGTCTGCTTGGTATTTACCTTGCCTTCCGGTATGTCCCTCATGATGTGGTACAGGGAACTGTTCGGGTCTCCGTCGTCACCACCACCGCCGAAAATACGCCTGAAAGGATCTGTGGCGGCGCGGGTTTTTCGCCACATACGCATGCGCTCTCCCAATTCCCCGCGATCGACCCGTGGGTGAGGAGTATCACGCTCGTCGACCTTCCGCTGGGGACCTACTATACGGTAACTGCGCGGGTTGGGCTGTTTGGTTTGCAGCACTGGAATTTCTCCTTTTTTCAATGAGATCAGGACAGCAAAGTCCCTGAATCGCGTCGAATATACGCCGTTTCAAAAGGCTGGGTCAAGCTCGAAAAATCCGCTTGACAACTCGCCGCCACCTCACGCATAGAGTTAATCAAAGCGTGGCACGGACCGTCTGTGCCGGATTGTCCTCAGGATCTCTGGCCGCCGTGCTGTGCCAGGGCAGGGCCGCTTTGAACGCAAAAGGAGGATTGCTCATATGCATTCACGAATTATGCGTTTGGCCAGTTGCCGCCTTCATGGCATTCGGGCCATTTTGTTTCTCACCCTTATTCTCTTTGGCGGGAGAGCAATGGCGGCAGACCGCTTTTTAATCAGCCTTCCCGGTCCGACGCTCGGCTACCTTCCTGTTTATTATGGCCAGGAAAAAGGCTTCTTTTTGCAGGAGGGATTGGACCTGCAGGTGCTGGTCGTCCGGGGGATTATCGGCGTCAGCAGCCTCATGTCGGGCGAAGTCGATGTCACCTGCCACGCGGGAAGCGGCTTCACCGCGGCGCTGCGCGGGCTTCCGCTAAAAATCATCTCCGTCACGCGAGATCGCCCGATTCACGATCTCATCGTTGCTCCGTCAATCTCGTCTCCGGCGGATCTAAAAGGAAAGGCTGTTGCCTTGGGATCGTTGGATGGAACCTCCGCGGTCATGATCCGCCGCATTTTCCAAGCCAAGGGGCTCGACGCGCAGAAAGACGTGACTCTCTTAAGTATGGACACGCACTCGCGGCTGCAAACACTGCTGACGGGCAAAGTTGCCGCCGCGATGCTGACATCGGCCGCGAGTTTTGTAGCGCAGGACCAGGGCTACAGACTTTTCGCTCGCGGGAGAGACTACACGCGATTTCTACAGATCGGGGTGACCACCACCGACGCCGCCATCAAGCAGAAACGAGAAAAAATTGTGCGCTTTCTCCGCGGCTGGAATCGGGCATCAAAGTTCTATCAGGACAACCCGGAGGTGATGATTCCGTATATCCAAAAGAGGCTCGGCATCAAAGACGCGCAACTTGCGCGCAGGATGTACGACGATGACGCGCCCTACATGCTGCCGGGCGGCCGCTTGAGCCCGGAAGCGGCGAAAGAAATACTGGACATCGGTCGGGAATCGCTGAAAATCAAGGAGCCGGTTCCGCTCGATCGAGTCTTTGACTTTTCGTTGGCGGCGGACGCGTCAAAGTAGAATAACTTCAGATCAGCACGCATCTTTGCACAATTGTGCACTCCCTCTTTACATCCTCTCCCTTTAAAGGGAGAGGATTGAGGTGAGGGTTTTGTCTCCAAGGAAAAAATCTCCGGGATGCAGCACGCCTGTGTAAGCGGCAGCCCCAGAGTCCTCAGTTTGTTATAGTTCGCGCTTCCATTCGCCCAAAAGTCTGAGGAAGGCCTCGGCGTTGACAGAAAGCGGCCTCTCTTTGTGACGGACGATCAAAGTCTTCCCTTACCACTTCACTCCTGGAATGTTGACCTGCTTAAATTCCCCCGTACTTAGCACTTCTGACCACGTCATAATACAAATACCGATCCCCAGTTTGTCTCTCACAGCGGTTTTAACGCCTTCGGAAGGCGTACTGCTTGTATAGAAAAGAATTAGCAGCCAAAAGCAAGGATTGCTTGTATTACCGCGTAGCTCCTCGTATAAGTAGAGCCATGCGGACGAAAATTACAAAACGGGGCCAGGTCTCGGTTCCCGCAGAAGTTCGGAAAAGACTGAAGATTGGCCCGAACACTACACTGGAATGGGTTATAGAGGGCAATACGGCGAGGATTTTCCCACTGCCTTCCGATCCGGTTCGCGCGTTTCGGGGGTCGGGTAAGAAGGGAATGGTAAAGCGTTTGTTAGAAGAGCGGCGGCGAGATCAGCGTTTGGAAAATGGATTTGAAAAATCTCTACGTACTTGACACCTCCGCGCTTCTTGCCCTGCGAAGTGACGAGCTCGGGGCTGATCGGGTGGCTGAACTGCTTTTGAGAAAGGGAAGAGGCAGATGTCGATTATTTGTCTCCTTTATGACTCGGATGGAGCTTCTCTATTTGATTTGGCGCGAGGAGGGCGAAGACGCAGCCCGCGAAGCGCTTCGTCTGGTCGATTCTTTCAACCTCGAGTGGGTGTCCTGTGAGCCGGCGATCCTTGAGATAGCCGCTCGACTTAAGGTCCGAGGAAAGATCTCGATCGCTGACAGCTGGATTGCCGGCACGGCTATCGCACGTCAGGCAGTCTTGATCCATAAAGATCCGGAGTTCACAAGGTTTGAAGAGATTCCGCAGGAAGCTCTCGGCAGCTGAAAGGAATCAGGCTGAAAAGGCATCAACCTTGTTACACGGATAACGTAATCGATCCCACATTCTCCGACCCAAAGAAATCTGTAATGCCAGACAGCTCCGGATCCCGCGACGGCACTTCCCTCAACTTGCACGTTTGCACAATTGTGCAAACGTGCAAGAGTGGTTTTGAAGATTCCGGTTGCAGGGTAATGGCCGCGATTTCATGCGCTGACTGCACTTGAAAGGAATTCCTTCTTTACCTTTTCTCGCTCGAAGGGAGAGGATTGAGGTGAGCGTTGAATCTCTGAATTCTCCGCGGCAGGCGGAGAGTCACTCCCTTATTGCTCGCGCTGCCACTCGCGCAAAAGCCTGAGGAAGGCCTGGGCATTGGCGGACAAGGGTCTGCCTTTCCGGTAGATGATATAGCTTTCGATCGCAAACTTTGCCAACTCCGGAAATCTGATCGCCTTAAAATCGCCTCTCCTAATATCGCGGCGCACATTGTCCTCGTAGAGCACGCCTATGCCCATTTTCGCTTTGACGGCGGTTTTCACCGCGTCCGGCGACTCGAAGCGCATGCTTATATTGAGCCGGTATCCACGCGTGGCTAGCTGTTTTAACACCTCGTCGACCGCACTGGGTCCTCTTTTTCCGCCTGCGACGATCAGGGGAGTGCGCTTGATCTCCGCGAGACTGACCACCCCCTTTTTCGCCAGCGCGTGGGCCGGAGAGACAAAGGCGAGCAATTTATCGAGGCGATAAGGTTCACTGACGAGATAAGGTGACCGCGACCGCTTGCTGATGACCGCGATATCCACTTCGGAGTCCAGGACCAGTCGCTCGATGAATGTTCTTGAATATGTCCTGAGGCTTACCTGAGTCTGCGGATATCTCTTTTTAAAGACGGCGAGGACCGATGGTAGTAGAATGGCCGAAGGGCCATAACTGCCACCCACCGTGAGAGATCCAGGTCTGCCGCCGGATCGGACAGCGGGGAATCTCCGGTTAAGCTTTTCGAGGCGAGTCAGGATTGCAGTCACGTGCCTTAGAAAAATCCGTCCGGCCTCGGTGAGTTGAATTCCGGCGCTGTCACGGGTAAAGAGCTTGATCTTATAATATGTTTCCAAAAGCCTTAGGTGCTTTGAAATGGAGGGCTGGCTGATGCCGAGTGCCTGTGCTGTTTTGGTGAGGTTGAGAGATTTCGCGGCGGCGGCAAAGATCACAAGCTGCTTGAAAGTCATAGAACCTCCGACGCTCTTTCTCGGACGCCGTAGCACGGTATATGACGAAGCCAACTATAGGCCGCCTTCTCAAAGGAAAACAACCCACCATAGCCAAACAGGAATAAAGCATTATTCCAAAAAATATTGGCCAGCGATCCAGGTTTGCGGAAGAATGCCGGCACATTAAGAGACTGTGGTGGGCTGGCCTACCTGATTTGCTACTGCCGATAAATCGACTCCACCGCAGTAATTTTCACCGCGAGGGGAGGAGGTGAGCGGCAAGGAATTGCGCGAAATGTGGCTGGTAGGCGAGGCGGACGGATTGAACAATCGGGAGTCAGTTCTTCAGAGGGAGGGTGGTAAGATGAAACCTTTCAGCTCTCATCTTTTCACTTCACAAGTGATCTCAAGTTTCACGTTTGCACAATTGTGCAAACGTGAAAGAGTGGTTTTGAAGATTCTGGTCGCACGGTAATGGCCGCGATTTCATGCGCTGACGGCACTTGAAAGGAATTCCTTCTTTACCTCCTCTCCCTCGAAGGGAAGGATTGAGGTGAGGGTTCAATCTCTGAATTCTCCGCGACAGGCCGAGAGCCGTTACTCTCTTATTGTTCACGCCGCCATTCGCCCAAGAGCTTAAGGAACGCGTGGGCGTTAGGAGAGAGCGACCTCTTTTTGTGGTGGATGATGAAGGTTTTGCCTTCCCAATTCACTCCTGGAATGTGAACGCGCGTGAATTGACCGCTTGTTAGCTCAGATCTGACCATGTCATGGTACAAAATCCCGATCCCCAGTTTGTTTCTGACGGCGGTTTTTACCCCTTCGGGTGAGTTGCAGCGCATCCCGATGACGGGTTTAAATCCCAAGGCCCTTAGCTGCTTGAGAACACCATCGCTTTTCGTCATCACGCTTCGTCCTCCTCGAACAATCAAAGGAATCTCGGTGACTTCGGATAACTTCAACGCCTTTTTCTTCGCCAGCGGATGATCCGGAACAGCAAAGGCAACGAGGTTGTCCGTGCGATAGAATTGATAAGCGAGATTCGGCAGCGGCGGAACAAAATTGACGACGGCAATTTCGAGACGTCCTCTGCTTACCTGGTTTCCGAGCGATCCGCTGGAAGCCGCGATAAGCCTAACCTGGACGTCTGGATGACTCAGTTTGAATGCTGCCAGCGCGGACGGAATCAGGATAGCCGCCGAACCGTAGCTTCCACCGACGGTCAGAGATCCTGACATGACATCGATTCGGGAAGCCTGAAATCTCTGGTTCAACCTGTCAAGATGGGTCAGAACCGGAGTCATATACCTTAGAAAACTTCGACCATCGTCGGTGAGTTCGATCCCGGTTGCGTTCCTCGTAAAGAGCTTGACCTTATAGGTGTCCTCCAAAAGTTTGAGCTGTTTGGAAACTGTGGGCTGGCTGGTATGGAGCGCCTGCGCCGCCTTGGTGAGGTTAAGGTGCTTCGCGGCGGCCGCAAATACCGTGAACTGATTGAATGTCATAAGCCCTCCGCTGCTTCCGCGTACGCCGACTGTCTCGCAACGGGGCCGGAATATACCGCAATCTCGCAAAGACAAGCAAGAGCCATAGACGGACCAGAATAACGCGTTATTCCAGAAAAATATTGGACAACGATTCGGGCTTGTGGAAGAATCGCCCGGCCAATTAAAGGCATTGTTTGGTGATTGATGGAGATCAACTTCGCGGTAGCGCCGGTGAGACGAGAGGAGGTGAGCGGCAAGGAATTGCGTGAAATGTGACTGGTAAGCGAAGCGGACGAAATAAACAAACGGGTTCAATTCTTCAGAAGGGAGGAGAGGAAAATGAAAACGGTTTCAGTTCTGATTATTGTGCTGGCAGTGATGGTGTGGACATCCCCGGCGATGCCGGCCGGCTTTGATGAATTTGGGTACAACCGGACGGCACGAGTTTTTGTGGGGACCGGATGGAGTTGGTGTATGGGGAAGGGCATCGGTGAAGCGTGGTGTGAATGGTATCTGGGGCCCTATGCGAACGATCATCTGGTCATGAAGTGGAACAAGGAATGGGATCGAGGCAATGAAGAGGGCTGGAGTAAGCCGCCCTATGACGCATGGACGGACAACGAGTGGAACGGCGCCGTGCCTGATGGATCCGGCTCGGTCTGGCATTACAAATTTGTCTGGTTTGGGTCGTGTGGGAAAGATTACACGCCCCTTCCTAACGGCGGGTACTGTATCTGGGGCGAGTTCGAGACCATCATGGATCACGGCGTGGATCTGAACTACGGTCCCGGGCATTATTTTCTTGGAAAAGCCCAACCCAACGGCTATGGGTATTACCCGCTGTTTCCATGAACGTCACCGCAAGGAGAGAGGTGCGCCCTTTTCTGCTCTAAAGTGAGTATAAAACCGCCGCTGGACGTTCCTGTTAGCGGTACGGGTTTACAGCGGCGAACGACTGGAGAGGATCTCATAACGAGGAGCCGTTCTGTCACGGCTCCTCGTTGGGTCCAGCGCACAGCCGTTCACAGTGTTTTTCACATTTGCACAATTGTGCAGACGTGAAAATAGGGGTGGGGATCCTGTTTGCACGCAGCCGTGCAGCGGTGACTCGCCTCCAGCTTTCAAATACCTTCCTCGCCCTCCGATGGAGGGAGAGGACCCAGGTGAGGGTGGTTTCTCTCTTAACTTGGCGTCCTTGGCGGCTTTGCGCGGTAATTCTTTGGCCTCCGGCCCGGGAATCAGTTAGCCCCTGAATGTTCCCGCTGCCGTTCGCGCAGCAGCATGAGGAAGGCCTGGGCGTTCGCAGAAAGCGGTCTCTCTTTATGACGGATGATGAAAGTCTTCCCTTCCCAGTTCACTCCCGGAATGTGAACCTCCCTGAATTCCCCCATACCCAGCGCGCTTTTGACCACGTCATAATACAGAACACCTTTCTGCCAAGCGAGCGGCTGGGAGCTGGCACAAGTCTCACCTGAACACCGAGGTGAGTCGTCTTGAATTCGGCGAGCGCTGAAGGAAGCGGGATCGCCGCCGGCCCGTAGCTTCCGCCCACCGTGAGAGAGCGGAGGCCAACTCGGTTCGGGGGACGCGGAATCTCTGGTTGAGCAGCTCTATATCGCTGAGAACCGGCAGAATGTACTGCAGAAAAATCCGCCCATCCCCGGTGATCTCGATCCGGCTGCGCTTCGGGTAAAGAGCTTCACCCTATATGTGTCCTCCAGGAGATCCAGCCTGCTTTGAGATCGTGAACGGCTTGAACGTCATAAGACGTCCGCTGCTTCGCCGTACGCCGACTGCCCCTAAAGGCAAAATCCATAGATGAACTGGAATAACGCATTTTTCAGAAAAATATTGGAACAGCGTTCAGGAGGTTGTGATAGGGCGGGTCTGGACAAGTAAGTAGATGGCTGTGGTGAGCGGCCTACTATCTCGGATCATTCCCGGATCGCTCAGGTCGACCGCTTCACCGCAGATACTTTATCAGATGACGGACTAGCACTAGCCGGCGACGGCTTCTTGCAGGGAAGGGCTGAGAAGCGTTGCGCTTACTCCCTGCTTTCCCGTGGTGATACTGAGAAACTGGTTAACCGGAGCCGAGCCAAGGATACTGAGGAGCAACGGCTTAACATCAGAATGTTCTTCGACCCCCGGGAAAGGGATCTCCCGCGAAGCGGACGCGTGACGAGAATAATTAAAAATCGTCAGACCGCTAGCCAGCTGCGTCTTGGGATCGACCCTCAGCAAGATTTGGTCCGAGAGTTGATAGCCGGTGGATGCAGCGGGCTGCCCAAAGGTAATGTTGAGGATATCCCCATCAGGGTCGTAGGTGATGCGGGTCGCTCTCATCGGTTCTCACTTCCTTTGCCGAAAGATCTGGTAAGCGGTCACGATAAAATTGTTCTCGGTGTCACCGGGAGTAAAGCCGAAACGAACCACGGCGACGATTGTACTGTTGCCTGCGGGCAAATTCTCAACCTCTCGGTAATAGAGGAACACATCGGGACGGACCGAATCTTGAAATCTTCGGCCTCTTTGAATCGTCTCCAGCACCTGGCTTTTAAAGCCCTGCATTTCCGGATGCTCTTCGCAGATGTGGTTCCAGCGTTCATCGGTCAGATAAATCTCATGGCCCAGTTGATCTTTGACCGTTTGCGGCATCGCAGGGGAGCAATAATTGAGGTCAAGTTACTTGTAACTCCGGGTCTCCCTTTTTTCAAACTTCAATGGCAACGGCATCTACATGCACAAGTCATTTTAGTCAGGAGTTGGAGTGGAAACAAGGGGACAGGGGAGAAGGCATGGGCGGATATAATGAGATGATGGAAGTTGGACAATGTTAGCCTACACCGGAGACCCGGGAGCCTAAGTTTGCCGTCTCGGTTTCAAGATGCAGAAAGACGGCGAGCCGGTATGAGACCAAACGACCATCGATCGGCTGTGGGTAACGATACAATGCGAGGCGATGATCGAATCGGGCGCGCCGCCAGCGACACTGACGACCCCCAGCCGTCCAGTGGATCAGACCAAAAGTGAAAGGCAGAGACGGGAAAAGAAAAGGCCGTTGCCTCCAAACAGGAATTGTAACAGGAGAAACGATTCTGGACGCCATTTTGTTCCGTGGGTTCTAGGAGGAGCAAGATCTTCCGGAAGGCAAAACCAGGGACTGAGGCAAGACCGGCGTCTTTAAAAAACTGGAGTGAGAGATATGAGTAAAGACACTGAGGCAAAGCGGGCCTTATTCACGTATCGTATTCACGCCCTGGGGTCCCTCTCGGATCAGGGGCTCCTGACGTTCAGCTACAAGGAATAGACCGGCACCGGGGAGATCTCTTCAGGTTCCGGCAGTCCTGTTACCACTCTGTCCATCTTCTCTAGTGCCTCTGGTCCGAAGTATGTTTCTCCACACTGGCTACAGACTTCGGCTGGTACGTTCTTGAAGATGAAGACTTTTTCTCCCCACTGATGCACATGCCGGATTGTTCGCCCCATCACCTTCCCTTTGCAGAAGTAGCACCGTTCCATTAGCTTGGCTCCTTTCTCGTCCGCCATTGGCATACGAGGCAGAGCTCAATTCGGCTCCGCGAGAAGCCGGGTGAGGGTTCTGCTGAGAGCCTTCAGGGGCGGTTTCTTCGCGAGCAAATTGAAAAAGGCCCACCAGTTGGGAAATTCGGCTCATTCCCCAGGGTCGCCAATGGCCGTGACATGTTCCCCACCTTATCCCCGGCTTATTCCCCCTGTCAAACCAGCGGTCTCTGATCTTCCAAACCGTGAAACCCAAGATCGAGGTAACCGCCTGGGGGCTTTTTAGGATGGGTTCTTAGGCAGCAAGCCCCATGGCCATGGGGTTTGCTTGTAAAGGTCTTGAATCCCGGACGGTCCGGAATTGCTGCCCGCATCCTCCTTTGGAGTATCGTCTCAGGTTCAAACTCGCAAACCTCTCTGAAGGGAACCCTCAAGCGGCCGTTTGGACACAGACGGCCGGCTGTGATGGAGCGTCTCTGTGCTGCGGGCCGCCCATAGCCAAACAGACATAACCCATTATTCCAGAAAAATATTGGACAGATACGCAGCGTTGTGATACCTCCCGGTCCACGAGCACCGGGTGTAATCTCCATCAAAGCAAAGGAGAAGGCGATGGACACTGCAAAAAGAACGGTGCGAGGTTTGGTTGTCGCAGCCCATTTCGTGCTCGTACTTGCCGTTTTCGCTGTCAACGGCCGTGTGGCGCTGGCAGTCGATTATGAGTTCACTTCGATTGACTTCCCCGGCGCGCTTTCCACAGCTGCCTTCGGGATTAATAACTTAGGCGACATTGTTGGCGGCCGCGACACCACTCCCAGTGGAGGCGGTAGCGGATTTCTTCTTAGTGGCGGCACTTTCACAAGCATCGATTTTCCTCCGGGAAGCTTCTCCGGAGGCGCGCACGACATCAACGACGCAGGCGAAATCGTCGGCGAATACCGCGCCTGCTGTGGGGCCGACGGCCGTGGGTTTCTGGTCAGCGAAGGCAGCTTCAGTACCTTTGATGTTCCGGGCGCTGTTGGCACGATGCCGTGGGGGATCAACAATGCCGGGCAGATCGCAGGCGCATACAATACCGACCACTTCAGTTGCTGTTATGCGTTTATTCTTGACGGTGATAACGTTCAAACATTTGAGTTTCCAGGCGCGTCCGGGACCGAGGCGCACGGGATCAACGATCTCGGGCAGATCGTAGGATATTACGCTGCCGGCGGGCCGACTCGCGGCTATCTTCTTAGCAACGGTATTTTCACTACGATCGATTTTCCCGGCGCGGTGATCACTCTTCCTCAACAGATTAATGACGCCGGTGAAATCGTCGGATGGTACATAGGCAGCGACGGGATCGAACATGGTTTTCTTCTGAGCGGAGGCGTTTATAGGACCATTGATTTTCCGGGAGCCAGTCGGACCTTTGCGCAGGGAATTAATAACGCTGGCCATATTGTAGGCTATTACAACAAGGACGGCAGAACCCATGGCTTTCTTGCAATACCGTCCGTCACTTACGTTGGCATCGACATCAAACCGGGAAGTTTTCCTAACAGCATCAACCTGGGATCTGGAGGAAATGTTCCCGTGGCCATCTTGAGCACATCCACCTTTAATGCCGCGACCGTAGATCCGTCCAGCGTGACGCTGGCAAGTGCACCGGTTCAGCTTAAAGGCAAAGGTTCGCCTATGGCGTCACTTGAGGACGTCAATGATGACGGACTTTTGGATTTGGTGGTCCACGTTAGCACTTCAGCATTGCAGCTTACGGAGACCGACACGGAAGCGGTGCTGGAAGGAATGACGTTCAGCGGGCGCGCTATCTGGGGCAGCGATATGGTTAGGGTAGTGCCCTGAAATCGTTGGGAACTGTTTGCCGTCCATTCGAGACTGAGCGGCTATGAAAAAACAGGCTCGGACCGATGGAGGGTGCCATTTTTACGGGGTAGGCAACACAAGATGAGGCCACGCGCCGTTATGTAATTGTCGCAACTGCGCGCCCGAGAGTGTTTGGAGCATCGCGCGAAATAATCTTATTGAAGAGGAGTCGTGGAACCCAGCGTTATAATACTCGATGGTCTCTGATAAAATCGCGGACGAACTTGTCAGTTCGTAATCATCTCACTTCCACGATTGCGGAATGCACAAACGTGGAAGGGTGGACGTATTCACGACTCACCCTTGGATTCCGCTCTCGGATCAGGGGCCCCTGACGTTCAGCTACAAGGTATATACCGGGACCGGGGAGATCTCTTTAGGTTCCGGCAGTCCTGTTACCACTCTGTCCATCTTCTCTAGTGCCTCTGGTCCGAAGTATGTTTCTCCACACTGGCTACAGACTTCGGCTGGTACGTTCTTGAAGATGAAGACTTTTT
>JACQUW010000361.1 GCA_016210115.1 Deltaproteobacteria bacterium | reverse complement strand
GTATATGCTTGCCTTGGCGGCCGCGGCATTCCTGCTCACTCCTGGTCTAACCTTTGCCCAGGCAAATCCCTGCGCAGCGAAAAATCCTTGCGCGGCCAACCCTTGTGCGGCAAAATCAGAGAAAAAGGCAGCAAAAGGGAAGAAGGGCAAAGCTGCCAAGAAAAGCACGGGAGCCGAGAATCCCTGTGCAGCTAAGAATCCCTGCGCAGCCAATCCTTGTGCCACAAAGAAGTGATAAGCCAGCCTCTTTTAGGTAGGCGGCGGGAAGGATTTTCTCTCCCGCCGCCTACCTTTGTTCGTTATCTCCCTGCGCAGGGATCTCTTGTACAGACCCTCTGATTGGCTAACGGAGTTGCCAACGGGGAGAATCGTCTTCGGGGGATACTTCATCTTCAGCGGACTCCATCATTTTATGGAGTTTGGAATGATGTCCGAATAGGCGAAGGCTAAGGGTGTGCTTTTCCTTCCAGCGCAGTGGCCCTTACAGGGCTTATGAGCCTGCCGGCGGATTAAGCGAAGGATGGATATCACCGAGAACAAGAAAGCGATACAGGTGTACCGGCGAAGCATAGGAGATTGGAGATTAATATGAAGGTCGGTGTCAACCTGATCAACTTTGGTCCGGAGCCAGTCCGGACTCCCTGGCGCGATGGGTCTTGCTAGCTGAGGCGCTGGGATATCATTTTGTGATGATCTCCGATCATTTGGCGATCACGTCGGACGTCCAGGCGTGTTATCCGGGAAGAGGACCAGCGTCTTGCCGGGGAAGGGACACTCGATCAGGTGCGCAAGGATTTCGAGGTGCTGGAGTCACTGGGGGCCGAGGAAGTACTGCTCGATAGCTATACCGGTGAGCCGGAGACGACACGTCACCATGAACACGCCTGGCACATGCTGGCAACCGTGGCCGAAAAAATCTTAGACCTCGAGCACGAGCGTCTACGCTAACTGTCTCACCTCGGGGGAAAGGTAGGCCCTCGCCTTTAGGCGACGCCCTAAGAGAGAACGCGAGAAACGATGGCAGGGCAAAAGGAGCTGATCCAAAAAAGTTCGTTGACACAAGCTTTGTCAAAGAACTGGACAGTCGGGGTTTTTGGGGCGATAAGATCGCTTCGTAACTACAGCATAACGTCCGGAGGAGTAGCGATGAGAATCCTGAAAGACGCCCGCGGATTTTTCCCGTTACTCCTGGCTTTGGTGTTTTTTGCCCCCTCTGCGCAGGCCCAGGAGAAACCCATCAAGCTTCGGATCGCTTGGACTGCCTTGGACATCGTCCAAGCGCCCATTTGGATGGCCCACGAAGGAGGCCTGTACCGCAAGTACGGACTCGAAGTCGAGTTACCGTTTATAGCCGCTACTTCGACAGCCCTCCAGGCCCTGGCTGCCGGAGAGGTGCACTTGACGGCTGCCGCCGCGGAAACGGTTATGCGTGGAAACCTCAGGGGTGCTCCTTTTATTATGATCATCGGCGCTCTAAAGAAATTTCCGTTTTCTTTCATGACACAGCCGGAGATTGCGAATAAAAATCAGCTTAAGGGAAAGAGGATCGGGGTCACACGGTTCGGTTCCTTGACCCATACGGCAATTCAGTATCAACTCAGGCAGTGGGCGATGAAAGAGGTCTCGATCATACAGGCAGGCGGCGTGCTTGAAGCCCTTGCTGCAATGAAGGCGAAACAGCTCGACGGCATGCTTTTCCCCTCGCCCGTGAATACCATGGCAAAGAAAGCGGGCTTTTACGATCTCTTTAACTTTATGAGAGAGGGTCCCGATTTCCTCACTCTTAGCGTCGCGACTACAAAGCCCTTCTTGGCTTAAAACGAGGAAACGGTTCGGAGATTTGTCAAAGCTTATGCGGCGGCCACCTTTCTAGCCAAGAAGGATAAGGAGAGGACTTTACGCGCGGCCCCGAAATACACGGATCGGGAGGCGCTTGAAGACGCATACGAACAAAAGATTCCTTATTTGCCATCTGTCCCCACCATTACGGACGAGGAGATCCGCCAGATTCTCGCCGTCCTTGCAGAAACAGAAGCGAGTGCTCGTGAGGCCAATCCGGCCGCAATGTATGATATCAAGTATGTTCGCGAACTCGACGAAAGTGGATTTATTCGATCGCTTCAAAGGGCCGAGATGTAGTGACATGCCTGTTTGGCGCGCCGTGTCGAAAACTCATCGATCGAGGCGTCAGCGAAAAATGGAAAGGAGGTTCGTCTAATGAACCAAAAAGCAGGAAGGGTCGATCTCGCGAAGTTTCGAGAGGCCAATAGGGAGCAGCGGGAGCGCGCCAAAGAGGGCCCTGAAGGGCACACCATCCGGCAGCGCGCGGTGATCCGGCTTATCGAGGACCAGCTCAAAGAGGCGAGGGTAGGAGACTACACCATCGTCTGCGATGAGGCCAAATCGCGGAAAGGGGGAGGCAAGGGACCATCGCCGCTTCAGTACTTCGTTGCTGCTGTGGGTTTTTGAATGTTCAGCCAACTGACGCGGTACGCGGCAGAACTGGATATTCAGATTGATGACGCGGAGATGGATATCCGCATGAGCTATGATACCCGGGGAAAACTGGGACTGGCCGATGTCTCTCCCGCATGCCGGGAGGTGAGCTACGCCTTGAATATCAAGAGTCCGGCGCCGTCTGAGAAGTTACAGCAGATGATTCAGATGATCGAGAAGGGCTGCCACACCATCAATACAATCAGGAATCCCATACCTGTTTCTGGCAGGCTCATCCACAATGGCCGGGAGCTCGAACTGAAGCTATGAATAAAAAAAATATACGCTCCACGGTCTTGGGGACTGTGTTGTTCGTGTGCGGTTGCACTCCTGAATGCCATGAACCATCTTTAATGGGCAATGAAGGGGTTATCACCAAGGAGGTAAGTCGTCGTGAATCAGGCTGAGATCGAACAGTACAACTACAGCGAATTTGTCGGATCCGAGGAATTCCTGGCCTTCCGGACCCTCTTGCCGGTAGGTTCTTCTGCGCCTGATTTTCAGGCGACGCTGCTGGAGACAGGCCAAACGGTCTCGCTGAGCGATTATTGGCGTAAGAGCGATGTCCTCATCGAGTTTGGCTCCTTGACTTGACCTTACTGCGCGCTGGCGGCGCCGGCGCTCGAACCGATGGCGCGGGAATTTGCGAGCAAAGGATTCGCGTCTGTTTTCGTCTACACGCGGGAGGCGCACCCGGGCGAGAACTTCCCGGCCCACCGCAGCTTTGACCAAAAGCTCGCTCATGCCCGGGCCTTCAGGGAAAAGTTCCAGATCGAGCGACCCATCCTGGTCGATGACCTGGTAGGAACCGGCCATAAACTTTACGGGGCGCTGCCGAACATGACCTATATTATCGGCCGCCGGGGCAAGGTCCTCTTCCGCGCAGACTGGACAGACCCGCCCACGGTTCACAGCATGATCAACTACGTCCTGGGTTCTCGCGCTCGACGGCGCGAAGGATGGCGGCTGGTGCCATTTTACGCGGAATTTGTCGGCTATCGGTGGAACGATCCCGCTAAATTCCAGGAAGGTCTGGAGCGGGCCGGCCCGCAAGCGGTGGCCGATTTTGCAGCCGCGATGGAGCGCCGCAAACACCAGGGGCCGCGTCCCGGACGGATAGAGAATGTCGAATAGCGAATGATTTTTAACAATCACGTCATGTTATGGTAATCAGCTTACCAGCGAACCGAGTTTACGATTCTGCTAAAGGGTGACCGTTCATGCTTCGACACGCTCAGCATGAACGGAAAACCGTTTGCTCTTTTCAAACACCTCCCGTTCGCCCTGAGCCTGTCGAAGGGTGAAGGGGAGGTGTTTTCAGCGGAATCAGCTTATAAAGACAGCGCTCCGGATCAGGAGGTCTTATGGATCCTTACAATTATGAAGGTTACGGACAGTGCGAAGTGGGCGCGCCCGACTTTCGCTCTGTGGCCAAGATCGGGACAAAGGCGCCGGATTTTACCCTGACCGATCTCAATGGCAAGAGCGTTTCCCTTGCAGAGTTTAAGGGGAAGAAGCACGTCCTGCTGGAATTCGGCAGCATCACCTGGCCTCCTTTTGTGGGGGAGGTCCCCTCACTCACGCAGCTACGTGAAAAATATCATTCAAAGGACTTTGAATTTTTCATCGTTTATGTCCGCGAGGCTCATCCGGGAGAGAATTTCCCGCACCACCGTTCATTTGGGCAAAAGCTCGGGCACGCCAGAAAGCTGCGCGAGCTGGAGACAGTCGGCCTGCCAATTCTTGTAGACGGTATCGAAGGCTCCACGCATGCGGCTTATGGGTTGCTTCCAAACATGGTCTATCTGATCGACCGTGATGGAATCGTCGTTTACAAGTCCGACTGGACCGATGCACAAGAACTTGAGGGCATGTGTGAAAGTCTTGTCCGTTTAGGCGATATGAAAGCTCGGCAAGTGCCTATTATCCGGAAAGCCGTCTCAGAGCGGCTCCATTGGATACCGATGGACCCACAGCACCGGGAACGGATCTACCGTCGCTCAGGTGAAAAAGCGATTCGTGACTACAAGAATGCCAAAGGCCACCTCCCCTACGCCACGGACGCTGAAAAGGCCGGCTCGGGATTGTGAGGCTCAAATGAAAATCACCAGCCGCGTTCGCATTTCGCTGATCGCCGGAGTGATTTTTACGTTTTTGCCCCTCGTTGAGGTAGAGCCGCAACTCGTCAAGGTTCGGGCTGTCTATCCCTCTCCCAATGTGCAGTATCTACCCGCCTATCTGGCACAGACTAAGGGAATTTTTAGGGAGGAGAGCCTGGATGTGGAGCTTATCGCGGTCCGCGGGGCCAAAGAAGGCGTACAGGCCTTGCTGGGGGGCGATGTCCAGTTTGCTATGATGGTAGGCCCGGTCCTCCCCGCGATCTGGCGCGGCGCGGATCTCAAAATCTTGAGTCAGATGGTGGGCATGCCGACCTTTTCTCTCATTGTCCGGCCAGAGATCAACGAGGTCGAAGATCTCAGAGGAAAGAAGATCGGGGTGAGTTTTGGCGGTATGACTTTTGCCCTGGTTCATGACCTGTTCAAACTTCACGGCCTCGACCCGGAGAAAGGGGTTGAATACGTCAATATCCCCGGCAGCGCGCCAAAGGTGGCCGCTCTGGAGAAGGGGATTATAGCAGCGGCGCTTATTGCTCCTCCTGTAGAGTTCACCGCAATCAAGGCGGGTTTTAAACGGCTGGTATTCCTGGGAGATCTCATGCCCGATCTTCCTTTCACCGGCGTTATCGCCACCTCCCGCTACATCAAAGAAAATCCGAGAGTCACGGAGAAGATGGTCAGAGCAATAAGCCGCGCCGTAGATGTCACGAGACAAAATCCAGAGGCGGCAATTGAGGTCATGCAGAGCTATTTGAAGATGACCGCCGATGAGGCGCGAGACACCTACCATCTAGTTCGGAAGTCCTTTTCTCCCGTTCTCACCGAGGGCTCTATAAAAAAAGTCGCTGACGTGGTTTCCAGGTCAACGGGCGTGAAGCCGAGGCGCCAGGAGACTATACGGATCTTAGCTTCTTGAATAAGGTTTTATTGGAACTTGGTAAAAGGTAACGGGTGAAAGTATAAGGCTTCTCCCAATCACCACAAGTCATTCGATAGCGTTGGATCTTCGGTCAGGGAGGAAGTTGGCATGGCTGCAAGGAAGCCTCGTCTGATTCTTTGGGGAGCGAGCACGCCGAGGACGCTCAGGGCGCACTGGATGCTCCACGAACTGGGTCTCGACTATGAGAAGCGTCCAATCGGGCCGCGCACCGGAGAGACGCAAACGCCCGAGTTCACCCAGTTGAACCCGAGGCAGAAAATCCCTGTCCTGCAAGACGGGGAGCTGACGCTGGTTGAAAGTGCGGCCATCATCACATACCTGGCGGACACGTATGGGGGGCTAAGGGCTTGGTGCCACCCCCCTTTTCTCTGGAGCGCGCCTTTTACTACCAGTGGTGCTTCTTCGTCATGACAGAACTCGACGCACACACGCTCTACATCATTCGCAAACACATTGATCTGCGAGAGATCTATGGGGAAGCACCCAATGCTGTGCGTGCGGCAAAGGAGGGATTCCAGAAACAGGTGGGCGTAGCCGACCAGGCGTTAGCTTCAAGCGGACCTTTCATTCTCGGGAAAGAGTTCACTGGCGCGGACATTCTTCTAACCACATGCCTCCTGTCAGCTGTTCGCCGCGGGATACCTCTCACTGAGGTGCTTCGTAACTACATGGAGCGGACAACCTCGCGTGATGCTTACCGACTTGCCTACGCGTCAAACCAGATCACCTGAACAGCAGATTCAGACACGGAGCTACGTCTTGATTGAGGACCACTCGCCAACTAAAGTAGTCTCAATTTGCAGCATAGGGAGGCGCGGAAAATATGGCCATTTCAGCCGATGCTCGTGGACGACCTCGAAGGCACTGTGCACCGTTGTTACGGCTCAATGCCAAACATGATTTACATTATCGACAAGAACAGGAGAATCACATACAAGGCCATGTGGACGGACCATGACGAAATTGCCTCGGTGCTTGCGAACCTGGTATTAGCGGACGAGCTTGAAACCCAGGGTGTAAGAGTGAAATCGTCTTACACGGAAAGAATCAACTACATTCCAGCGCAGTACGCTGGTGGGCTTCGCGAAAAGGTTTTTGACCTAGCCGGTCCCAAGGCATGGGCAGACTACCAAAAGGTTTTTGTGGGGGTTCCTGAGTAGGAATTAACGTTGCAAACCGCCATTAGAAAGGAAGAATCGATGGATATCTACAATCGGCATAGTTTCGGTCAAAGCGGTCAAGAGCCGGCCAATTTTGATTCGGTCGCGCAAGTCGGGACTCCCGCCCCGGACTTTACGCTCACGGATCTGAACGGAGAGAAAGTTTCTTTGTCGGATTTCCGAGGGCGAAAGCACATAGTGCTGGAGTTTGGGAATATCACCTGACCGCCTTTTGTGGGGGAGGTTCCCCCACTGACAGAGCTTTACCAAAAGTATCGGCCGCGGGATTTTGAATTCCTAATCGTTTACGTGCGGGAGTCTCATCCGGGTGAGAATTTCGCCCATCACACGTCTATCGAGCAGAAAGCTACTCATGCGAACAAGCTGAAGGAATTGGAAAACGTGCAACTGCGAATTCTGGTCGATGATCTGCAGGGCAGGGTGCATCGGGCCTATGGGCTTCTTTCCAACATGGTGTATTTGATCGACCGGGAAGGGATGGTCGTTTACAAATCCGACTGGACGAACGCCGCCGAATTGGACGAGATGTGCGGCAGTTTGCTTCGCTTGGATAAAATGAAGAAGGAAGGCGCTCCCATTATTCGAAAAGGCGTATCCCAGAGGCTTCACTGGATTCCCATGGATCCCGCTTTGCGCGAGCGCGTCTACCGGCGCTCCGGCGAGAAGGCGATCAAGGACTATTTTAACGTCTTTGGGTTTCTGCCCTATGCCAGCGATGCGGAAAAAAGGAAAAACGGTTGACTGTC
>JACQUW010000039.1 GCA_016210115.1 Deltaproteobacteria bacterium | reverse complement strand
CCTTTAGCTCGGGGATAATCATCGCGGCGTCCAAAAAATCCGTAATCTTCAACCTTTCTCGCCTCTTCGCCGCAATCTCGTTTTTTCCTTGTATTTTCGAATCTGCTGCTCGACTTTGTCCATAACGCCATCAATCGCGGCATAGAGATCATTCGTCTCCTCGCGACTGTGGAGGGTTAGCTGGCGCGCCTGTAAAGACACTTCGGCGAGCTGGCGCTCCCTGGAATCGACTGCGAGGACCACGTGAGCCTCTAAAGGACGGTAAAAGTACTTGCCCAATTTTCTTAGTTTATCCTCGGCATAACGTCTCAGCGCCTCGCTTGGTTCGGTATGGCGAAACGTTACGGAGACTTTCACGTCTGCCACATCACTCTCCTTTCTCGGTTTCGGGTTTCCGGCGGAAGTACTGCCTTCTTTTGGAAGAAGGTAAAATCCCCATGGCTTCCCGGTACTTCGCCACAGTCCGCCGCGCAATGGCGATGGCCTGCTGTCCGAGAAGGCCGGCGATATGTTGATCGCTATAGGGTCTCCTGGAGTCTTCAGCCGAGATGAGGCTGCGAATTTTCTCTTTGACACTTTCCGAGGCAACGTCCTCTCCGTTACCGGATTTGACACCGCTTTGGAAAAAGAATTTGAGTTCGAACAAACCATGAGGAGTATGGACGTATTTGTTGGCCGTAGCCCGGCTGACGGTGGACTCGTGCATCTCAATATCCTCCGCCACGTCCCTGAGGACCATGGGATGCATATGGCTGACGCCATGATCGAGGAAATCGCGCTGGAATTTAAAAATGCTTTGTGTCACCCGATATAGGGTCTGTTGCCTCTGATGAATGCTTTTT
This sequence comes from Deltaproteobacteria bacterium, assembly GCA_016210115.1. Taxonomy (GTDB): domain Bacteria; phylum Desulfobacterota; class Binatia; order UBA9968; family UBA9968; genus JACQUW01. The sequence goes on along the minus strand of JACQUW010000039.1, from coordinate 12,207 downwards.
ATCAACCAGGTCGCCGCCCGCACCTTTTCCTGAAGATACTGCCGCGTCCGCTCTTCTTCTTCCCCTCCCTGGGCCGGCAAGCGCCGGTAGAGCGGACTCACTCTAAGGCGGGGCATTCCTTCATCGTTCAGGAACACCACGTATTCGTCCCCGATTTTTTCCACAAAAACGTCCGGAATGATGGTTCTCGGCTCTTCTTCGCCGAAGCCGCGGGCCGGCTTGGGCTCCAGAGAGCTGATTACCTGTGAGGCGGTGATCACGTCTTCCACTGAGGTCCCAAGTTCCTTCGCGAGCTTCTCAAAACGTTTGCTTTCCAATTGCGGGAGATGGTCGGATACAATGCGCGCGGCCAGGCTGTCGCTGAGGCCCAGATTCTCAAGCTGAACGAGCAGGCATTCTTTCAGGTCACGCGCCGCAACTCCCACGGGATCGAAAAATTGAATCCGCTTGACGACAGCCTCCACCGCTTCCGGTGTGGCATCCGTGGCCTGGCAGATATCATCCAAGCCAATGGCGAGAAAACCATTCTCATCCAGGTTTCCGATGATATAGAAACCGATGTTCTCTTCCTTTTCCGAAATCCTGGAAAGGCGCAATTGCCAGATCAAGTGATCTTCCAGCGAAGTCTTTTTTGTGAGGGTGTTCTCCCAGGAGGGCGGGCCCTCGCCTTCATCTCCGCCGGCTTCCGCAGTCAATGACCCATGGATCGAGTTGGAATGCGTGTCTATGTAATCTTGCCAATCCAGGGTGCCGATCTTGTCCGCGGTCGAAAGCTCACGGTTGATGAGCGGCGCCTCGACGGTTTCCGCTGCTGCGTCCGGAGCCTGAATTTGCGTGTCAGCTCCGCCTTCAGGCTCCTCCGCCGGCCCTTCTTCCAAGGTGGGATTTTCCTGCAGCTCTTCCGAAATCAACTCCTCCAGCTCGATGCGCGACAACTGCAACAGCTTGATGGCCTGCTGGAGCTGGGGAGTCATTACAAGCTGCTGGGCCAGTTTCTGAACCTGTCTGATTTCTAAAGCCATATTAGAGCCTAAAACCTTCCCCGAGATAAACCTTTCGAGCCTTTGGGCTTGCGGCGATTTTTTTCGGCGTGCCTTCTTCCAGAACCGTGCCTTCATTCAAAATGTAGCCACGGTCACAGATCCCGAGAGTTTCCCGTACGTTGTGATCTGTAATCAAAATCCCGATCCCGCCGCTGGTGAGCTTTCGGATGATTTTTTGGATCTCCGTGACGGCGATGGGATCCACGCCGGTGAAGGGTTCGTCCAAAAGCACAAAAAACGGCGAGAGTACCAGCGCTCGAGCGATCTCCACGCGTCGTCGCTCGCCGCCGGAGAGAGAATAGGCCTTATTGCGGGCCAGATGAGAGATCCCGAGCATCCGCATGAGACTTGAAGCCCTCTCTTCTCGCTCTTCAGGACTCAAATCGAGAGTTTCCAGAATAGCCATGAGGTTTTGCTCGACGCTGAGGCGGCGGAAAACAGAAGACTCCTGAGGAAGGTAGCTGATGCCGGCGCGCGCCCGCAGATAAATGGGGGCCAGCGTCAGGTCCTCTTCGTTGAGAAAAACCTTTCCTTGGTCGGGTCGCACCAGCCCGACGATCATATGGAAGGTCGTAGTTTTCCCCGCGCCATTGGGCCCCAAAAGGCCCACGACTTCGCCCCCCTTTATCTCCAGGTTGACTCCCTCGACGACCCGGCGCGCATTGAATGATTTGGTCACACTTTCAGCCTTGAGCATGCTCATTGGGTTTTACCGGGGGATGATCTGGCCTTCTCGCGGCTTCCAAAATCCTCGGGAAAGAGTGTCGCCTTGACTCTCTCGCTTCCTCCTTCCACAACGGCTCGCTCCTGTTCGACGAAAAAAGTTATGCGGTTTCCCGAGACCTGGCTACTTCCCTGGCGCACGACGGGATTTCCGGTCAGCGTGATGGTTTGCTCGCGATCGTTAAAGACGGCCCTCGTTCCCGTAGCCACGCGTTCCCCTTGGGTTACTTGGACGTTGCCCTCGGCCACCACCTCTTTGAGGCCTTTCATGTCCGGACTATAGTAGGCGACCAGAGAGTCGCTTCTCATGGTCATCTCTCCCTGCACCGTGATTACGCGCCCGGTATAGAGAATCGTGTTTTTCTTGTGATCCACCTCCAGCCGGTCTGACGTGATAAAGATCGGATCCTTCTTGTTTCCCTGAAAAACCCCTTCGGTCTTCTTTTTTGCCTTTCCGGCTTCCGCAGCCAATGCGGCGGGGCAGGGGGAGATCAGAAAAATGCCAAGGGCGCACAGGAGATAGCCCCAGAGTTTCATCCTACCCTCCAAGCTGTTGCCTGCCCGTTCTTTTGCCGAATTTTTGCGGCTCAATTTTGGTTTTCACTTTGTTGAGCAGGCGGATCTTTTCCTCCTGGAGCGCGATCTCCATTCCTATACCATCGAATTCGAGACCGGATCCCTTCATAGAGACCTTGCCCGGCATCAGGACCTGATTTTTTTCTTTAAAGTAGACGATCTCATCTGTGCGCAGAATAAATCCCTGGTAGCTGACTTCGATCCCGCCTTGAAGCCGAATTCTTTCCAACTCTTGGTCCGTGAAATGGATATGTCCTTCGTCCCCTGTCGCCTCAATGGCCTCACCATCTTTCCGGTAATAGGTAAAGCGGGGCTTTTTTATGACCGCCTCTTTCTGCTCTCTCAAATACCGAGCTTCCTCCCCGGCAATCTCCCAGATCTTTCGCCCTCCATCGATCTTGGCGCGCCGGAAATCCTTAATCTGAAGCGTCGCTTCCGGAGCATAATCCAAGAGTTTGAGTGGATTTTTCTTAAACTCTCTGGCTTTCATGGCCCAGAAATGCTCCGCAACCTTATAACTCACCCCTCCCAGCGAAGCGAGAATCGCCGCGAGGATCGTCAATCTTACTCCTTTTCGTCTCACAGAAAACCTTTGCTATAACGGAAAATACCACCTTTACAGATGCCTGTAAAGCAAACCGGCATGGTATTTGCTTGGATGTCTTGGTCTTTTGAGCCAGAGAACCTCACTGTTGATAATATTTTTGCGTTACCTCTTTCCATTTTCTTTGCGCCTTCAAAAGCAACTCAGCGAGCTCCCGAATAGCGCCTTCTCCTCCACGCCGCCTGGTTACATATCTTGATTCGCGCCTTAACTCCTTCCAGCCGTCTTGTACCGTCACCGGGAATCCAACCCGCCTCATCAGAGGTAAATCAGCGATGTCATCCCCAACGTAGGCGATCTCGTTATCTTTGAGAGCCATGGCGGTCTTGATTTCATGGTAGACGTCCAGCTTATTTTTCACGTTTTGGTAGACTCTGCGAACGCCCAGATCTTTCGCGCGATGCTCAACAACTCGGGAGGAGCGGCCTGTGATGAACGCAACTTCAATTCCAGCCTCCATCAACAGACGGATTCCCTGACCATCACGGACGTGGAAACGCTTGATCTCGTCCCCGCGGTCATCCATGACGACACCGCCGTCCGTTAGGACCCCGTCGATATCGAGGAGCAAAAGCCTGATTTTTCGGGCGTGGGCTCGGATTCTCGCTTCGACGCTTCTCACAACGATCAAACAACACCGGCTTTCAGCATGTCATGGAGATGAACGACGCCCAGGGGCTTGCGGCCGCCGTTTTCCAGAACGAAAAGCGAGGTGATGGAATGCTGCTGCATGACCGCTACGGCCTGAACCGCAAGGACATCCGCAGGAATAGTTTTCGGATTTTGCGTCATGAGGTCTTTGGCTTTCAAACGGAAGATGTCTCCTCTGCTTTCCAGACCCCTTCTCAAATCGCCGTCGGTAATGACACCGATCAGGGCCCCCTGTGCGTCCACAACGCCGGTCACGCCGAATCGCTTGGAAGTTATCACCAGCAGTGTTTCTTTCATCGGGGTCTCTTCGAATACAATCGGAAGTTCCTCACCCCGATGCATCAGGTCGTCGACCTGCAGCAGGAGCTTCCGTCCCAAGACTCCTCCCGGATGTCTCATAGCGAAATCGTGCTCTTTAAACCCTTTTTGCTCCAAAAGAACCACTGCGAGCGCATCGCCCATTGCCAACGCAGCCGTCGTGCTCGCGGTCGGAGCGAGACCTAAAGGGCAGGCCTCCTCTTTCACCGCCGTATTCAAGACCACGTCCCCGGAGCGAGAAAGGGTGGAATCAGGATTGCCGGTTATGACGATGAGCGTTAGACCCATTCGCTTGATAATGGGAAGGAGTTTCAAAATCTCGTCGGTCTCGCCGCTGTTGGAAACCGCCAGCACAACATCCTCCTTCATGATCATTCCGAGATCGCCGTGAATACCGTCTCCCGCATGCAGGAACAGGGACGGTGTCCCGGTGCTGGACAATGTGGCCGCGATTTTCCGACAGATCAGCCCCGATTTTCCGAGCCCTGTAACAACAACCTTTCCCTTACAGGCGTGGAGCAGATTGACGGCCCGGACAAAACTCTCATCAAGCCGATCAATGAGAGAGAGAATACCGCGCGCTTCGATGTCGAGCACATCTCGCGCCCGTTGGAGGATTTTAGCTGCGTGCATATTTCCTACGTGCCTTTGGCCAGGAGATCGATTTGCTTGACGATCTGCAGTAGACGTTCCAGCTCCGCCAGGGGAAGAGAATTGGGCCCATCGCTCAGCGCGCGTTCCGGATCTTCATGCACCTCCATGAAAAGGGCATCAATGCCGACGGCGGTCGCCGCTCGAGCCAAAGCGGGGATGTACTTTCTTTCGCCGCCTGAGGCTTTTCCCCGGCCGCCCGGAAGCTGCAGGCTGTGGGTCGCGTCAAAGACGACCGGATATCCCAACTCTCGCAGGACCACGAGCGAGCGCATATCGGAAACCAGGTTGTTGTACCCAAACGAAGCTCCCCGTTCGGTGACGATGATCTGGTGGTTCCCGGTGGAGACGATTTTGTCGACCACGTGTCGCATATCCCACGGCGCGAGAAATTGGCCTTTCTTCACATTGACGACTTTTCCAGAGCGTCCCACAGCAAGGACCAGGTCGGTTTGGCGGCAGAGAAAGGCAGGGATCTGCAGCACATCGGCAACCTCCTTGACCGGCTCCACCTGGTCTATTTCGTGAACGTCGGTCAGAATCGGAGCGCCGGTTTCTTTTTTCACTTCAGCGAGGATTCTGAGACCCTGCTCCATTCCCGGCCCGCGGTAAGAATCGAGCGCGGTCCGGTTCGCTTTGTCGTAGGAAGATTTGTAGATGAATGGGATGCCGATTCGCTCCGCCAGCCCTTTAAGAAAACAGGCATGCCGTAGCGCGGAGTCTCTTCCCTCGATCACGCAAGGACCCGCAATAAGGGCCAGGCCCTTGCCACCGCCGATTTCAACATCACCTATTGCTATTCCGCTGAATGCCATAACCTTGACTACTAAAACAAGAAGGCAGGCAAAAGCAACTCATTCTTGAACACCGCAACGAAGTCAGCGCCCTTATCCTTAAGAGACCAAGATCAGGTTCGAGCCACTTTTAGTCTTGGCGCTTCCCTGAGTGCCAGGCGATTTTGTAAGGCCGCTCGAATAAAGCCTTTGAACAGGGGGTGACAATCCATTGGGCGGGATTTGAATTCGGGATGAAACTGACAGCCTAAGAACCAGGGATGGTCTTTGACTTCGATAATTTCCACCAGATTGCCGTCCGGAGAGAGTCCGCTGAGGACCAGCCCCTGCGCCGCAAAAACTTCCCGGTAGCTGTTGTTCAATTCATAGCGATGACGGTGGCGCTCGGATATCTTTTTTCGCCCGTAAACTTTTAAGGCCAGGGAATCCTCTTGAAGCACACAGGGATAGGAGCCAAGCCTCATTGTGGCGCCCTTTGCCGCTATTCCTTTTTGCGAGTCCATAAGGTGAATCACGGGATGGGGACTGTTCGCGTCGAACTCACTGGAGTTGGCGCCCGCAAGGCGGCAGACATGCCGCGCAAAATCGACCACGGCCATTTGCATTCCCAGGCAAATGCCAAAGTAGGGGATACGATTCTCTCGAGCAAATCGGGCGGCCTCAATTTTTCCCTCGCTGCCACGGTCCCCAAACCCGCCAGGAACCAAAATACCGTCCGCCTGATCCAAAACCCCTTCAACTCCGTTTTCTTCTATGTGTTCCGCCTCAACGCAGTCGATTTCAACGCGCGCGTCATTGGCGATGCCTCCGTGGACCAGGGCTTCCATCAGGCTTTTATAGGATTCTTTCAGGCTCATGTATTTGCCCACGACAGCGACCCGAACCGAGTCCTTGGGATTTTTCAGAACCTGGACCACTCTCTGCCACTTCCTGAGGTTCGGCGCGCCGGTCCATATGTGAAGCTTCTCCACAATTTTCTCATCCAATCCCTCCTGGTGGAAAACCACGGGCACCTCGTATATCCATTCCACGTCCTTTGCCGTGATAACTGCCGTCTCTTCGACATTGCAGAAGTGGGCTATCTTTGCCTTGATCTTCTTATCCAAAAGCCGATCCGTCCGGCAGAGAAGAATGTCCGGTTGTATTCCCAAGCCGGTCAGCTCTTTGACGCTATGTTGGGTTGGCTTGGTCTTGAGTTCTCCGCCCGCGGCGATGTAGGGGACTAAGGTGAGATGAACATAGAGAACATTTTCTTTTCCTGATTCCCACGCGAACTGGCGAACGGCCTCTAAAAAGGGCAGAGACTCAATATCTCCGACAGTCCCGCCCACTTCACAGATGGCGATGTCGTAGCCTTCGGCAGCTGCGCGGATGCGCCGTTTGATTTCATCGGTGATATGGGGAATGACCTGGACTGTCCCTCCCAGGTAATCTCCGTGCCGCTCTTTTGCAATCACCGTTTCATAGATCTGCCCGGTCGTGCAATTGTTTTTTCGACCCATGGGGGTGGAGACGTAGCGCTCGTAGTGTCCCAAGTCCAGATCCGTTTCGGCTCCGTCGTCGGTGACAAAGACTTCCCCATGCTGGTATGGGCTCATGGTCCCCGGGTCCACGTTGATGTACGGATCCATTTTTAGAAGCGTTATCTTCAGGCCGCGGCTTTCCAGAAGCGCTCCGATGGATGCAGAGGCCAGGCCTTTACCCAGGGAAGAAACGACGCCGCCGGTCACGAAAATGAATTTTGTCTTTACACCTGCCATGGCGTCCTTTCAGCGAAGGCATTTTCTCCAGTACTGTTCTGCCTTGCGCAAATCCTCGGGAGTGTCCACCTCAATGGAACTTTCCTCCACCTCCACCACTCGAATCGGATATCCGGCTTGTAGAACGCGAAGCTGCTCCAACCTCTCGGTTTGCTCCAGTATTGTGGGCCGCAGGCGGGAGAACTTCAAGAGAAAATCGCGGCGGTAAACATAAACTCCCACATGCCTGTACCCCCAAAGCCTTTGTCTTTTGTAAGCGGCTCGTTGACGGTGATGCTGATCGGGCGCCAAAACATCTCGCGCATACGGTATGGGCGCGCGGGAAAAATAAAGAGCGAAGCCCTTGCCGTCGGTGACAACCTTGACGACATTGGGATCAAACCACTCCTCCTTGTCGTAGATCGCCGTCTTCGCCGTGCCCATAAAGATCGACCTATCACGACGAAGCGGCATCAGGGTGCGACTAATCGTTTGAGCGCGGACAAAAGGCAGATCGCCCTGTACGTTAACGACCCATTCGGCTTTGATTCCTCGAGCGACTTCGGCCAGACGGTCAGTGCCACTGACATGGCTTTTCGACGTAAGTACCGCCTCACCGCCAAAGCCGGCTACCGTGTCGAGAATCCGCTGATCATCCGTTGCGACCAAGACCTGATCCAGACCACTGGCCTTGCAGGCGCTTTCGTAAACATGCTGGACCATCGGCTTTCCACCGATGGTTGCTAAGGGCTTTCCCGGGAACCGCGTAGAGCCATAGCGGACAGGGATAATCGCCACAACGGTCATCTTTTCAGATTGGAGGTTGAAAAAAGCGAACTGAAGGGCCGGAGACCCGGAATCCTCCACCAGAAATAAAAAACCGCGATGGTCCTGTAAGGGAGCGCATCACGGAACTAAACTATACCTATTGGCCCCCATAGTGTCAATGAGATTTTGGCTCCGCTGCAAAAACTGCGGCTTCAGCAGAAGGAGAGGAGGTCTCTTCGGCGTGGGCCCGTTTGCGGTCTAGAGAACAGAATTGACAAAAAGCGTCTTTAGGATTACACGAGTGGACGAAGTTCTATCTCCGCAGTCAAGGAGGGTTTATGCCAGCACGTTATGGGTCGGATCTCATTGTCGACCTGTTGAAAGTTTTAGGCATCGAGTATGTCGCTTTGAACCCCGGATCGAGTTTTCGGGGCATTCACGATTCGCTGGTGAATTATAGCGCGGATCGGAAGCCGGAGATTATCCTTTGCTGTCACGAGGAGATCGCTGTCTCTGTCGCTCACGGGTACGCCAAGGCTGCCGGCAAACCGATGGCGGCGATCGTTCACAACGTCGTGGGACTCCAGCACGCGTCGATGGCAATCTATAACGCCTGGTGCGATCGGACCCCAATTCTGGTCATGGGCGGTACCGGTCCCATGGACACGAGCAAGCGGCGTCCGTGGATCGATTGGATCCACACAGCTCTGGTCCAGGGGAACCTGGTGCGCGACTTTGTGAAGTGGGATGACCAGCCAAGCGGACTCGGAGCCATTCCCAATACCATCATGCGCGGTTATCGCGTCGCCATGACCGAGCCCAAAGGGCCGGTTTATCTCTGTTTTGATGTTGATCTTCAGGAGTCTCTTCTGGAGCAGGAAATTCCAATTCCTGATCCAAAGCGCCACGGACCCCCGGCCCCGCTCCAAGCCGACACCGCAGCGATCAAGGAGGCGGCGCGACTTCTCGCTGAAGCTCAGCACCCGGTAGTCCTGGCCGACTACATGGGAAGAAACAGCGCTTCTGTCCTGAGCCTGGTTGAGCTGGCTGATCTTCTGTCTCTGCCGGTGATCGATCGGGGAGCGAGGCTCAATTTTCCCAATACCCACCCGCTCAATCTGACCGGGAAAGAGAGGGAACTCATTGGCAACGCCGATGTTATCCTGGGGCTGGACGTCATGGACCTTTACGGCGCTCTGGCCAAATACGAGGCCAAGGTCAGAGGCTCAACGATTGCGTTAAAGCCCGATTGCAAAGTGATCAATGTTACGCTCGCTGACCTGGCTGTCCGCAGCTTAACGAGCGATTTCCAGGAGCTGGCGCCGATCGATCTGCCCATTGTAGCCGATACGCAGGTTTTTCTCCCAGCCCTCATAGAAGAGATCAAGAAACAGGGAAAATTTTCTCGCAGCGTAATCGAAGAACGGCGCAACAGTCTGTCTACCCAACAGCAGGAGATACGGGCGCGCTGGCAAAGCGAGCTTAAGCGGCGTTGGGACGAGCGGCCGATTTCTCCTCCTCGGCTCGCGCATGAGGTCTGGGAAGCGATAAAGAACGAACCATGGCTGCTGGTTGCGGGAAGCTTCAGAAGCTGGCCGCACCGTCTGTGGGAGTGGAACAAGCCGGGGCTTTTTCTGGGTGGCTACGGGGGAGGGGGCTTGGGTTACGGACCGGGCGCGTCAGTCGGCGCTTCTATCCCACACAGGGGCACAGGGACGGTTTGCCTGAACTTGCAGCGGGATGGGGAGCTTCTCTATACAACGAGCGCGCTTTGGACCGCAGCCAACACAACAGTCCCGCTTCTGACGGTGATGACCAATAACCGAACCTACTACAACGACGAGGAACACCAGGAGAAGATTGCGATAGCGCGCGGCCGGCCGCCGGAAAACAAGGTCGTCGGGATGCGCATGGAAAAACCGCCGGTGGATTTCGCTAATCTGGCCCGCTCTTTTGGTCTTTTTGGCGAAGGTCCGATTACGGAGCCGGAGAAGATCCGCCCGGCTTTAAATCGAGCCTTGAAAGTCGTGAGAGAAGACGGCGCTCCGGCATTGGTGGATGTGGTTATTCAGACCGTCTGATACCGGGGGTGCAAAATGAAGCTCGCAGCAGCAATCTTGGGCCTGCTGATCCTGATGCCATTGCCTGGATTTTCGCAAGGGAGGCCGCTAAAAAAGATACGCGTCGGCGTCCCGGCTTTGGGGATGAGCAACATGATTATCTTTGTCACCAAAGAGGGGAGACTCTTTGAGAAGCACGGCCTCGATGCGGAAGTGATCGTTCTCCGAGGCTCAGGGGAAGCTTCCAAGGCCATGATCGGCGGCAGCCTTCAGATTGCGCCGATTGCTACCCCGACGGTAATCAACGCTGACCTGGCCGGCGCGGACCTGCTTATTCTCGCCCACACGATGCCGGGAGTCATCCACGCGATGATGGTTAAGCCTGAAATCAAGCGGCCGGAGGACCTCAAGGGCAAAAAGATCGCGGTCAGCACCTACGGCTCGCTGACCGATTTCCTTGTCCGCCATATCGCCAAGAAGAAGGGACTCAGCCCGGATAAGGATCTTGCGCTCATCCAGCTCGGCGGCGATTCTGAAAGAATCGCGGCTTTGAAGCAGGGCGCTGTCGATGCGGCGGCTTTATCTTATCCCGGATATGGGAGAGCCAGACGGCTCGGCTTTAGCATGCTCTGGGACTCTTCGAAAGAAGTCGATTATCCCTGGATGGAGATCGCCACCCGGCGCGCGCTTATTCAGAAAGACCGTGAAATGGTTATGAGTTACATGAAGGCCCACATCGAAGGGATTGCCCTGTTCAAAAAGGATCGGGAATTCGGCAGGAAGGTTATCAAAAAAACTCTTCGACTCGACGATGAGGAACTGGTGAACGAATCGTATGACATCTTTTCCAAGGCCTTCCTGCCAACTCCGTACCCTAATACGAAGGGCATGAAGACCAGCTTCGAATACGTGGCCGCGACCCGTCCGGAGGTATGGAAACACAAGCCGGAGGAGTTTGTGGATTCGAGTTTCGTCGACGAGCTAGAGAAGACGGGCTTCGTGAAGAAGCTTTATGAGAGATAGCCGGTACGCACGGGTCCATGGCGCGAAAAAATAATACGGTCGATAAAGCTCTCTACTGGCTGCGCTATCGGATAGGGGAGTATTGCCTTAGAGGGTTTGTGTTTGTTTTTCCGTGGGTCCCTCAAAGACTGCTCGCCTCATTCACCTCCGTTGCAGGCCGGGTCACCTACGTTTTTTTGTGGAAGTACCGGCAGAGGATGGAAGAGAACGTTTTCAACGCCTTGGGCCGCGACTTCCCGGAAGCGGGTGAAAGGGAAGAACTGATCCGAAAGGCGTGGAGGAATTTTTCCAAAGGCTTTTTCGAGACCGCCTGTAGTCTTTATACGAGTCGCGGAGGGATCCTCTCCATGGTGGCGGTTCAGGGCGAAGACCACTTGAAAAATGCGCTGGCCAAGGGGAAGGGGGTCATTGCCCTCAGCGCTCATCTGGGGAGTTTTACGATGATCGGGGCCCGTTTGGCTTCAGCAGGGTACGCTTTCAATGTGGTGGTGAAACAGCCGCGTGACCGGCGATTTGCTCGTTTGCTGGATGCCTACCGGGCGCAACTCGGGATGCAAACCATATCCGCCAAACCCCGCAGGGAAGCTGCGCGGCGTATTCTCAGATGCTTGAGAAAAAACGAGATCGTTCTGCTGATAGCCGACGAGTTCAAGTCGGGCGGCATAGAGGTCGAGTTTCTGAACCGGTCCGTTTCTGCGGCGCGCGGGCCGGTTACTCTCGCCCTGCGCTCCGGGGCGGCGGTGGTACCGATGTTTGTGACCCGCGATTCTGATGACCGTCTAGGACTTAGCATTTTCCCGGAGATGGATCTCGTCAAAACAGGGAATCTCCAGGAGGATGTGGCGGCCAATACGGCAATGACGATTCGGCAACTGGAAACGATGGTTCGCCGTTACCCGGATCAATGGAACTGGCTGGGCTTTCGCCGTAATGGGGCGCTTCAAAGAAATACAAACAGCGGCGTAAACATCACTCGGCCTAGTCGCCAGGTAAAAAACCTCGATTCTGATTCTTAACAACTCCTCCGAAGATAGTTCCTCAGGGGCACGCCTTCCGGCCGCAGCCGGTAGGCGAACCGGGCTCATCGGACGTCCGCGGCCTCCTCGTTACGTCCCTCGGCCGAGATGAAAGCTGCTGCCCGTTCGGACAGCCCGCGCATCCGACCTGCCTGCCGGCAAGCAGGTAACCAGCGGTGGGAATAACCGCTAACCCTTTGCGCGGGCTCGGAGAGCGGGCGGCGGCTTTCATCGTCAGGGT
>JACQUW010000358.1 GCA_016210115.1 Deltaproteobacteria bacterium | reverse complement strand
CAGCGGCTCCGGCAAGTCAACCCTGGCCTTTGATGTTCTTTACGCCGAGGGGCAGCGGCGCTACGTAGAGAGCTTCTCCGCCTATGCGCGTCAGTTCCTCGATCGCATGGACAAGCCCGACGTCGAGAGCATCGAAGGGATTCCGCCAACTATCGCCATCGACCAGACTCGGCCGGTTAAGACTTCCCGTTCTACGATTGGAACGATGACCGAGTTGCATGATCACCTGAAGCTCCTCTTCTCGAAAATCGCCGTGCTGCATTGCCGAGGTTGTGACCGGATCGTGGAGAGAGACACCGCGCAGTCGGTTTTTGGCAAGCTCGGCGCTTTGGGATCGCAGGTGGTCCTGACCTTTCCCCTCGCCCTCTCTGTGGCTGTCCCATGGGAAGAGGTCAAGGCAGGGCTCCTGCGCGCCGGTTTTCACCGCTTGTTCGCAAAGCACACTATCGTGGACCTAGAGGAGCTCAATGAAGCTCCACAGGATACGGAAAGTCTCGAAGTGGTGGTCGACCGGTTCGTCTTTCGACCAGAAGGGAAAAAGAGGATCACTGATTCCCTCGATCAGGCCTTCCATTTCGGCAAGGGCAGGCTCTGCCTCTATTTTCCCCAGGAGGGATGGCGCCGGGAGCCTTTCAGCAACCAACTCCATTGCCCTCACTGTAATCTCTCTTACCACGACCCCGTGCCCAATCTTTTCTCCTTCAATAGCCCCCTGGGCGCCTGCGAGAATTGCCGCGGCTTTGGCCGGGTCATCGATATCGACTGGGATCTGGTCATCCCGGATCCAATAAAGTCCCTGAGCGAGGGGGCGATCAGGCCGTGGACGACCAAACCTCGAAGACTTCAGAGGCTCATGGAATTCTGCACCCGCAAGCGAATTCCCGTTACAAAGCCTTACCAGGAGCTAACCGAAAGACAGCAGCGGCTGATTATTGAAGGGGACGGAAGCTACAAAGGCGTCCGCGGCTGGTTTCGTCGCATGGAGCGGAAAAGCTATCGCATGCACGTGCGCGTTTTCCTCGCGCGCTACCGGGCTTACCTTCTTTGTTCCCAATGCGGCGGAACCCGGCTCAGGCCCGAGGCGCTCCAGTACCGGATCGAGGGCCGGAATATCGCCGAGATCAATGCGATGAGCGTCGGCGAAGCTTGTAGCTTCTTCGATGATCTCAGACCATCCGGAACTCTGGATCAGATTTCCAGACTGATCCTCGATGAGATCCGGCGCAAACTCTGCTACCTCAAAGGAGTCGGGCTCGAGTATCTGACGCTGGACCGGCAATCGCGCACTCTCTCCGGCGGAGAGCTGGAGCGGGTAGACCTCACGACCGCCATCGGCTCGTCTCTGGTCAATACACTTTACGTCCTGGACGAGCCTTCGATTGGTCTTCACCCGCGCGACAGCCGCCGTCTGGTGGAGATTCTCCACCGACTGAGGGCCAATCACAATACTGTGGTCGTGGTGGAACACGACCCGGAAATCATTAAAGAGAGCGATTTCATCATCGACCTGGGGCCGAAGGCTGGAGAGCGCGGCGGCGAGGTCGTCTTTGCGGGCACCTATGAAGAGCTGCTGCGGCACCCTAACTCGCTCACCGGGGCGTATCTCAGCCGGCGCAAGAGCATCGCTTTCCCCGCTAAACACAGGCGTCCCATTCCACAGCGCGTGGTGAAAGTCGTCGGGGCAAGAGCCCACAACCTGAAGGAGATCGACGTAGAAATTCCGTTGGGCTTGTTCGTCTGCATTACGGGCGTTTCCGGATCCGGTAAATCGAGCCTCGTGGACGACGTGATTTACCGGAATCTAAAGAAGCTCAAGGAATCTCCCGGAGCTTCGGTGGTGCAGTGCGCCGGGATCGAAGGCGCTGTTAAAGTCTCGGACGTGCTTCTGGTGGATCAATCGCCTGTGGGAACAACGCCGCGCTCGAATCCCGCCACCTACATGAAGGTTTTCGACGCCGTTCGACGTCTCTTCGCGTCCGCCGACCTATCCCGTCTCAGGGGTTATACCCCGTCCACCTTTTCATTCAATGTCGAAGGCGGAAGATGCGAGACCTGCCGCGGGGAGGGTTTTGAAAAGATCGAGATGCAGTTCCTCTCCGACGTGTATACCTCCTGCAGCGAATGTCACGGGAGCCGCTTCCGCGAAGAAGTCCTTGAAGTCACTTATCGAGGGCGCAACATCCGCGAGATCTTGGACTTGACTGTGGCTGAGGCTATGGAATTTTTTGAAGACTCATCGGAGGTTTGCCATGGGTTGAGCCCCTTGCGCTCAGTAGGGTTGGATTACATCCGCCTGGGGCAGCCGCTGACCACACTTTCCGGCGGGGAATCCCAGCGACTGAAGCTCGCCGCGCATATGGCAAAAGCGAAAAGGGCCGGTACCCTGTTCATTTTTGACGAGCCGACCACGGGACTCCATTTTCACGACATCGAGCGACTCCTCTGGGCGTTCAACGAACTCATTGAGCAGGGCCACTCGATCGTCGTCATCGAACATAATATGGAGGTCATCAAGTGCGCAGACTATATCGTCGATCTCGGTCCCGAGGGAGGTGACGCGGGAGGAACGGTAGTCGCGCGGGGTACTCCCGAGGAGATCGCGCAGGTTCCTGCCTCGCATACCGGTCGCTATTTGAAACCTTACCTGGAAAAGGAAGCGCCCTCCCCCTTCACGCCGCTCCTCGAAAAGAGTTCAGGTGAGATCAAAGAATCAACGACCGGGCAAAACGCGATCACCATCGTCGGGGCCAAGGAACACAACCTAAAGAACATTCAGCTGGAGATCCCGCGGGATCGATTCATTGTGATTACCGGCTTAAGCGGTTCAGGAAAATCATCTCTTGCCTTTGATATCATCTACGCGGAAGGGCAGCGCCGTTATATCGACAGCCTTTCGGCTTATGCTCGCCAGTTCGTGAACGTGATGGCCCGTCCGAACGTGGACTTTCTGTCCGGAATTCCACCGACCGTCGCTATCGAGCAGCGCCTGAGCCAGGGAGGAAAAAAATCCACCGTCGCCACCATAACGGAGATCTACCATTACCTCCGGCTTCTCTATTCCAAGGTAGGCAAACAGCACTGCGTTCAATGCGGCCGGCAAATCCGGTCTCTAACACGCAGCCAGATTTTGGACCGCATCTCGCGCGCCCTTAGGGGAAAGGAAGTTACGATTCTTAGCCCCCTCGTCAGGGGACGGAAGGGTTTTCATAAAGACGTCATTCAAGGGGCTAGAAGATTGGGTTATCGGAAGGCGCGGATCGATGGAGAGATGGTTGACCTCAAATCCTTGAAACTCATCGACGGGTTAGAGAGATATCGGGAGCACGATATTGATGTCACTGTCGGCGCGGCCAGGGTGGGAAGCCATGGGATAGAAATGCTGGTAGATCGTGGATTGCGCCTGGGCAACGGCGTAATTCATCTGCTTTCTGAGGCGGGTGAACAGATCTACAACGAACGTCTTTTCTGCACGAACTGCAGCATCGGCTATGAAGCGCTGGATCCGAGGGTTTTTTCCTTCAACAGCCGGCAAGGCGCCTGCACGCAGTGCAGCGGCATGGGTTTTCATCCTGAGTTCGATCCCGAGCGGATCGTTCCCGACCCGCGAGCGCCGTTATCCACGATCCTTCGCTCCTTTTGCTCCTCGGCTTGCGCGAGCCCGATGGAGGCGAAGCGGCTCTGTTCCCGGATGCTGCGGGAGTTGGAAGCGGAGGGCATCCCGACTGATAAAGCTTTCTCGAAACTCAACAAAAATCAAAAACACTTGCTTTTTTACGGCGGCGGCCGTTCCTTTGAAGGTCTTATTCCGCGTCTTCAGGGCCTTGCGGAAGAACAGGAGGAGTGTCTCCCGGAAGCGCTCGCTCAGTATCTCACAGAGTCTCTCTGCCCGGCCTGTCAAGGGCGGCGTCTCAATCCCCGCGCGCAGGCCGTCACGGTCAATGGCCGCGCCATCTGGCAAGTCACCTCGATGTCCGTGAAAGAAGCGCAGAAATATTTTCTCACTCTCAGCGCCGGCCAGAGCGGCAGCGGCAAGTCCCAAAGCGAGCAGGCCGTGATGGCGAAGGTTCTCAGGGAAATACAGCAGCGGCTCGATTTTCTTTCAGAGGTGGGACTCCCTTACTTAACTCTCGACCGTCGCGCCGACACGCTTTCCGGAGGTGAAGCCCAACGGATCCGCCTGGCTGCGCAGTTGGGCTCGCACTTGCGCGGAGTCTGCTATGTCCTTGATGAGCCCACCATTGGCCTCCATCCGCGCGACAATGGGATGTTGCTCGGCACTTTGAAGCGCCTGGAAGAGGCGGGGAATACGGTTCTCGTTGTGGAGCATGACGAGACGACGATTCGATCTGCTGATCTCATCGTAGACCTCGGACCGGGGGCAGGCGTCCACGGCGGAAACGTCGTGGCTATCGGGACGCCCGCCGAAATCAGCGAAAACCCTGTTTCCGTCACGGCCGCTTTCCTCAAGAGCGAAAAGAAACGGATGTGGCCTTATCGCTTTCTTGATGGCTGCCCGCGCGTTGCGATCCATCGGGCCACGGCCAATAACCTCAAGGCGATCGACGTCGGCTTTCCTTTGGGAGCCTGGAGCTGTGTAACTGGAATTTCAGGATCGGGAAAGAGCACTCTGGTCAGAGAGATTCTGTATAAAGGGCTCAAGGCGAAGCTGAACCAGTTTGCCGGCCGGCCGGGGGAACACAAAGAGATCACGGGCTGGGAACGATTGGAGAGAGCTGTCGAGGTGGATCAGAGTCCTATTGGAAAAACGCCCCGCTCTGTTCCAGCGTCTTATGTGGGGTTTCTCGGTGAAATCCGTCAGTTGTTCTCAC
Organism: Deltaproteobacteria bacterium; assembly: GCA_016210115.1. GTDB lineage: Bacteria > Desulfobacterota > Binatia > UBA9968 > UBA9968 > JACQUW01. Next base: position 16,284 of record JACQUW010000358.1, on the reverse strand, counting down.
TTACCCCTGACGCCCGGGTGCGTGGCTATGCGCCGAGTCGATTTTCCTTTAATGTTCGGGGCGGGAGGTGCGAGGCGTGCGCGGGGCAGGGAAAGATCAGGAAGGAGATGAGTTTTCTACCGGACGTTTTCGTTGATTGTGAAGCCTGCACAGGTGAGCGGTTCAACGAAGAGACGCTCAGCATTCTCTTGAACAACCTGAACATTGCCCAGGTGCTCCGGTTGACGGTTGAAGAAGCGGTCGCTTTTTTTAAACCCTTTACTAAGGTTCTGCGGCCGCTCAAAATTCTTGAAGAAATCGGCATGGGCTACATCACGCTCGGCCAGGCGAGTAATACGCTCTCCGGCGGCGAGGCCCAGAGGATCAAGCTCTCCTACGAACTGAGCAAAGAGTCGCACGGAAAGACGCTTTATATTCTGGACGAGCCGACGACCGGCCTGCACTTTGCCGATGTGGAAAGACTTATCCATATTTTGCATCGCCTGGTGGACATGGGAAATACGGTGGTGACGATCGAGCACAACCTTGAGATCGTCAAAGAGGCGGACTACCTGGTGGATCTCGGTCCTGAAGGCGGAAACGACGGAGGTTATGTGGTGGCCTCAGGAACGCCCCTTGAGGTGGTCGAGGACGGGAAACACTCTTACACCGCCCGATATCTGCGTGATTATCTCAGCGGAAAGACATTCATCTAAAAGCCGGCGCTGAGCATTCGCAAGTCACTTTTATCGAATCGTGGCCGGTTCGGGCTGCTGTCCTTCCGCAAAAATCGCACGTGAATCCGCCTACTAACTGGATTTTACTGATTAACGCGATGCTCGGCAATTTTCTCGCGGGCGCCGCGTTAAGGCTTTTCCATGTCGCCATGCCCACGGTTGCGGCAGATCTTCGTGCAGACATTCTGTGGGTCTCATGGGCGATGTTGAGCTACCAGATCTCCAACGTCGGTCTTTCTTTAGTGTTCGGAAGGATCGGAGATCTCTTTGGGAGACAAAAGATCCTGGTCGCCGGTTATATGGCAATGACGGCGGGCTCACTTGTCTGCGGTCTTTCCAGTACGATCTCTTATTTAATTGGCTTCCGCGTTCTGCAGGGCGCCGGAGCCGCCATGATACAGGCGGTAAGCAGGGCCTTGGCCGCGGAGGCGATGCCGGAGAAGAAGGGAGGAAAGGCCCAGGGACTAATGACCACCGCTTTCCACTTGGGTGTTCTTTTTGGACCGAGCATCGGGGGTTTTATTATCGACCAGCTCGGATGGCGCTGGACCTTTTACTTTCTTGTGCCGTTTGGTATGGCGGGTCTCTTGCTCAACTTTCTCTCGCGGACCGGTTCCGCGCGCGAGCGGCAGCAACACGGCACGGTGGATTACTCCGGCGCTACGCTGCTCATGGCCGCTTCGACCACGCTGACCCTGCTTTTGGACCGTCGAACCACGGAGCTGTTCGATCCGTTGACGAAAGTCATCGTGGTGCTTTTATGCGCCGTCTCGCTCGTTGGCTTTCTGGTGCGGGAAAGCATCATTCCCAATCCGTTGGTAGATCTCGGCTTGTTTAGAATAAGAATGTTCGCGGCCAGCAGCCTCAGTCTTCTCATTGTCGCAACCAACTATTCTCTGAGCGCCATCCTTCTCCCCTTCTACCTTCAGGACGTGCTGCGCCTCTCTCCATCTTTTATGGGCGTTCTGTTCATGGCGGCCCCCATTTTTACCGTCACCTTCAGCCCCGTAAGCGGGTATCTTTCCGACCGTGTAGGGCCGCGCCTCCCGGCCACGCTGGGTGTTATTTTACTTATACTCTCCGTTTATTTGGGTTCGTTCTTCCGCACCGATTCGAGCTGGATCCTGCCGGCCGTCGTGCTTGCTCTGCTTGGCCTGGCGAACGGCTTTTTCAATCCGGCCAACAGTGTCGGGATCATTCATGCAGTCCCGAAAGCGGACATGGGAATCGCCTCGGGCACGCTTACGCTGATGTTCAGCCTTGGCAATATTCTCGGCATTGCGCTCGCAGGCTTTGCCATGACAATCTTCTTTCAGGCCCATAGCGGAATCCCCGCCGCGGCGCCTACGCCTCAAAATCCCGTGGCCTTCGTCGCAGCCCTTAACGATACGTTCCTGGCTGCAACCGGCGTCGGCTTTCTGGCTGTTGTTCTCTCGATTATGCGCGGGACACCAGCCAACCAGCGAGAATCGGCCGGGCCGTCCCCGGCTAAGAGAACTTAACCCCGATTCTGACAAGATCAGTTCGGGGTTAAGCGGAAACCCATAAGGCTCCAGAAAGGCAGGATAATGGCGAGGACCACCACAATGGTCAGTGCCAGCATAGCGAGGCCGAACCAAAGAACATCGGAAGCATCAAAGTATCCCGACTCGTACGCGACGAGGACGGTTGCTGTTTGCGCGGGGTAGAGGATGACTGCGTCCACGACAATTGGAACAATCAAGCCGCACACCATCGGATTTAGCCCTGCTTCAAGCCCGACGTTGGTCGCAAGAGGCACCAAAAGGGCGATGCACGCGGCCAGGTTCGTGATCGCGAGATGAATGACCGCAACCATCAGGATCAACGCCGTCACGACGATCCGGGGATGGCTTTCCGCGTTCGTGAGAGAGCGCACGATCAAACCGCCCAGCCATGCGGCGCCCCCCGTCTCGGTCAGCGCCTGCGCAAGCGAGAGCGATACGCCCACCGTGAGCATGAGCTCCCACGAAATCCGCTTTTCAAACTCCTTCCAGGCCACGACGCCGACCCCGGGAAACAGGAGAATAGCGGCCGCGAATAGAGCCGGGATCGCGGGCGAGAGACCGTGTAGAGCGTCCGTGAACCACAGCAAAGAGGTCGCGCCTATCGTGAGAACAACACGCCACTCGGAGGCTGAGAAAACGGCGGCTTTGGAGCAAGCGTGAGCGGGAAGCGCACCGGGCTCGAAACGCGCCACCAGCGCCCAAAGTAACGTGCCGCCAAGAATAAGAAGCGCATAATAAGGTAGGGCCATCAGACCGAACCAACGCAGCCACGAAAAATCCCCCAGCAGTGTGGCCGCAGTCATTGAGACCATCCCCCCGGTAAGCAGCGCTGACGACGCCATCGTATGGAGCACCCCCAGGGCGAGCATGAGGGCTCGCCCGGTCCTGTACGACCCCGCAATTCCCATTCTTTTCAATGTCTCCTGATAGGCGGGAATCAGGATGATATTTCGGGTGATCGCGGATGGAACAACAAAAGCCATTCCGACCAGGCCCGCGAGCATCTGGAAATAAAGACGGGTAGGGCTTCCCTTTGCGCGCCTGAGAAGAAACCTTCCTGCCCGATTGGCCAATCCACTGTGCTCGACGGCAACGCCAATCGAGAGAACGCCAATGAGAAAAAAGAGAACAGGTGAGGTGAAGCCGCCGAATACCAAACCGGGACGTGCGCCCGGAGCCGTGCCGAGCAACGCCAGAACCAGCACTGCGACAACTCCCAGCGGCAGAGCTTCGGACATCCAGAGCAGCATGCCGCATAGCACGGTCCCCAGAACAGCCTGCGCGGAACCATTCAGACCTGCTGCCGGAGGCAGGAAGCGCGCCGCAAGATAGACGGCGAGTGCCCCAGCCACCCAGATTATCGCCCGCCGCTTCATAAAAACCCGTTAAGCGTAAAACGTGAATCGTAAACAGGCAATTTGTCTTTTGTTCTCTATTCGACTATTCACTTTTCACGTTTCACGATTCACTAATTTGGCTTTAGATCATAGCGGGTATAGCGTAATGTGAAGTGGAAGCCAAGAATCGGGCGCGAGGGAGGCACAGGGTGGGTGAGACACGAATCGTGCAGTTGCTGGCCCGGGGAATATTATTGAGGTGTCCACGATGCGGGAAGGGATCGCTGTTCTACGGGTTTTTCTCAATGCATCGGGAATGCCCCCACTGCGCTCTAAAATTCGAGCGGGAGCAAGGTTACTTTGTGGGAGCCATTTATATAAACTATGCGGCCACCATTCTCATCGTCATGCCCGGCTATTTTATCCTGGATTCTTTCACGGGAATCTCCTTTCTCCAGCAAATGCTACTGTGGATTCCTTTTGCCGTTCTCTTTCCACTTTTTTTCTTCCGCCACTCGCGAAGCTTATGGCTGACGCTGGATTGCCTGTTCAATCCACCGGAGGTTTCGGAGAGCACCAGAAACGTCAGGCCCCTCCGGCCGGCCGGCAAACGAGAAGCCGGAAAGCCGTCGAGGCCAAAGAAGACCCAGCGCTGAGTTTCAGCGCGGTTAGATTGTATCGAATCCGCCGTTCGCTCTTGTAGCAGAGTGAAAGTTGTTCACCTCTCCTGCGGAGCGGCAACGTGTCAGAATGCAGTTTACACCGGGACCCACTGTGAAGTAGAATTTTGCAACCATCAACGGGTCCATCGGTCTCGAGGAACGGTTCGAACGGGCAGAGAGTTAGGCTCTAGGTGCTCGAATGATGAAAACGATCTATAAAGCCCTCACCATCGCAGGATCTGATTCCGGAGCGGGCGCCGGCATTCAGGCAGATCTTAAGACTTTCGCCGCTTTCGGAGTCTACGGAACCTCCGCGATCACGGCAATCACCGCGCAAAATACCCGGGGCGTGACTCAGATCCTCGAGCTCTCTCCAGAGCTGGTCGCTTCTCAGATCGATGCGGTTTTGCAGGACATAGGAGCCGATTCCGCAAAGACCGGGATGCTCGCCAACTCGGCGATTATTAGAGCCGTGGCGGAAAAGATCCGGGAGCATCGTCTCACCAATATTGTTGTGGATCCGGTCATGGTTGCCAAGGGAGGAGACCTTCTGTTACGGCAGGAAGCCGTAGAGACGCTCCGTTCGCGCCTCATTCCTCTTGCGAGCGTCGTCACCCCGAATCTCCCCGAGGCGGAAAAACTGACCGCCATGGAAATACGACGGAGCCGGGAGGCCCGGGAAGCGGCAAGGCGAATTATGCTTATGGGAGCGAGAAGCGTAGTTATAAAAGGTGGCCATCGAAGAGGACCAGCCACAGATATTTTTTATGACGGAAAAAACTTCCGCGAGCTCCGGGCAGAGCGCATCCGGACGCGGCACACGCACGGGACCGGCTGTACGTTCTCCGCGGCAATTGCGGCCGGCCTGGCCAGAGGAGAGAACTTGGAGCAAGCGGTCATTCATGCGAAGAGATACATCACAGAAGCGATTCGTCGGGGTTTTCCCGTCGGCTCCGGTCAAAGTCCCGTACACCACTTTTATCACTTCTGGGAAAAAGAGCTGAGAAAGAAATGACGACGCCGGTCAGCGCTCAAAGAGTCAGAACTTGAGGGAAGAAGAGGCTCTCTAACTCGGGTCTCTGGTTTAGGATCCCCTGCTGGATCTGCGGAGGAGGACCGTGCAGGGATTCCTCCTCGATGTCCGGCTCTGCCACATGCCACTCCACGGTGTCCGGTCTTACCCCATAATCATTCTCCAGGATGCCCTTCAGCCAGACCGGAGTGGTGGCATTGTATCGATGCACGGTTACTTTCTTTCCGGCGAGCTGTGACGGGTGTTCTAAAGGGGTCTCCACGGCGCAGAACATGCAGCGATGGCGAAACCGGCGCGAAAGAAAGACCGGCAAGGCACGAAGTGGGACTTTTCTTAAACGTGCGAGTATGAATGAGGAGATCGACAGTTCTCCCCCCTCGATCTCCCCGGCGATGATTGAGCGGTGCCGGGCACCCACATTATCGTACTCCGCGGCAAAGGAGGACCGCAGTCGAAGTGCTATGCCGCGAACCTCAATCGAACCATCAAACAGAGCTTCAGTGTTCGGCGCGCGATCAAGCCCTAACGTGAGAGGCAGGTCTGTCATCGCTGTGGTTGTGTAGAAAGGGACTTAAAGAGCAACGGATTCCACTCAGGTACTGCGCTCCATCTCAGCGACTATCTCCCGGGCCGCGGCCAAAGGATCCTTCGCCTCCATGATCGGGCGTCCTACCACGATATAATCAACCCCTGCTCGAACCGCTTCCTGCGGATCCATGACTCTCTTTTGATCGTTTCGTTTTCCTTTGTGAGATCGAATCCCGGGAGAAACGATCAAAAAGCGCCGCCCGCACGCCGACCGAATAACCGCCGCTTCGTGAGGGGAGGCGACAACACCGTCCATCCCAGCTTCGCGGGTCAGCAGCGCCAGCCGAACCACCTGGTCCGGGACATCGTCCTCGACGCCCAATTTTTCCAAATCGCTTTTCTTTAGACTGGTCAAGACCGTCACCGCCAGCATCATCGGCTGGCGCAGCATCTCCTGGCGGCAAACCCGACGGACCTCCCTCACGGTATGGCGCATCATCTCCAGACTTCCGGAGGCATGAACGTCAAACATTTTCACTCCCAACCGCGTGGCTTCGACGGCGGCTTTCGCGACCGTGGTGGGGATGTCGTGAAATTTGAGGTCCAGAAACACCTCACCACCCACTTCCTGGATCAGTTTGACCGCCGCAGGGCCGGCGTGGGTAAAAAGCTGTTTGCCGACTTTGAACATTCCCACTTCACCGGCCAGCAGCCGAACAATCGCTTTGACTCGTTCGAGATCGTCTATGTCGAGAGCAAGAATCAGACGTTCCCGCATGGATGCGGGAGAACGAACAAGCTGCAGGTTCATTGTCGCTCTCCGGGCGCCAGCGCAGTCTTGATGAGGCTGTAGATCTTTTTGTGAGCCTCTTCCACGGGCACCTCCTCCGTTGTTCCCTCACGCCGCCGGCGCAGCTCCACGCAGCCCCGCTCGAGCGCCTTGGCACCTATAGTGACGCGCAGGGGAATACCAATAAGATCCGCATCCTTAAACTTGACGCCGGGGCGCTCGTCCCGATCGTCTAAAAGGGCTTCCACACCGCATTGGAGGAGGTTTTCATAAAGTCGATCGCAGGCCTCGCGGATCGCTTTGTCCTTGTAGTTAATCGGCAGAAGCAGGACCTGAACAGGAGCGATAGAAAGCGGCCAGACAATCCCATTGGCATCGTGGTTTTGCTCGATCGCCGCGGCGAGCAGCCGGGTAATGCCGATTCCGTAGCAGCCCATTTCTATCGGCCGCTCCCGGCCCTCTGCATCCAGGTAGGTTGCCCCCATCGCCTCGCTGTATTTCTTTCCCAGATAAAAGATCTGACCCACCTCGATTCCACGGTGGGTTTCGAGCGTTCCGCGCCCGCACCTAGGGCAGAGATCACCGGCGGAGGCCAGGCGGAGATCAGCCGTTAAGGAAGGCGTGAAATCCCTTTTTTGATCGACTTCAACGTAGTGAGCGTCGCGCACGTTGGCGCCCGCCACGGCCCCGCGTATGCCCTGGATCGCCTGATCGGCTATAAGCCTGAGTTTAAGCCCGATCGGACCCAAGGAACCCGTAGGGACTCCCGCCGCCTGCTGAACCTGGGTTTCGTCGGCCAGGACCGCCTCCCGGCAATTTAACGCCGCTTGCAACTTGAGCTCGTTGAGCTCGTGATCGCCGCGTACCAAAACAGCCACAAACTCGGAGCCATCGATCTTGTAGACCAATGTCTTGATGAATTTCTCCGCCGGGATCCCCAGAAAATCGGCCACCTCTTGCACGGTCTTTTTTTCGGGTGTGGCCACCTTCTTCAACGACGGAGAGACCTGCGCAGGGTCGCGGTCCGCCGCATCTTGCGGCCGAACCTCCGCTTTCATAACATTCGCGGCGTAGTCGCAGCTGTTGCAGCTGACCAGAGCATCTTCTCCTGAACTGGCCAGCACCTGGAATTCGTGGGAGAGGCTCCCGCCGATAGCTCCCGTTTCCGCCTCCACGGGCCGAAATTTGAGTCCGCAACGCGTAAAGATCTTTTTATAGGTATCGAACATCTTCTCGTATTCGCGCCGGCAGTCTTCCATATCCGTGTGGAAGCTATACGCGTCCTTCATGATGAACTCTCTGCCTCGCATAAGACCGAAGCGCGGCCTCACCTCATCACGAAGCTTGATTTGAATCTGGTACAGGTTTATGGGGAGCTCGCGGTAAGAGCGGACGACTTTACGAACAAGGTCCGTGATAACCTCTTCGTGAGTGGGTCCCAGGGAGAAATCCCGCTCATGCCGATCTTTTAAGCGGAAAAGTTCTTTGCCGTAGACATCCCACCGCCCGCTTTCCTGCCAGAGCTCCGCGGGCGAGACAATCGGCAGGAGAAGCTCTTGGGCTCCGGCCCGATCCATCTCTTGCCTCACGATGGCCTCGATCTTACGAATCGCCTTGAGGGCCAGGGGGAGGTAGTTATAGATGCCCCGGCTCACCTGGCGGATCATTCCAGCGCGCACCAGGAGTTTATGGCTGATCACCTCAGCATCAGCCGGGTCCTCTTTCAGTGTGGGAATAAAAGTGCTGCTCCAGCGCACGGCGGTTTGTAGGAATCCAGTTCTGGCTAGAAAAAAAGGCGCGTCTAGTCTTGATGAATTGCTGCCCGCTCATCCTCTCTCTCGTCGACGAGTTTCTGTACTTCTTCCATCAACGCATCGACGATCTGCGACTCCGGGACTTTGCGGATGACCTGCCCCTTTTTGAAAATAAGACCTATTCCCTTCCCTCCCGCAACGCCGATATCGGCAGCACGGGCTTCTCCGGGCCCATTGACCTCGCAGCCCATGACCGCGACATGAATGTTACTGTTGTTAAAAGGGGCCATGCGCTTTTCTACCTCTTGCGCCAAGTTTACAAGGTCGATATCCGCGCGCCCGCAAGACGGGCAGGCAACAAAAGTGAGCCCCTCTCTCCGAAGCCCGAGAGACTTTAAGATTTCTAATCCGACCCGGACTTCCTCCACCGGGTCGGCCGACAGTGAAACGCGAATGGTATCGCCAATCCCCTCCGCCAAAAGCGTCCCGATTCCCACGGCCGATTTAATCGCTCCCATGGCAGGAGTGCCTGCCTCCGTCACCCCCAAATGAAAGGGATAATTCACCTGGTCCGCCAGGAGCCGGTAGGCTTCGATCATCATTCGAGGGTCAGAAGATTTGAGTGAAATCTTGATCTCCCGATACCCCAGATCCTCCAATATGCGAACATGCCGCAGCGCGCTTTCTACCATGCCTTCAGCCGTCGGCCCGTTGAATTTTTCGAGCAGGTCCTTTTCAAGGGAGCCCGCATTGACGCCGATACGAATGGGAATCGTGCGCGCCGAGGCGGACTTGACGACTTCGTCGACGCACCAGCGCGCGCCGATATTGCCTGGATTGAGTCTTAGCCCGTCCACCCCCTGCTTCAAAGCTATGAGGGCGAGTTTGTAATTGAAATGAATGTCCGCAATGAGGGGAATGCGAATACGTCTTTTGATTTCACCGAGGCATTCCGCCGCCTCCCTAACAGGGACGGCGACCCTGACAAGATCACAGCCTGCTGCCTCTAAAGCCCAAATCTGCGCCACCGTAGATTCGATGTCACGAGTGTCGGTCTTGGTCATCGATTGCACGGTGACCGGGGCCTCACCTCCGATCTTGACGTGGCCAATAGAGATCTGCCGGGTATTACGCCGCACCCTCATTTTTTTACTATAGGGGTCCCGCAAAATGCTGTCAACCAATCCCCAATCTTCCGCTTGCTGCTTGGGGTTGAGGCGCAAGGCAAAGCCTTATTTGCCCTGGACCGAAAAGACTCGTCCCGAGGCGCTGTTTAGGCGTGAATAATCCGGTCCAGGCCTTGCGGGCCACTGGCGATTCTGCTACGGTCTTAGCGTTTGTTTTTGGCCGATCAGCGATGTCCCGTCACCCCGGGACGTTTCAGGTGATCTTCATGTTACAACGAATCCTACGCCGTGCCATTGTTTTGGCCGGTCTCTCATTGTCTCTTTATACCGTCTCTGTTGAGGCCCGGGTCATTGAGCAAGTGCTGGCGGTCATCGACGGAGAACCGTACACCCTATCCAATCTTAAGGAGTACGCCAGGACCAAGATGAATCGGGAATTTCCCGTGGGGGATCTCAATGCGATCGGGCCAGAGGACAAGGAAATCCTGGAGGACTTCATCATCGAGAGGCTTCTCGCCGCAGAAATCAATCAGGCAGGGATTAAGGTCGCCGCAGAGGATATCGATCGGTACATCGACCAAATCAAGGAAAAGAATCGTCTCAACGATGCGGATCTGGCAGAGGCCCTCAGGCGAGAGGGTATGACTCTTGAAAAATACCGCTCGTCGGTGCGCAGCAAGCTGGAACAGAACGAGCTGATCAACCGCCAGGTCCACAACCGAATCAATATTACGGCCGAAGACGTGGAGCGATATTATAAATTGAACTCGAAGAAGTACTCGTCCGGTGAACGAGTTCGCTTGCGCCACATTCTTTTTACGCTTCCGAAGGATGCTTCCCCAGAAAGCGAAAAAGAGATCATTCAGAAAGCGCATGGAATCCGCCGGCGTGCTCTGGCCGGAGAGGACTTCGGCAAGCTGGCACAAGAATACTCCGAAGGCGCCGGCAGCTCGGCAGGCGGCGACATCGGCTGGGTTACACCGGGGAGCCTTCTAAAGGAGATCGAGGAGCCGGCATTTCATAAAGTCGCGGTCGGTGAACTCAGCGAACCTGTGCGGACGAGTTTGGGGATTCATGTGATCAAGGTGGATGCACGGGATCCCGGACGAATCTTGCCGTTTTCGGAAGTGAAGGAAAAAATCAGGGAAGAGCTCCTGGCCAAAGCTCTTGAGGAAAGATATCAAAAGTGGCTAAAAACCGATTTACGAAAAAAACATCGGGTCGATATTAAAATTCCCGGAGTTGTTTTTCGTCCGGAGGAAATCAAAGAAGGAACGGTGAATTCGCTGGTGGCCTCCTCTTCGACGAGAGGCAGAAGCGAAAGATCCGGATTTTTGAGCTATCTCAATCCCTTTTCTTATATCATGAATGAAACACCGATAGAGGGAGACGATGCCAAAGGGGAGTTGAGCGGGCGAAATATCGTCAGTGTCCTTGGAGTTCCCCTATTTACAACGGATTCACCAGACGCAACCTCAGATGGTCTTTTACCCCCGTCTCAAGACGCGGACGGAGCCGCTGCGAAATCCGCAGAGTCGCGCGGCTGGTTCTCCTCTGTTATCAATGCGCTTAATCCGTTCTCGAGCGGCCAGTAGCGGCCTCTCTCTCACTTCTCGTTACCTGTTAAAGAAAGATCAGAGGAAGACATGACCAAACCCATTGTGGCTGTCACCATGGGTGATCCGGCCGGGGTCGGGCCAGAGGTGGCGCTCAAAGCGTTGGCCAGCCCGCAAGTCCGCAGAGCCTGCGTCCCTTTGCTGCTTGGAGATTGGGATATTTTGGAAAGGAATCGGCGCAGGATTTCTGATTCCGTGGAATTCATCCCGTGGAAAGTGGGGCAATCGATCCGGCTGCATGAAAAAGCCGTTCCCCTCTGCTCGCTTTCTCATCTTTCGATCCAGGAGTCGCAGCCGGGCCGGCCCTCGAAGGCGTCAGGGCAAGCCGCTTGCCGTTACATCACAAAAGCTACCGAACTCGTTATGGGCCGCATTGCCGACGCCATGGCAACAGCGCCCATCAGCAAGAAGGCTCTGCATCTGGCGGGATACCCGTATCCCGGACACACGGAACTGCTCGCTGAGTTGACCCATGCAAGGGAATGTCGCATGATGTTATTGGGGGCAAAGCTGAAAGTCGTGCTCGTCACCGGCCACGTCTCACTGGCACAGGTCGTCAGTGAATTGTCCCGGAACCGGGTGCTAGTGACAGTGGAGTTGACCCATCAGGCTTTGCGGCAGAACTTTGGCATTGATCGCCCTCGCATAGCGGTGGCGGCGCTAAATCCTCACGCCGGTGAGGAAGGGATATTCGGGCTTGAGGAAAAAAAAATCATCCGTCCAGCCGTCGCGCTGGCAACCCGGCAAGGAATTCGCGCCACGGGGCCATGTCCGGCAGATAGTCTTTTTTATCAGGCTGTTCGGGGAGATTACGACGCGGTTGTCTGCATGTACCACGATCAGGGCTTGATTCCCTTGAAGCTACTCCATTTTTTCGGCGGTGTAGCTCTAACCCTTGGTTTGCCGATCATTCGGACGTCGGTGGATCATGGCACCGCTTACGAGATCGCCGGAACCAATCAGGCCGACGCTTCGAGCATGATAGAGGCGATCCTTCTGGCGGCCAAACTGGCCCGGCAAGCAAGGGGGAATGGCGGATGAATCCGTCAGTTTTCCGCGAATATGATATCCGGGGCCTGGCTGAGAAAGATTTCGACGAGAGTTTTGCTCGCTTGCTCGGGAAAGTTCTTGGAACTGTTATAAAGGCGCGCGGTGGCCGGCGTGCGGCGGTCGGGCGCGATTGTCGCTTCACTTCGGGAGCCTATGCTCAGGCCGTGGTCGACGGGCTTGTCTCGGCGGGTCTTCATGTCTACGACATCGGCATGTGCCCTACCCCTCTACTCTATTTTTCGCTTTTTCACCTGGACCTCGATGGCGGCGTGCAGATAACCGCAAGCCACAATCCGTCGGAGTACAACGGATTCAAACTGTGCGTGGGAAAAGAGACGCTGTATGGCGCCCAGATTCAGGAAATACGGGTAAAGATGGAAAACGCTGACTTCAAGGAGGTGCCGGGAGGAACGTGCGACCCGTATGCGATTGTACCGCCTTACCGTGACCACGTGCTACGCGATGTGCCAAAGCTTACCCGAGCTCTCAGAATTGTTATCGATGCGGGAAGCGGGATGGCAGGCCCGGTGGCGCCGCCGCTTTTTCGTGATCTTGGTTGTACAGTTTGGGAACTCGCCTGTGTTCCCGACGGCTCTTTCCCCATTCACCATCCCGACCCGACGGTTCCGGAAAACCTGGAGGATCTGATCCGCAAAGTCGAAGAGGAAAAAGCCGATCTTGGAATCGCCTACGACGGCGATGGAGATCGCATTGGAGTGGTGGACGAGAAGGGCAACATCCTTTGGGGCGATGAGCTCCTGATCCTGTTTGCCCGGGATATTCTCAAGAAGCACCCGGGGAGCGTGATCATCTCCGAGGTGAAATGCTCTCAAAGACTCTTTGACCAGATCTCTCTCCATGGCGGAAGGCCCATTATGTGGAAGGCGGGTCACTCTCTACTGAAGGCCAAAATGAAGGAGACGCATGCGGTGCTGGCCGGAGAGATGAGCGGCCACATGTTTTTTGCCGATCGCTATTTTGGTTATGACGATGCCATTTATGCTTCGATACGGCTCGCAGAGCTGCTAGCTCGCACGGATCAACCCTTATCGGTCCGTCTCGACGATGTCCCCAAAACAGTCTCGACTCCAGAAATCAGGGTTGATTGCCCCGATGACCAGAAGTTCAAAATCGCCGAGCGTGCCAAAGAATACTTTCGCAACCTGTATCCGATTTCCGATATCGACGGCGTGCGTGTCCAGTTTCCAGAGGGGTGGGGCCTCATACGCGCTTCAAATACCCAGCCGGCTCTGGTGCTCCGGTTCGAGGCTAAAACACCTGAGAAACTGAAAGCTTATCGGAGCGTCATCGAAGAAAAGCTCAAGGAGCTTCAGAATGCCCCGGACTAGCCCCAAACTGGCCCGGATCATTCATAGACCGCACCAGATGGTGGTGACTAGCACGGCTACCAAGTGCCCGGCAAGATAATCCTCAAAGGGATCCGCGTCCATAATCTAAAAAATATCGATCTCGAAATCCCGCGAGACCAACTGATCGTGATCACCGGGGTTTCGGGATCGGGCAAATCGTCCCTCGCCTTTGATACTCTCTACGCCGAAGGGCAGCGGCGCTATCTGGACTCGTTATCCGCTTATGCCCGGCAAGTCCTGGACGTCATGCAAAAGCCTGACGTCGACTCCATTGAAGGCCTTTCACCGACGATTGCCGTCGGGCAGAAAAACGCCTCCAGGAATCTCCGATCGACTGTCGGCACAGCGACCGAGATCTATGACTATCTGAGGCTTCTTTTTGCCCGCGTCGGCAAACCTGTTTGTTACAGGTGTGGGAGAGAAATCTCAGCGCATACGATTCAACAGATTGTTGACCGCATCCTCGCTCTTTCTCCGGAGTCGCGGGTCCACATTCTCGCGCCGATCGTAAGCGGTCAAAAGAGCGATCTCCGGCGGGAGATAAAAGAATTGAGCCGGGCCGGGTTTTCACGCGTGAGGATCGGAGGCGCAATCTATGCGCTTGACAGTGAGACAGTTCCGGACGACGAGCAGAGCCGTCCCCTCGATCTTGTAGTGGACCGGGTCTCGTTTAGAGCGGGGATTGAAAAGCGCTTGGCTGACTCGCTCGAGGTGGCGGCGCGATACGGCGGCGGTTTGATTAAGCTGGAGGTTCTGGAACATGAGCCTTCCAACAAAGTCAAGGAATTCCTCTTCAGCCTGAAGCTCGTCTGTGTCCAGTGCGGTATCTCTTACCCCGAGTTTAGCCCCAGTATGTTTTCTTTTAACAGTCCTCGGGGGGCCTGCGGCGCCTGCGGAGGATTGGGAGTTGAGGTCAAAGGTAGCGATGCGGATGAAGAATCTGACAAGTTCACGGAAGCTCCTCCATGTTCGCAGTGCAACGGAGCCCGTTTAAGAACAGAGTCACTTCATGTCAAGGTGGGTGGAAAAAATATTGCTGAGATAACGTCCCTTACCCTTAAAGAGCTATCGGAGTTCTTCGATAGTTTATCGCTGGGTCGGCAGGATCAGATCATTGCTCGCCGCCTGATCACCGAAATGACCGCCCGAATTGAATTTCTCACTGAACTGGGCCTTGACTACCTGACTCTAAACCGGTCCTCGATCACGCTTTCAGGCGGAGAGGCGGAAAGGATCAGGTTGGCAACGCAGATGGGCGCGAATCTTGTGGGGGTCCTCTACATTCTGGATGAGCCCAGTATCGGCTTGCACCAGCGGGACAATGCCCGTTTGATCAGAATTCTGAAACGTCTCAGGGACGGAGGCAACACGGTGCTTGTGGTAGAGCATGATCAAGAGACGATCCTCGAAGCCGATCAGGTCATAGATATGGGTCCGGGCGCGGGGGTGACCGGCGGTAAGGTGGTGGCCCAGGGATCACCGCAGGAAATTTCCGCAAGCGACGTTTCTCTTACAGGGCAGTACCTTTCGGGCCGTCTCGAAATACCTGTCCCAAGAAGCCGGCGGAAAGGAAGCGGACATTACTTGCTTTTGCGAGGGGCAAGGCGGAATAATCTTAAAAACATATCCGTTAAATTTCCTCTGGGAACGCTGACCTGTGTGACGGGGGTCTCAGGTTCGGGTAAAACCAGCCTTGTCGTTGATATTCTTTCACAGGCCAAGGCCAAACAGTTCGATAGCTCGGCTGGCCGGGGCGTGCGTGACATTACAGGCCTGGAGCAGGTGGATCGGATAATCAATATTGACCAGAGCCCGATCGGGCGCACCCCACGCTCAAACCCGGCAACCTACACCGGAATTTTCGACCAGATCCGAGCTCTCTTCGCGCAAATTCCGGATGCGAGGTTGCGCGGGTATGGACCTGGACGATTCTCGTTCAACGTAAAGGGAGGACGCTGTGAGGCATGTCAGGGAGACGGGCTTATCAGAATCGAAATGCAATTTTTGCCCGCGGTTTATGTGACGTGTGATGTTTGTGAAGGACGTCGCTACAACCGGGAAACTTTGGAAGTAAAATACAAGGGGCGAAGCATAGCGGACTTTCTGGAGCTTACAGTAACTCAAGCGTCTGAGGTTTTGGCTAACCTACCTCTAGCGTCTGAAAAACTTGCCGCCCTGCGAGAAATAGGCTTGGGATATATCCAGCTTGGCCAGGCAGCAACCACTCTCTCAGGTGGAGAGGCTCAACGAGTCAAACTGGCGCGGGAATTGAGCAAAAAATCGAAGGGTCAAACCCTCTATATTCTAGACGAGCCGACGACGGGGCTTCACTTCGAGGATGTTAAGAAACTTCTGGAGGTGCTCAACCGTCTAACAGACGTGGGCAATACGGTCATTATCGTCGAGCACAATCTCGACGTCATCAAGTCAGCAGACTATGTGGTAGACCTTGGACCCGAGGGCGGGGAGCTAGGCGGTGAGGTAGTCGCCTATGGCACGCCCGAAGAGTTAGCTCTGGTGGAAAAATCCTACACCGGCCGATATTTGGGTAAAATCCTCCAAAAACGTGCTCAAAATACACTGTTTTAAAACTGTTGTAGCTGCCGAGTTTCGCCTATATTTTTAGATACTTAAGTTTTCTCTTGACAGGGTTAACGTAATTGATTATCTTAAATCAGACTAATTAAGTCTGAATTCAGAATCCAGGACCGGCGAAAATCGATTGTGAAAGTCCCTGTGTACATAGATAACCATGCGACGACGCCGGTGGATCCT
>JACQUW010000354.1 GCA_016210115.1 Deltaproteobacteria bacterium | reverse complement strand
GGCGTGTATCGCTTGAGCAACTTGTCATAGGCGTTGTCGGTGACCGCGCGCACAGCAGCGGGGAGATCGGCATTGAGGTCGTTCAGGATTTCGTTTTCTCTTTTTCTGAAGCGATTGGCGCTCGGCGAAAGGGGACGCAGCCATTTGGCAACGGTCGGAGTCCACGCGACCTGATGCTCCACCATCGCGCCGATCACCCCATCGAAGTTCTCCGTTTGGTAATAAGAGCCGGCGATCTCCTGGTCGATGACACCTCCGAGCCGATCCTCGGCTAGTTTGCGCCTGGCAGGCGCATAAGGGATGGAGCTGTAGCCGACGGACCAGATGTGCTCGATTGCATCGACGCCCGCGTTGACGGAGCCGACAACGTCCCAACTGTGGGCGCTTACCGGCATCTCCAGCCGATGAGCTTCTTGGACGGCGACTTTCAGCAACTTGAGAGAAAGGAATTCATTAACCTTGAGGATGTCGCATCCGAGGTCCTTTTTACGCTTCACCGCTTTCTGCACTTCTTCCGGCGATGTGACGATGATGTTTCCGCGGGATGTTCTAGAGCCGAATGCATCGTGCGCAGTGCCGGCTGAGCCGATCGCCCGGCCTGACATCCAAATCCGCGGCCCGCGAATTTTACCCAGATCCGTGCCTTGCTTTTGAGCGAGGGTCCATGGGCCATCCTGGTAAAGCTCGATAGAGGCGCAGGTCGTAATTCCCAGATGGAGATAAAGCTCTCCATGGAAATCTTCCAAATGGCCATGACCATCGATGAAGCCCGGCAGAACGGTCCTGCCCTTGACATCAATCACCTCAGCATCAGCGGGAATAGGGACTTCGCCGCTCCTACCGATTGCTTGCAACTTGCCTGCGTGGATAATGATAACGGAATTCTCGATCGGGGCTCGGCCGGTGCCATCGATCAGCCTTCCACCCTGCACCACGAGCACTTTTTCTGCCATCTTTCTTTTCCTCCCTCCTCGCGATAGCAAACCGCTATAAGAGCGATCCTCTGCTGAGAGCCCGGTAAAGCCGTAATCCTGCCACCGTATGGCTCACTCGCGACAAACTGCGGCCCACGGCTCGGGCCGATCTGGCTGGGGCTTATCTCACTATTCTCCGCCAACAGTTGCACGATCGCGAATGCTACGGGGTTTCCAAAGCAGGCGCAAGGACGCGATTGCCTGTAGCTTCTTCCTTCCACGCGACCGTTTATCACGGACCCGTGGGAACATTCCAATGTAAGTCGACGGTAGTCATTCGCCCCACGACATTTCCGTTGACAGCACCGCTGGCAGGGGCATCGGGTATAGCACCGTATTGTATTCCGTTAGGCAAGGGCCAAATTTTTTGTCTCGGTGAGCATGGAGGTGCCAGCCGAATCGCGGGAGTGTCGGAAATACGAGAAGCTCTTCGAAATAGAAACCAGCAAATCTGCTGCGGCTAAACCGAACCGGTGCGCCCGCCTTTATTTGGCTCTTAAAGATCTTCGATTTTTCATCCGACCGTATTGCCGAACAGTCGGCGTTTGCTACCCTAGAATTAGAAAGGATGTTTGTGGAAGACCATAGTCATAAGTGCCGCGGGAATTGTAGCGATTGTCCTTTCTTTCTGGACCGCGCCTGCTAAGGACTTCGCGTGAGGTTTAATTTGCCAAGCAAGGAAGAACTATTGGAAGGCAGGCAACACGTGACGGATCGCAAACCACAAGCCGGCTTAGATACTTCGGCCGAAGACGCGCGCGACGCGGTGGACGCGGTCTACCGCTCCGAGTCGCGCCGGGTCTTCGCTGCCCTAGTTCGATTGCTGGGCGACTTCGACATCGCCGAGGAGGCGCTGCACGATGCCTTCAAAGCGGCGCTGGAGCAATGGCCGCGCGATGGTGTGCCCGCCAATCCGCGCGCCTGGCTCATATCGACCGGCCGCTTCAAGGCCATCGACGTTATCCGCCGGCGCGCCCGATTCAAGCCGTTGCCGGACGATATCGACGAGCAACTCGCAGCCGACACCCATAATCCTGCGGCGTGGGACAACGAAAGCGTCGAGGACGACCGGCTGCGCCTCATCTTCACCTGCTGCCATCCAGCCCTGCCGCCGGACGCCCAGGTGGCGCTCACCTTGCGCGAGGTGTGCGGCCTCACCACCGAAGAAATCGCATACGCGTTCCTGACCGCGGCGCCCACGCTGGCGCAACGTATCGTGCGCGCCAAGGCGAAGATCCGCCACGCGCGCATCCCTTATCAGGTACCGTCTCGAGCCGATGTGCCCGATCGATTGGATGCCGTGCTGCGCGTGATCTACCTGGTGTTCAACGAAGGCTACTCCACGTCATCGGGTGCGTCGCTGACGCGGCACGATCTCTCGGGCGAGGCGACCCGCCTGGGAAGGCTGCTCGTCGAGCTGCTGCCGGAGCCGGAGGCAGTGGGGTTGCTGGCGCTGATGCTCCTGCACGAGTCGCGCCGCGCTGCGCGCAGCTCGCCAGCCGGCGATCTGATCCTGCTGGACGGGCAAGACCGTTCACTGTGGAACCGGGATCAGATCGCAGAGGGCTCGGCGCTGGTGCAACGCGCGCTGTCGTCGCGCCGGTTTGGCCCATACACGGTGCAAGCAGCGATTGCGGCCGTGCACGCCAACGCGCCCACCGCGGCTGCGACGGACTGGGCGCAGATCGTCGGGCTCTACGATGTGCTGCTTCGCGCTGATCCATCCCCCGTGGTCGAACTGAACCGCGCCGTAGCGGTGGCAATGCGCGACGGCCCTGCGGCCGGGCTTGCCCTCATCGACGCCATCTTGGCGCGCGGTGATCTCGCGAATTACCACCTGGCGCACTCGGCACGGGCGGACCTGTGCCGGCGGCTCGGGCGAATGGCGGAAGCCCGCGCCTCCTACGAACGCGCCCTCAGCCTCACCCAACAGGAGCCGGAGCGAAGGTTTCTCGAGCGAAGGCTGACTGAATTGAGCTGAGATGGAATCGCGTTGTGGATTTTGGCCCGGCCGAATGACTACTTAACGTCAGCGAGGCAGGGAGCAGCCGATTGAGATCCTCCGGCTAGCACGGCTCCAAATCAAAAAGCGAGGCTATGACGAAATCACGGAGTAAGGAGCTTCCCATGAACACGGATGCACAGGCCATACGTCGTCTCGTTGCGCAGTGGCACAGCGCCACCGCTGCGGGCGATGTAGAAACAGTTCTCGGTCTCATGGCCGAGGACGTTGTGTTTCTTGTCCCGGGTCAGCCACCGATGAAAGGCCGCACGACATTTGAGAAGGGGCTACGAGGACTCCTCACGTCCCATCGCTTGGAGTCAACCGGCGATATTCAGGAGGTGTGCGTATCGGGCGACCTTGGGTACTGCTGGAGCGTAATTACCGTGCGCATGACGCCTCTGTCCGGTGGCAATGCGAGCGATGCAATCTGAAAATAACTACCACGCAGGAGGAAAGATGAGCTACGAGGTTCTGAACTTCGAGGTTAAAGACTCGGTCGCTTATGTCACGATGAACCGGCCCGAGGCGATGAACGCCTTGAACCGAAAGATGACCGAGGAAATTATTGAGGCCTGCGAGGAGATCAGCGCGCGTGACGACATTCGCGCGGCCATCATCACAGGGGCCGGCTCAAAGGCTTTTTCGGCCGGACTCGATCTGAAGGAGCGCGCCGCCGAGGAGGTTTCCATCGTGGCGCGACGCCAGGCCCGCCATGCCCCAAAGATAACGGCGCACCATCAGGCCATTGCCTCAGTTAAAAAGCCGGTCATCGCCGCCGTCAATGGTTACGCCGTCGGAGGCGGGCTTGAGATTGCGCTCGCGTGCGATATCCGGATCGGTTCGACCCAGGCCAGGCTCGGTTTAACGGAGGTTCGACGGGGAATGATCCCGGGCGCCGGAGGGACTCAAAGGCTCCCCCGGATCATCGGGAGGGCGTTAGCCCTTGAGATGGTTTTGACCGGACGCGTGATCGATGCCGACGAAGCGTTGAAAATCGGTTTGTTGAGCCGGGTGGTGGAACCCGAAAATCTCATCTCCGCAGCGGAATCCGTTGCGCGCGAAGTCCTTCAGGGCGCGCCGCTTGCCCTTCAGTTTGTCAAAGAAGCGGTAAACAGAGGCATGGAAATGTCGTTGGAGAATGGAATTAAGCTCGAGGTCGATCTCTCCACGATGCTCCGCACTACCGAAGACTGCTCAGAGGGACCCAAGGCTTTTGCCGAAAAAAGAAAGCCTGTTTGGAAAGGACGATAGCGCGAAGGATGAAAAGACAGCCCAAAAAAAGGCTGAAAACCTCGTGCACCTCGCGAGTCCGCTCTGTCCATCCATGTTCCAGTCACGTGTGTTGGCTCATACTTTCGCATTTGCTAAGATGTGTTGTGAGTTGAAATCTGGGTGAGGAGGCAATCACCTAACCAGGAGTTAGAAAAATGGGCATCGAGCTGGCGGGCTTCATTGTGGGTCTAATCGGCGCCATCTGGCTAAAAGCCTCCATGCACCTGCTGAACCAAGAAAAAAGCAGGCAAGAAAAGTTTCCGGTTACCTCAGACAAGCAGAACCCGGCCGTGGGCGCCTTCATCAAAGGGATCTCGTTGATTCTGATCGGCCTTGTAATAGAAACGTTTGCCCGCCTCTTTTCCAGCTAGACCCGGTTTTATGCCACCGGATGAAGAAGTAGCAGCAGCTCCGTCGCGTTTCGTGAGAGGGGCGTCTGAGCGTGAGGAGGTACGTTTTCTCCAGGGCCCGCAGCGAAGGGGTTTTGAGCTGGCGCGGACAATTCAGATCTTCTTTGAATTTCTGTACGGATTTCGGGCTTTGCATTTCGTCGGACCCTGCGTGACCATTTTTGGCTCGGCACGTTTTGAGGAGGGCCATCCCTATTATGAGCTTGCTCGCCAGCTTGGGACTGAGCTTGCTACCGCAGGGTTCACCGTAATGACGGGAGGGGGCCCCGGGATTATGGAAGCGGTGAACCGGGGCGCGAAGGATGTGGGCGGGCGATCCATAGGGTGCAACATTAACCTGCCCCAGGAGCAGAAGCCGAATCCCTATTTGGACCGCTGGATCACCTTCCGCCACTTCTTTGTCCGAAAGGTCATGCTGGTTAAATACTCCTACGCGTTCGTTGCCTTGCCGGGAGGTTTCGGAACCCTGGACGAGATCTTTGAGACCGCGACGTTGATCCAGACGGGCAAGATAGAGGAATTTCCACTGGTCCTCATGGGAACTGAATTCTGGCGCCCTTTGCTCGAGTTTATACAGAACCGGCTCGTAGCGGCGGGCACCGTGGACGCGGACGATGTGAAGCGTATTGTCGTGACGGACTCGCCGCGTGAGGCGGTTGACAACATAACGAGAGTCGCCCTTGGACGTTTCGGCCTTTCCTACTCTTCACGCTCCAAACGGCGCTGGTTTTTCAGCGAGTAAAGACGTCCCTGCCGGAATGGACAACAACGCAAAATTCCGTTGAAAGGAAATGGCCATGGCTTCGTTTGACATTGTCAGCCGAGTGGATATGCAAGAAGTCGATAACGCGATCAACATGACGAGAAAGGCGATTCTTTCGCGCTTCGACTTTCGCCAGTCCAAGACAGAGATCGAGCTGGATAAGAAAGAAAAGAAGATCAAGATGGTGACCGAGGATGAGATGAAGATGAAAGCCGTCCAGGACACGCTCGTTGAGAATCTCGTCAGGCGCAAGGTCGATGTGAAATGCCTCCAGGCCAAAGATATCCAGATGGCCTCCCGCGGAATGGTCCAGAGGGAGATCGCTATCCGCGAGGGGGTCGACGCCGATACAGCCCGGGAAATCGTCAAGATGATCAAAGCCCAAAAACTCAAGGTCCAAGCAGCGATCCAGGAGAACCAGATTCGGGTTTCGGCGAAGCAGATCGATGACCTTCAAACAGTCATCCAGACGGTGCGGAATGCGAAAATCGAGATACCGCTCCAGTTCGTCAATATGATCAGATAAGACTGACAGGTGGCAAATGGCAAATGGCGAATGGCAAATGGCCGATGGCAAATCGCGACCAGCGAATGGCAAATGATGGGTAGCAGGTAGGGCGCAAGGACGTAAACAGGAAGGAAGAAGAATGACCGATAAAAAGGTAGTCAAAACCGATCAGGAATGGAAGGCGCAGCTCACGCCGGAGCAGTATCATGTCTGTCGAAAAAAGGGCACGGAAACCGCGTTTACGGGAAAGTACTGGAACAGTAAGGAAAAAGGAATTTACCAGTGCGTGTGCTGCGGCAACGAGCTTTTCAGCTCGGATACAAAATATGATTCGGGGACCGGCTGGCCCAGCTTCTGGGCGCCGATCGCGGCAGAAAACGTGAAAACTGAGGAGGATAACAACCTATTCATGCGCAGAACCGAGGTCCTTTGCAGCCGGTGCGATGCCCACCTGGGTCACCTTTTCGATGACGGTCCTCCGCCGACGGACCTCCGTTACTGCATCAATTCCGTATCACTCAAGCTGGTCAAGCCGGAACAGTAGGAGGCACACATGAGCGAGCTGGCTGCGAAAGAATGCGTGCCCTGCAAAGGAGGAATACCTCCGTTGAAGGGGAACGATCTCAAAATCTTGCTGGAAAAGCTCGGAGGCGGCTGGCGGATTGTGGACGAGCATCATCTGGAAAAAGAATACCGCTTCAAAAATTTTCGGGAAGCGCTCGATTTCACAAATCGCGTTGGAGAGTTGGCGGAAGCCCAGGGCCATCATCCTGATATTTACCTCGCCTGGGGCAAGGTCAAAGTCACGCTCTGGACACACAAGATTGACGGGCTGACCGAGAGTGATTTTATTTTCGCCGCGAAAGCGGATGCCCTGTTCGGCGGATGAGCGAAAAGACATTTTTTCAAGACCTCGGCTCGGTTCGCTATTGCCACGGTTGCGGAGCGGATAATGAAAAGGGGCTGCGCATCAAAAGCGCGTGGGACGGCGATGAGGCCGTGTGCACCTGGAAGGCTGAGCCGCATCACTGCGGCGGTTCAAGAGAGATCGTTAACGGTGGCATTATCGCTTCCCTTATCGACTGCCACAGCCTCAACCTGGCTATCGCGCACGCCTACAGGAGCGAAGGACGCAGCATCGGCAGCGCTCCCAGGATTTTTTATGTGACCGCCAAGTTGAGCGTCTCCTATATTCGGCCCACGCCTGTTGATAAACCGCTGCGCCTGCGGGCCAGGATCATGAAGATCGAAGGGAGAAAGGCCTGGCTCAACTGTACTCTGAGCGCCGGGGATCAGATCTGCGCCGTGGGGGAGGTTCTGGGCATTCGCGTCGAGCGCCGGGAAGAGGACGTGGCCTCATCTGAGCGCGAGAACTGAGTCACGCTTGGGCCGGCTCAGAAGAGATAACCGAAAAGCTCGCTAAAATTCCAAACCCTTTTGACTCTGGGATGTTCGAATGACTGGTTGTAGCTCCGATGAGGCATTAAGACGACCGCACGGGTTTTTTCAGCGACGTCCTCGCAGTTCTCATGGCGATCGTCCATAAAGACGGAGACCCCAAGCTGGTCCGCCAATTTGCCTTTGCGTTCATCAGTAAAATGGACGAGGGGGGCGGTGATGCCCTGCTTTTGAAGCCAGTCACGCGTGACCTGCCGGATATCGTAGGTTCCCCGCTCATAACGGTTTGTAATGAAGACCAGCTTACGCTTGCGGTTAAGCTCCTCCAGGGCCTCCCATTCCCGGCGGGTTACAAGAGAGGAGAGATTGTGCCAAAACTCCGGCTGGTAAGAGACTTCTTCCATGCATTTCCATACAATCTCTTCAGTGAGAAACGGATGCTCTTGGAATTTGAAATCCGTGATCGAATCCGGCGGAATGGCCCCGTTGCCGCATTTCTTTTCAACGAGGCTCAGAAACGGGGAAAGAAAATCCGCCAGGACGCCGTCGATATCCAGTCCGACCATACCGTTCAATCTAAGTTAAAGGAACTTAATCTTCAACAGAGTTCGGCGGCCTGTTTGTTTCCAGCCTTGACAGTAAAAAAATTGTGGGTATAGGGTTGAACACCAGCCAATCAAGATGTGGAGAATCGTAACGGTCAACCGAAGTCTAAATGCCGGCGCAGAGGAGAAACATGAGTAAGTCTCAGCCGATCAATTCTCGAGAGCAACCCTTGTTAAGGCGTCATCACCGGTTTTCCCTTTCTGATCCGGGTTTCTGGTCTGCATGCCTGGCTCTTACGGCAACTCTTCTTCCGCTAGTCGTTTCTGCGCAAACAGTTCGCATCAGTTATTCGGGCACCTCAGGGCAGAATGTGCCGCTTTGGGTCGCGCATGAGGCGGGTCTGTTCAAAAAGCAGGGATTGAAGGACGAGCTCGTCCTGATCAGTGGCGGCTCCACGAATATGCAGGCGATGCTCGCCAACGAGATCCAGTTTTCCAACACGGCAGGATCGACGCCCATTCAGGCCGCCTTGCAAGGAACCGACATCATTATCATCGCTTCGCCCTATAACTTCATTCCTTACAGTTTTGTTGTTCGAAAGGACATTCACTCGGCGGCCGAGCTCAAAGGGAAGACCATTGCCATTACCCGCCTCGGAGGAATCACGGAAATTGCCGCGCGTCTTTCATTTGAAAAACTCGGACTGGGCCCCAAGGATATGACCTTTATCCAGGCCGGTCCGGACGCGCAGCGGATTTTGGCCGTCCAGACGGGCGCCGTGGCGGCTACCCTGGTTGCGCCACCGGCGCTGTTCAAGGCCACGGCCCTCGGACTAAAAGTTCTGGTCAATCTCGCCGACGTCGGGATCAAATACCCGGTCGGAGTGATAAGCGCCAGGCGTTCGTATATTGTAAAAAACCGCCCCCTGGTCAAAAGGTTCTTAATGGGGTTCATAGAGGGGTTGCATGTTTACGTGCAGAAAAAGGAGTTCTCGGTCGGGGTGATGCGCAAATACACCAGGATCGATGATCCCGAAGTTCTCTCTCAATCGCACGATTATTTTGCCAAGAGTACGGCAATCGTCCCTTTCACGGACGGGGCGGGGGTAAAGACCGCTCTGGCCTTCGATAAGGCGAGCGGAAAGAGGGCCGAAGAACTGTTTGACAATTCGATTGTTCAGGAACTCGTGGATGAGGGATTCGTGAGCAGAATTTCCAAACCATCAAAATAGGCGAATGCCTTTACGCGCGGTAAATTCATTACTACAGAAAGAGAGGTTTACCAATGCCGCAAGTCGATGTGCTTCTAAAAAACGGAAAAATCGTCACACAGGGAAAGATCGTCGAAGGTTTTGTTGCTGTGAGCAAGGAAAAGGTCGTGGCCGTCGGGGAGGGGGAGATTGCTCCTGAAGCACGAAAGGTCATTGACCTCAAGGGACTCTATTTGATTCCCGGCGTTGTCGATCCCGAGGTCCATTTCGGGAGCCACCGTTGGGTTGGCGATGAGTTCGACTCGGAAACGCGCGGCGCTGCGGCTTACGGGATCACGACCTGGGGCTTCATGCAGCCGGCCGGAAATATGGGACAACCCTACAAGGCCGAAAAAACCGAGGAGGAAGTGCCGCTCTACGCGGATGTCTTTGATCTCTTCAAGAGTTTGGGCGAGTCGCGCTCGATGGTGGACTTCTTTCTTACCCCGAAAATCCTCAAAGATGAGCATGCTTTGGAGATTCCAAAACTGGCCCGGGATTTCGGCATCACCTCTTATAAGTATCAGCTTCACCTGATGAGCCCGGAAAGAACGGCGACTTTCTGGCCAAACCGGAAAAGCCAGGGCTATTTCGGCTTCGACGACGGCACGATCTATTTAGGGCTTGAAGCAGTGGCCAAACTGGGCCGGCCGGGAATTGTTTGTATGCACTGTGAGAATTGGGAGATCGCGCGGATATTCGAGGAGCGGCTCATTAAAGCCGGTCGAAAGGAGTATCGGGTGTGGAATGAGCGATCACCCCATTTTTGCGAGGCGGGACACGTCCACGCATATACGTATTACGCGCGCATTCTCAAATGCCCTCTTTACATCCAGCATACAACGACGCCCGAAACGATCGACGAGATCACGCGCGCGAGAGCGGATGGCGCAACCATATACGCGCAGACCGGCCCGCACTATCTCAGTCTCACGGAGGATGCCTGGCGTATCAATGTGCCGCTTCGAAGCGCCGAGGCGATCGAAGTGCTTTGGCAGGCGCTGGCGGATGGCCGCATCGATACCGTGGGAAGCGATCACACGAATACGGGCAGGTCTCGCCGTGAGATGGAAGTTTCCGGCGACGTCTGGGCGACTCGAACGGGCTTCCCGTCTCGCGGAGAGGCGGCGCTTCCGGTCATGCTGAACGATGGGGTGAATCGCGGCCGCATATCGCTGTTGCGTCTTGTCGAAGTCTGCTGCGCAAACCCCGCCCGCATCTTCGGCGTTTATCCCCAAAAAGGCGTTATTGCGCCGGGCTCCGACGCCGACTTTGTCGCAGTGGATTTGAACCGGAAAGTCACGGTGACGAGCGACATGGTCCACAGTTCCGCAGGATGGACCCTCTGGGAGGGGAGAGAGATGAAGGGCTGGCCGGTTATGACCATGCTTCGCGGTCAGGTGATCGCGGAATGGCCTCAAGGCGGTAAGCGGCCCGAAATCGTTGCCAAGCCGTTCGGCCGTTATTTGCCGCGATCAGTCGGGTAGCGCACGAGGTTCTTGGCAGGGGCACGGCATGCCGAGCCCCTGCTCCTCTACTCGAGCGCCGCGCGTTTGATATTCCTTTGACCACCCTGCAAACAGAATTCTCGGCAGCCTCCTGGTGAATTGCGCCTACCGGCGCGCTCGAGCGAAAGGAGAGGTTTAGATGGATTCCAACCTGGACTTGCTGATCAAAGGCGGGCAGGTGGTGACGAGCGCGGGGATGCGAACAGTAACGATAGGCGTAAAAAACGGGAAAATTGCGACCCTCACAGAAGAGCCGGACGCGAGCTCTGCCCGGGAGGTTATTGATGCCACGGGCAAGCATGTCCTGCCGGGAATCGTAGATCCGGAAAATCACCTCGGCACTCATCGGCCATTGACCGATAGTCTGAGCAGCGAGACCCGAGCGGCTGCCGCCGGCGGGGTGACCACATGGGGAATCATGCAGTCGAGTCCCAAGCTGCGCAGGAACTATATCGATCGGCCTACGCCGGATGACGTCGTGCCTTTCTCCCAGGTTATGCCTGAGTTTATCGAGCTTGTGGAGTCTCGTTCCTTCGTCGATATTTTTCTCACGGGATTTATCACGACCGACGAGCAGGCCCTGGACATTCCGAAGGTCGCAAGAGAGTTCGGCGTCACTTCCTTCAAATACTATCTCCATATGATGCAAGGACCGAGAATTCAGACCGCGTGGGCCGGAAGGGAGAGAGGAGGGTGGCTCGGGTTTGACGATGGGACAATTTATCTGGGCATGGAAAAGGCCGCGGAGATAGGCGCTCCGGGACTTATCTGTATCCACCCGGAGAACTACGAAATCGTCCGAATTTTTGAGGAGCGCTTGAAACAGGCAGGAAGGAGCGATATGGCGGCCTGGGATGAGCGCTCGCCGCATTTTTGCGAGGCCGGCCACGTTCGAACTTACGCCTACTACGCCGGGATCACCGGTTGCCCGCTCTACATTGTGCACACGACCACGCGGGAATCAATTCAGGAAATCTTAAAGGCCAGGGCGGAAGGGGTGAAGATTTACAGCCAGACCGGGCACCATTATCTCACTCTCTCTCACGACGTGTGGAAGATCAATGTGCCGCTCCGAGACGAGGAAACCATGGCCTACCTGTGGGAGGCGTTGAGGGCAGGATATCTCGATTGTATCGGCACCGATCACGTGGATTGGGGCCTGTCGCGAGAACAGATGGATAAGGGCAATGTCTGGGAAACCAGCAGCGGATTTCCCTCACGGGTTGAATCGTATTTGCCTGTAATGTTGACCGAGGGTGTGCACAAGGGGCGAATTGCTCTTGAAAAGCTGGTCGAAGTCTGCTGCGAAAACACGGCCCGGATTTTCGGACTCTATCCCAAGAAGGGCGCCATTCAGATCGGATCCGATGCGGATTTTGTCATTGTGGATCTGAATCGGACGATGAAGGTCCGCAAAGACATGATCTACAGCTCCGCAGGATGGTCGATTTGGGAGGGGAGGGATCTCAAGGGTTGGCCTATCATGACGATACTGCGAGGACGGGTGATCATGGAATGGCCGGAAGGCGCTTCCAGGGCCAGGATTGCAGCGCCGGAGCCAAACGGGCAGTATATCGCGCGAAAACCAGGACAGCAGCTCTATCCCATTTGATCGACGATGAGTAAATAGGTGATGGATCCACCGGACTCCCGGCAGCCAGGAGGTTCCCGATGTTAAAGCGCTATGCTGTGATCACGATCGTTATTGTTGTCTTTCTCCAGTGGAAGATCAGTCATGGGCAATCGATCCGGATCAGTTACGGAGGGACTTCGGGATACAATGTTCCAATCTGGGTTACCCATGACGCCGGGCTGTTTAGCAAACACGGCGTGAAGGCTGAGCTGGTTCTCATCAGCGGAGCGGCGCCAGGAATGCAAGCCGTTCTCGCTAATGAGATTCATTTTGCGAACACCTCGGGGTCGGCGCCCATCAATGCCCGGCTGCAGGGCGCCGAGGTGGTCATTATCGCCACATCGTATGATCTTGTCCCATACGGTTTCATTGTCCATAAGGACATACAATCTCCGGCGGACTTAAAAGGAAAAATCGTAGCGGTGTCTCGGTTGGGTGGGGTGACCGAACTGGCCGTGCGGGTAACCCTTGAGAAGTTCGGGTTGAGCGCGAAGGATGTGACCTTGATTCAAGCTGGGCCGGACGCCCAGAGGATCGCGGCACTTTTATCGGGAAAAGTGGCGGCCACGGTGATTGCGCCTCCCGGTCTTTTCGCCGCTATATCCCGAGGTCTCAAGCTTATGGTCGACCTCACCGACTTGGGCATCAAGTATCCTACATCCGTCATGTTCATCACTCGCTCGTACGGCGAGCAGAACCGCGCCACCGTCAAGAAATTTCTCATGGCTTTTACCGAGGGCCTGCATCTCTACGCGCAAAAAAGCGACTTCGCGATTCAGGTGATGAAAAAATACACCAGCATCGATGACCCGGAGGTTTTATCCAAATCTCACGACTATTTCGTAAAAAAGACCCTGTTGTTCCCGATCACGGATCCGGCGGCGTTAAGGAATGGATTCCCGTTGGGTAAACCGATCACTCGAAAGGTCGAAGAATTTTACGATAACTCGGTTCTGCAAGAGCTCAAGAGCGAGGGGTTTGTAGAAAAAACGGCGAAGCTCTACAAATAGTCCTGCGCTCCGGTGAAATCTGAAGAGTTGAGGCACTCATGGTGTTGCTGCTGAACAATCAGGATCTCGAGTCGGCGCTTGACATGCCCTCCTGCATCGAGGCTCTCTACCAAGGTTTGAAGTCATATGGCTGCGGGGACGCTGTCCGCCGGCCCCGCATCGACCTTTTTGCGCCGACCTCGCGCCCGGAAGAATTTGCCTGCTTTTCCTCCATGGAAGGGGTCGTTCGGGGCGGCTATTACGCGATCCGCATAAAGCCGGACATTGTATCCTGGCCTTACGTGGGCGGTCTGAGGCGCCGGGTCACCTATTCTTATCAACCGGGCCTTTACGGAGGGATCATTCTCCTTTTCCGCGTCGAGAACGCAGAGTTGGTTGCGATAATGAATGATGGCTACATCCAACATATGCGGGTCGGCGCCACCGCAGCTCTTGGAGCCAAATACCTGGCGCGGAATAACGCAACAACCGTAGGCATACTTGGCTCCGGAGGCATGGCGCGCTCGTTTGCTCTTGGTTTCGCCGCTGTAAGAGAGGTTCGAGCCGTCAAGGCGTATAGCCCAAATAAGGAGCACCTTCTTGCCTACTGCCGTGAAATGAGTGAAAAGCTCGGCATTGAAGCGCTTCCAACAGACAGTTCCGAGCAGGCGATTCAGGGATCTGACATCGCAGCCTCCTGTACTAATTCCCAGGAAGCAGTATTGAACGGTCAGTGGCTGGAGCCGGGAATGCATGTCGCTCATGTTTCAAATCGGGAGCTCGACCAGGCAGTTCTTAGTCGAATCACGCAAGTGGGTTACCTCGTCTTCAAAGAAGAGCCTCTCAAACTCTCGGCCTTCGCCGATGATAACTTTGAGCTCCGCGCGGGTGTCATGGCCTATATTGCCGGCCAACCGCCGGAGCGCCAGAAGATTCCAAAAGCGAGAGAGGGGAGCTTCCGGCTACCCAACGCCCGGTGGGCGCCCTGCGTGGATTGGGCCACTGACACGCCTCGAGGGCGGGAGTCGGAAGCAGATATTACTCTTCTTGCTGAGCTGGCGAACACTTTTCCGAGCGGGTTGGCGA
This sequence comes from Deltaproteobacteria bacterium, assembly GCA_016210115.1. Taxonomy (GTDB): domain Bacteria; phylum Desulfobacterota; class Binatia; order UBA9968; family UBA9968; genus JACQUW01. The sequence goes on along the minus strand of JACQUW010000354.1, from coordinate 21,000 downwards.
GCTGCGGCATCCAGGGGGTTCAATTTGCCTCTGTCGCGGGCAAGGGTTACGAACGGGCGGTCTCGATGGGCCTTGGAATTAAACTTGACCACAAGCACTTTCTTCAAGATATTCCAACTTAAAAAGGCGGTTTCTCTCTTATCTTGCGAGGCCGACGTAGTACAAGAATATTCCGGGAGGTGCCGTTTGCGAAAAATATCTGCCACGATAATCTTCGCGCTGGCTATGGCTCCGTTGCCGGTCAACGCGCAGAAGGTTCGGATGAGTTATGCGGGAACTTCCGGCTACAACGTCCCGTTCTGGGTGGGGCACGAGGGCGGTTTTTTTAGAAAGCATGGTTTGGCTTCGGAGCTTTTGCTGATCAGCGGAGGATCGACCAGTATCCAGGCCTTGCTCGCGAATGAGCTACAGTTCGTAAACGCCGGAGCCACGCCGGCCATTCAAGCGATCACTCAGGGCGCTCCCGTCGTCATCATTGCGACTTATTACAATTTAATGCCTTACAGCGTTATCGTCGGTAAGGAAATTCGATCGGTCTCGGACTTGAAAGGCAAGAGACTGGCCATTACGCGTCTGGGCGGCATTACTGAGTTTGCCGCCCGGCTTGCCTTCGATAAGTTGGGCCTGGATCAAAAAGATATGGTCCTCATTCAGTCGGGCCCGGACGCGCAGAGAATTGCGGCAGTCCAGTCCGGAGCCGTGGCGGCCGCCATTGTCGCGCCTCCAGGCCTTTTTGCCGCAACAAGCCTGGGCCTTCGGATCATTGCCGATCTTGGTGAGCTGGGTGTGAAGTATCCGATGGGAGTGATGATCACCTCGCGACCCTATATGGCTCAGAATAGAAGTGCAGTGAAAAAGTTTATGATGGGTCTGATTGAGGGTCTGGACCGCTACTTGCGTGACAGGGATTTTTCTATTGGAGTGATGCGGACGTACACGAGAATCCATAACCCGGAGATCCTTTCTAAGTCCCACGACTATTTCGTAAAGAATACGGATCTTGTACCTTTTACAGATCCCGTCGCGGTAAAGAATGCGCTATCGACGGATAAGACCGGCGGGCGAAGGCTTGAAGACTTCTATGACAATTCGCTCATTCAGGAGCTGGTGAATGAAGGTTTTGTAGAAAAGGGAGCCAAAAAGCTGAGGTGAGCCTCAGCTGGCTTTCTGGCTGTTATATATTTGCCATGGGAATCCTGCTGAAAGACGCCACGATCGTCACGATAAATCCCGGAAATGAGGTTCTTGAAAACGGCGATCTTCTTATTGAAGGAGATCGGATCGCGAAGATTCTTGCTCGCGGCAGTGGTTTGGAAAGCGAAAATCACGAGATCGTTGATTGCCGGGGAAAAATCGTGATCCCGGGGCTCGTGAGCGCTCACACTCATCTTACCGGCATGATTCAGAGAGGCCTCTGGGACGAGACCTCTTTCGAGTCCTGGTCCCGGAGGTCGACAGCGACGGAAAAGCATTTCAATCCCACCCCCGAAGATATTTACCTCATTCATAGAGCCGCCTGTGTGGAGCTCATTCGACACGGCGTGACGGCTGTCCTTAATATGTTCACTTTGCCCGTTCGTTCTTTAAATCACGTAGAGTCGGCGTGCAGGGCTTTTGTGGCTGCGGGAATGAAGGGAATCCTGGCGCTTTCTTTCCGAGACCAATCTCCGGACAATGCCGGTGTCGTTCCTGAAGACGCGACGCCCGAGTCATGGATGAGCTTCGCCAGAGAGGCGGCGGCGCTGGTGCGCCAGTTCGAGCCGCGAGTCTCTTTTATGCTCGCGCCCTCGGCCCCGCAGAGATGCAGCGACCGATTGTTGCGCTCATGTAGAGAGCTTGCGCAGGAACTCAACGTCGGCATCCATACGCATCTTGCGGAGACAAAAAGACATGCGGAGATAGCAAAAGAACTCTACGGTGAGCCGATCGTCAATCATCTGGAAAAGATCGGTTTTCTTGATTCCAATCTCTCCGTCGCCCACGCGATCTGGTTAGACGACACGGAGATCGACATCCTCAACGAGCATCAGGTCAAAGTCGCGCACAATCCTTCGAGCAACATGAAGCTTGGGAGCGGCGTCGCGCGTATCAAAAAAATGCTGACGAAAGGCCTTACAGTCGGTTTGGGAGCGGATAGCGTCAATGCAGGGACCGTCTATTCCGTCTTCGAGCAAATGAAGCTCGCCGTCCTGTTGCCGAGAACCGTGTGGGGATCTGAGGATTGGGTTCTTCCCGCTGAAGCTTTTATTATGGGGACCCGGGGTGGAGCCCAGGCGCTGCTTTTGGATGGGCTGATTGGATCCATCGAAGAAGGAAAAAAGGCGGATCTGGTTATTTTGGACCCTTCTGTTTCAATTCTTCCGACCAACCATATCACGGAGGAATTGGCTCTTTGCGAGAACGGGAGCTCTGTCGAGAGTGTTTTTGTCGATGGGAAAGCCGTTCTGCTTAAGAAGCGGATCACCGTGATGGACGAGGCATCGGTTATCTCGGAGTTTGCCGCGCTGAAGCCAAGGATCGCGAGAGCGGAAGCTGCAGCGCTACGGGATCCGTCGGGATGACTCTATCATTGAAAGACCGCATCCCACTCACTCGCGGCTGCCTGAATTCCCCCACCGCTTTCGATTGACAGTGCCCGCGCTATTTTCTATCTTCGGAACCCCGCGACAAGCGGATGCTGGCGGCGATGTGCTGCCTGAGGAGGGAGCCTATGATGCGTTTCAGCCAAGCAGGTTTTAATCTCATTGCGGTCATCGTATTTTATCTTTGCGGCGCCGCGACCCTCGATGCGGCGGAGACACAACCTAGCAGAATTAAAGTCGGCTATCCCTCTCCGAGCGCCAGCTTTTATCCGCTGTTCGCCACTAAGGAAGCCGGGTTATTCCCAAAATACGGCTTCGATGCGGAGCTGGTCTACGTTCAGGGCGTCCAACTCATTCAGGTCCATGTGGCCGGCCAACTCGATTTTTCCGTTATCTCGGGTGTAGTGTTTCTTCAAGCCTCCGTGGCGGGCGCCGATCTCATCGCAATCGCCAGCTCCATCGATAAACAACTGATGAAGGTCATGGCCCACCCCAGCATCTCGGGGCCGGCCGATCTGCGAGGAAAAACCATCGCCGTGACTCGCTTCGGCTCGCTCACGGATCTGCTGCTTCGGCCGGCGTTGGTGAAATGGGGTCTGGATCCTAAAAAGGACGTGACCTTGATTCAAATCGGGAGCATGTCCGATATAGCCACCGCTGTTTCGCTGAAAAAAGTGGAGGCCGGCGTCATCTCTTTCCCGAGCTCCTACCATGGCGAGAAGATGGGGCTAAAAACGCTTCTGGACTTTGGCGAAGTGGGAACCGAGATCCCGGCCACCAATGTGGTGGTGAGCCGGAGATTCAGCAAGAGCCATCGCGACACGGTTTTGAGATTTCTGAAAGCCTATATTGAAGGAACCCAGCGGCTGCTGACCGACAGACAGCTCGGTATCCGGGCTCTGGCAAAATATGGCGGAATCAAAGATCAGGAACTGCTTGCGACCACGTACAATCTGTTCACCTCCAAATACATCAAGAAGGTCCCTTTTGCGACGGTGAAAGGGATTGAGAACGCGCTGGCTCTGCTCGCCGAAGCTAATCCTAAAGTAAAGGAAAGACGGCCGGAAGAGTTCATTGACACGAGTTTCATGGACGAGCTGGAAAAAGCCGGCTTTGTCAAATCGATATGGCCTTAGGTGTAGTGCTTAGGGCCGGTTACGAGTCTGGCGGAGTCTTCATTATTGGTTACTGCGCCGCCGGGGGAGGGAACGATGGTGAATAAGAGTGATAACGGTCGCGGACGAATGCCGGCTGCCTGCTTTCGCGGGCTATTGTTCTTCTTTTCTCTTTCGCTGTGTGCCGGCTTGTTTCCGGTTGCGGCTAAAGCGGCGACGGTTGAAGAGATCGCCCTCTACAAAAAAACAGACCGACAGAAATTCCTGGAACAGGGGGCAAGAAAGGAAGGGAAACTCACCTGGTACAGCACGCTGATTGTCGATCAACTGGTGCGGCCGGTCAAGGCGGCCTTCGAGAAAGAATATCCGTTTATTCAGGTGGAATTCTTCAGAGGCAATACCGAGCGTGTCGTCCAGAAGGCCGTCTCCGAATATCAGGCCAAAGATACGACGTGGATATCATCGATGGCACGACCTCGCCCACGTTAGCGAGCAAGGCCGGCATCATGCAGCGCTTTAACTCGCCGTCTTTGGCCGAGTACCCGGCCGCGCTCAAAGACGCGCAGGGCATCTGGGGCGCGACCAACCTCTATTTTATGACGCTTGGCTACAACACCCGGATCGTGAAGCCCAATGAAGTTCCAAAAAAATGGGACGATCTCTTCAATCCACGTTGGAAGGGCAATATGATCTGGTCCACGAGCCGCGGCTCCGGCGCGCCTATGATGATCGGGAATATTTTGTTGTCGATGGGACCCGAAGCGGGGAAGTCCTATCTGCTGAAACTGGGAACACAAAGGATCGCCAAGAGCACGGCCAGCAACCGGCAAATCCTGGACTTGGTGATCGCCGGAGAACATCCAATCGCGCTGCATATCTTTAATCATCATGCGTTTATCAGTCGCAAAGCCGGCGCTCCCGTGGACTGGCAGCCCATCGAGCCCGTGACCGCCACGTTTAACAATACCGGCCTGGCAAAGCACGCGCCCCATCCCCATGCGGCGATGCTGTTCCTCGATTTCATTTTCTCTAAGCGAGGTCAGAAAGTTTTTCAGGACGTGGATTATCTCCCCGCCCATCCGGAAATGCCGGCAAGGCAGGCCGACCTGAAGCCAGGCGCCGGACGATTCAAGCGGGCCACCTACGTCAGTCCTGACGTCCAGTATGAAAAAGGAAACGAGTGGATCGACTTCTTCCAAAGTCACTTTCTAAAATAGAGGCGAAAGAGATTTCCAGCGGGCCCCGCCGTCACGCAGCTTCATGAGTTTTTCCAGATCGGATCAGCCGCGCGCCCTGGCCAATTTTCCTGCGTCCATCGCGGCCTCCCGCGTCAGCGTCGAAATGTGGGTGCTAATCGCCGTCTCGGTGGTCACCACCTATCTCGTTCTGCCTCCCTTATTCTCCGTGCTTCAGACGAGCCTGTTTACCACCAAGCTCAACGGGGAGTTGGACCAGTTTACCTGGAAGTATTACCGGGATCTCTTGGGCGGCCCGCAATTGGCCGGCCCGCTTCTGAATACGTTTTTATTTTCTGTTGGAAGCGCAGTCCTGGCGACATTTATCGGCGGCACCGTGGCGTGGCTCGTGACCCGGACGGATACGCCTCTGAGCAGCCTGGGATATTTTACCGCGTTTGCATCGTTCGGGACCCCGTTCATTCTCTACACGATTGGCTGGTTGCTTCTCCTGGGCAAGGCGGGTCCGGTAAATTTTTGGCTGAGGTCGCTCCTGGACCAGAGTGGCCCGGTTCTCAACGTGTACTCGCTCGGAGGAATGGTTTTCGTTGAAGCGCTGCTCTGGTCGCCGTTCGTGTTTCTCATGCTCGCGGCCTCCTTCCGCTCTATGGATCCCGCTTTGGAAGACGCCTCGGCGGCTTGCGGCGCGGGAATCTGGCAAACCCTCCGGCGCATTTCCCTCCGTCTGATGATCCCCGCCTTTTTCTCCGTTATCCTGCTCATCTTTATCCGCGCCTTCGAATCATTCGAAATACCGACGCTCGTCGGGCTGCCCGGAGACATCCGCGTCCTCACGACCGCCATTTATCTCGATACTCAGCGAATGCCGCCGAGCTACGGCAGCGCCGGCGCGTTCTCGGTGCTGCTGATGCTGGTTGCAGGCGCGACTCTCTACCTTTACTTTCGCGTGACTCGCGAGGCCTCCAAGTTCGAAACGATAACGGGCAAAGGCTATCGTCCCAGGCTGATCTCGCTTGGTCGCGCGCGTTACCTCGCGAGCGCGGCGCTGCTGCTCTATGCGTTCATTCTGTTGGTCGTCCCGTTTCTGATCATGCTCTGGGCGTCGCTACTGCCGTTTTACATGCAGCCCTCGCTCGAAGGGCTGGCGAAGCTGACGATTCGGAATTATCAGACCGCGATTAATTTTCCCAAGATCACGCAGGCTATCCGGAATAGTATTTTGTTGGGGATCGGCAGCGCGACCGTTGTCATGGTCCTGACGACACTCGCATCCTGGCTTATAGTGCGAACCAGACTCCGAGGCAGGTGGCTGCTGGACCTGCTTACCACTCTGCCGTTAATGTTCCCCGGGATCGTGATGGGACTTGCGATTCTGCGTTTTTATCTGATTGTTCCGATTCCGATCTACGGCACGCTGGGGATTCTCATGATTGCCTACGTGACGCGGTACGTGCCCTACGGCATTCGCTACACTCATGCGGGCCTGCTTCAGGTGCACAAGGAGCTGGAAGAGGCCGCGTATACGTCGGGAGCTTCCTGGTTCCACTGCCTGCGCAAAATCACCCTGCCCTTGCTAACGCCGTACTTTGTCGGGGGATGGATTTTCGTGTTCCTTCTTTCCGCGAAAGAGCTTTCGATGTCGATTCTGCTCACCAGCCCGCGCACTCCCGTCGTCTCGGTCGCGGTTTTTGATCTGTGGGAAAATGCCCAGGTGGGAGAACTGGCGGCCTTCGGCGTCCTTTGGACGGCGATCCTGGTGACCGTGGCGGTCTCGTATTATCTCATCGCCCGCAGATACGGTATCCAACAGTAGCGTGCAAAAACCCGCGGTGATCTTCACCGCAGGCGGCCGAGAGGCACTTTGCCGCGTTGCCGCGTCGCGTTTAAAGTTGACACGACATGAGTCTCTAGGTTGTGTCTGCGTCAGCCGACCACGGGCGACGAAGAACACACTAGCAATGGAATCCTCCAGCAAAATGAGACTAGGCGAGCTGCTGATCCAGGAGGGCCTGCTCACTTCAGAGCAGTTGGAACAGGGCGCTTGCCGTCCAGAGGACGCAAAAAACGTATCTTCCTTTGGGAGAAATCTGCGTCGAATGAAGCTTCTTTCAAAACCTGACCTCAAGAAAACTCTCGCGAAGCACCGGAAATCCATTCCTCTGGGCGAGCTGTTGGGCAATCTGGGACTCGTTTCTCCCGGGCAGATCGAAGAGGTGCTGGCGCAGCAACAGATATCAAAAAAGCGGCTCGGCGAAATTCTGGTCGAAAAGGGATTTCTCTCCGATGCGGTTCTGGTCAACACGCTGAGCATACAGTTGGAAATTCCAAAAATCGCTCCAGATCCAGACCTCATCGACAAGAGCCTCCTGCATGGTCTCAGTGTTCCTTTTCTCCGAAAGAATGAAATTCTGCCAGCGTTTCGGCACGGGGATGAGTTGACGCTCATTATGGCCGATCCTCTCAATCAGCCCGCCATTTGGAGAAGGTGTTCCAGTGTAAAATGCAGCCCGCCATAGCGCCGGCAAAAGCGATTCAAGAGGCCATCACGAAATGCTTTGAAGATGCCAGTTTGAAGCTCGGGCGCTCCGTAGCAGAATCGAAAAAGGACCTGATTATCGGCGAGACGCAGCTCTCCCAACAAGGCGGCGATAAGGTCATCACCGTCGTGAACTATCTGATCACGCATGCGGTTCTCGAGCGCGCCAGCGATATCCATATAGAGCCGCAGGAGAAAAGCCTCCGGGTGCGCTATCGCATTGATGGAATACTGCATCACAAGACTGATCTTCCGCTCGCGCTGGCTGCGAATCTGGTTTCCAGGATCAAAGTGCTCTGCGGGCTCGACATTGCGGAAAGGCGCAGGCATCAGGACGGGCGCATTGAGGCGCGCGTAAAGGACCAGGACATTGATCTCAGGGTCTCCACTTATGTTTCCGCTTACGGAGAAAGTGTTGTGATCCGGATCCTGCACCGCCAGACCAAGCTCGTCGATGTGGACTCTCTCGGTTTCTCCCCAGTCAACCGGGCGCAGTACATGGAAATTCTGGAATATCCTTCCGGCATCATCCTGGTCACCGGTCCGACGGGGAGCGGCAAGACGACTTCCTTGTACGCTTCCACCAGCCATTTGAACCGGATGGATCTCAAGATCATAACGGTCGAAGATCCGGTCGAATATACGATTCAGGGAGTTATTCAAGGAAAATACGATCCTAAGTTGGGAATGTCGCATTCCGATTTCCTTAAATCGATGATGCGGCAAGACCCCGACGTGATCATGGTCGGCGAGATCCGCGACCCGGAGGCTGCGGACGCGGTCATTCAGGCCGCCCTGACCGGCCACAAGGTGGTCAGTACTTTCCACACGGACGATACGGCCGGAGCAATTCTGCGGCTTATGGATATGGGCATCGAGACTTTTCTCATCTCATCAACGGTCGTCTCCGTGGTCTCGCAGCGCCTGGTTCGGGTCCTCTGTCCGGATTGCCGGGAACCTAAGCCCCCTGACCCGAGGCTGCTGGATCATTTTTGCATTCTTCCCACCGGACTGGATCGATTCACGTTTTATCAGCCAAAGGGATGCCCGAACTGCAAAGGGACCGGGTTTAAAGGTCGGACCGGGATCCACGAGCTGTTGGTGGTCAATGACGCGATTCGCGATGCCATCCTGGCGCATAAGACTTCAAGTCAAATCCGGCGTGTTGCAAGAGAAAAGGGCAACCTCATTTCCATCCACGAAGATGGTTTTTACAAAGCCACCCTTGGTATCACCACCCTCGAAGAAGTTTTACGGGTGGTATTTCATCATGAGGGCGATGAAATCGTTGCGCGCTCTCCGGATGAGGTCATTGCATTGTGCGAAGGGAGGTTCGAAGCTGCGCCTCAGGTGAGTTTTCCGGAGGTTCCGCCGCAAACTCCTCTGGAAGAGAGGCCGATGGTCACGGGTGAGGGTTTGTCCTCGCTGCTAGAGGGAGAAATTTACCGCAGCCGCTTTGACACTCATACGATCAGGTCCGAAACCGAGCGAATGGCGGGTGTTTTTGCTGTGTATCAGGATTGCAAGAGGAAGCTCGGCCATGACATCGAGCCGGATCTGATGAAAGACTTTGTGGACTTTTTGATTGATACGGCCGAGCGCCTGAAACGCACCCAGGGAGCGGAGTTTGTGGAGTTCTCGTTGGAGGTCAAAGACGACGACGTAGTCATCCGCGTTGAGAGTCTTCCGCGGGAAGAGCTATCGGTCGCCCGGTCCCAGGAGACCGGTCTCCGGCAAGTCAACTACCTCAAGTAAAAAATCGAGCCAATGACCATCAAGCGCATCAAGCCGGAGCCAGCGGAGGGCGGACAATCGCCAAGACTGGAGAGGCATGTGGAGGAGATCGATTTTGGCGAGTACCTGAAGAAGAGGAGAAGATACGTCGAGCAAATTGACTTTGCGGAGTACTTAAAGCGCAAGAAACAGTCACAGCCGGAGTAGCCCTCACCCCATCCTCTCCCGCATCGCGCCAAAGGCGAATCAGTCTCAGGCTGAAGCGGGCGAGGGAGCTTTCAACCAAATACGGCTGCTATTGCCGTACAAGACTCTATTTGAGTGCGAAAATTATTCCTTCTTTGACAAAAGGGCGGTCAGGGGGGATTTTGTCATCATGCTCAAGTACAACCGGCGGCTGAAGCAGACGGCCCGCCGCTTGCGCGCGGCAATGACCGACGCGGAGCAGCGGCTGTGGTGGCGCCTGCGTGGTAAGCAGTTGCTCGGGGTGCAGTTCTACCGGCATAAGCCCATCGGCAACTATGTTGTTGATTTGTTCCTTCTCCCCTGAGCGGGGGGGAGAAGGCGAGGATGAGGAGTCTATCCGGAAAGTTCGCCCCTGGCGGAGGCCTTGTCGGAATTACCTGATGCGTTAAGAAATATTGAGATGGAATTGTGGAAGCGGGGCGTTCAGATACTAATATTATAATTGCGACATAGTGCCGACTGCCCGAGTAGCCACGCTTCGTGGCGTATCGAGGGCCGGGCTGGATCTCTCCAGCCGGGGTTTCGTCATCGGGATTGGACCCGCCCAATTTACAGGCCGTCGTCCGCTGGTGTGGTGGCTCCCGGCGCTGGGATCAACAACGAAAGGGCCGCTGAACTGAGCGGCCCTTCGTTATCCCAAAAGTCTCTTGTGCCTCTACTGCTGTGTCGACTCGTGAACGTGCCCGTCATCGACAACAGACACGCCGGACTTCATGCTGAGAGGCACTTCCACTTTCACAGAGCCGTCGCACATCCCGCCCTGTCCATCATCGGCCGAGAAGTAAACCCGGTAAACACGGCCGTTCCCAGTCCCCGAACGCTCGGCCCGCAGGAGCGCTTTATTTCCCTGAATCACGGCGTCAGGGCCGGTATCTCCATCTCCCAGCCCATTAACCGGCTCATCTTGCGTTACCCGGCTGATGTTGATAACCACGCCGTCATTATCGGGGTCGGTCACTTGATTGATTCCAAGCGAGATGAGCTTATGATCCGGAGGCCAGAGCTTCGAAAGGCTCGGCTGGGCAAGCGCGCAGACGGGGGGATCGTTCACATTCAGCACGGTGATGGTGACTTCATCGCGGCTGCTGCTGTCCAAGCCATCGTTGACTACGAGTCCAAAGACAAGAGTCGCCCCGCCCGGGCCGACCAGCGGCGCGGTAAAGCTGGGCGTAGCGCTGGTGGAATCAGACAGAGCTGCTGCCGGACCCATGAGCTGCGTCCAGCTGTAGGTTAGAGGGTCGCTATCCGGATCACTGCTCGCGCTCCCGTTGAGAGTAACTACCGTCCCTTCATTTCTTGTCTGATCAGCCCCTGCCATCGCTACGGGCACATGGTTAACATTCTCGACAAGCACGTTCACAGAGCCGGCTCCCGTTGCCCCAAGTGGATCGCTGACGGTCAGCTCAAACGTAAGCGTCGCGTCCTCTCGACCGACGAGAGGAGCGGTGAAAGAAGGTGTCGGCGAGTTGGGATCGGACAAAGTAACCTCAGGTCCTCCGGTTTGTCGCCAACTGTAGGCAAGCGGTTCGCTATCCGGATCCCAGCTCTTGGAACCGTCGAGCGTAACCAGGCTATCCTCGTTGACTGTCTGGCTCCCTCCCGGCTCGGTTACGGGGAACCTGTTTACGTTTTTTACGACAATGTTGACCGTAGCCGGTTCACTGTCGAGCTCCCCGTCATTGACAATAAGTTGGAAAGTTAAGACCTGGCCTCCCGGCTCCACAGAAGGCGCTTCAAACCTGGGATGGGCCGGATCGCTGAGATCCAGCGGGATCGAAGGAGTGGGAACCTGGGCCCATCTGAAAGTGAGCGCACTATTCTCCTGATCGCTGCTGCCCGAGCCGTCCAAAGCTACCCAAGACCACTCGTTCACAGTCTGATCCAACCCGGCATTGGCAAGCGGTAGATCGTTTACCGGCGTCACCAGGACTGCCACCGTGGCGGTAGCCGTTCCGCCGTTGCCGTCGCTGACCGTATAAGTGAAGCTGTCGGTGCCGTTAGAATTGGCGTTGGGCTGATAGGTTAGCCCCGCGCCTCCGGCAGCGATCATCACCGTGCCGTTAGCTCCCTGGGTCACGGCTATAATCGTGAGCGTCTCCCAAGCATCCGGGGCGATAGAATCGTTGGCGAGGACATCGAGTGCATTGGCCCCGCTGTCTTCCGCCACCGTTGCAGTATCATTGAGCGTAATGGGATTGTCGTTGACGTTGGTCACAGTGACGCTCACCAGAGCTGTCGCTGTTCCACCATTGCCATCGCTGATCGTGTAAGTAAAAGTCTCGACGCCAAAGAAATTAGCGGCTGGTGTGTAAGCTATGCTGGTCCCTCCAACCACAGCAACTGTACCTCCCTGCGACCCAGCGCCAGCGCTGATAATCGTGAGCGTCTCGCCGGCATCAGGCCCGGTGGTGTCATTGGCAAGGACATCGAGGCTTGTCGTCCCGCTGTCCTCGGCCACTGTAAAAGCATCGTTGTCGGCCACTGGTAGATCGTTGACCGGTGTAACCGTGATCGAGATCGTCGCGGGGGCTGAGGTGAGGAGCCCGTCGCTTGCCGTAAAGGTAAAGCTGTCTGACCCGTTGAAATTCGGGTTGGGGGTATAGGTGAGGGTCGGTGCAGTTCCTGAGAGGCTTCCGTTGGCAGGCTGCGTAGCCAGCGTGAAAGTTAAAGCGTCTCCATCCGGGTCGCTTCCGGTTAGGACGATGGAGGCCGCGGTGTCCTCAGCAGTGGTCACATCCTGCGCGTTAGAGACAGGAGCACGATTAACGTTGATCACATCGATGGTGATTTCCTCGCTGGCAGATACGGTTCCGTCGCTCACCGAGAAGCGCACATTAGAATAACTCCCGGCCTGAGCATAGGTGGGCGTCCACGAGAAGGTGCGGGTGGATGGGTTGAAGCTCGCTCCGTAAGGGAGATTGGAGGCGGAGTAGCTAAGAAGGTCTCCATCGATATCGCTGCCTGAGATCGTGAAGGCAAGAAGCTGGCCTTCGCTTACGCTCTTGTTTCCGACCGGGTAAAGCATCGGCGGGTCATTGACTGGGCTCACCGTAATGTTCACGGTGGCGACGTTGGAGTCCACGCTTCCGTCGTTGACCTTAAAGCTAAAGCTGTCGGAGCCGTTATAGTTTGCGCCCGGGATGTAGGTGAGCGTAGCGGTGCAGCTTGAGCCCTGGTCCTGGATATTACACGAAGGGGGGCTTACTGCGCCGAGAGAGCCATGAGTCGGGCCGTTCACGATCGCAAACGCAAGGCTCTGGCTATCGAGATCACTCGCGCTGAGCGTGATAATTTTAGCGGTGTCCTCGCTGGTCGTGACCGACTGGCCCTGAGCTACGGGGGCGTCGTTGGTGTTGGTCACGGTGATCTGGACCATTGCCTCGTTGCTATAGAGGGTGCCGTCAAAGAGGCGATACGTGAAGGTATCCACCCCGCTAAAGTTCTGGACCGGGGTATAGGAGAACGAGCCGTCAGCGTTGAGCTCAAAGCTGGCAGCGCGTGCCGGAGCCGAAACTAACTGGGCTATGAGGTTCGGGATCGCGGTGTCGATGTCCTGATCGTTGGTGATTACACCAGAGGCGGGAACATTAAGCATCGTCTCCTCGGCCGTAATGTAGCCATCGTTCTGGGCTACCGGCGCGTCATTCAGCGGGTTAATAGCGATGGTCACCATCGCCACGTTGCTGTCATTGGCGCCGTCATTTGCCTTATAGGTAAAGCTGTCGGTGCCGTTGAAGTTGGGCTGCGGCGTGTAACTAAAGGAGCCGTCTGGATTGAGAGTAAAAGAGGCAGCACGGCTTGGCCCGGTGACGAGGATTGCGGTGAGGTTTGCTCTCGCCGTGTCGATGTCGTTATCGTTGGCGAGCACACCGGCGGTGGTACCTGCTAGTGCTGTGTCCTCGTCGGTGTTGTAGGAGTCATTGGTAGCTACCGGGGCATCGTTTACCGGGTTAACCGTGATGGTCACCGTCGCCACGTCGCTCTCGAGGGCGCCGTCGCTTACTTTGTAGGTAAAGGTATCGGTGCCGTTAAAGTTGGGCTCAGGTGTGTAACTGAAAGAGCCGTCCGCATTCAGCATGAAGTTTAGGGCGTGCGCCGGGCCGCTAACCAGCGCTGCAGTCAAAGAGCTGTGCGCGCTATCCAGATCCTGATCGTTTCCGAGCACTCCCGGCGCAAATAAAGTAAACGCGGTGTCCTCGTCGGTGTTGTAGAAGTCATTGGCGGCCATCGGCGCGTCGTTCACGGCGTTCACCGTGATGCTGACCGTCGCCGCGTTGGAATCAAGGCTCCCATCGTTGACCTTGAATGTAAAGCTATCGGAGCCATTGAAGTTTGCAGTAGGTGTATAGGTCAGATTCGGTGGCGTCCCTGACAGGATCCCGTTGGAAGGCTGCGTAACCACCGTGAAAGCTAAGGCATTACCTTCTGGGTCGCTTCCGGTTAAGGTAACTGCAACGGCCGTATCCTCGGCTGTAGTCACATTCTGGGGATTAGCAGTTGGGGCATCGTTGACCGGAGTGACGCTTACTGTGACTGTGGCCGTAGCCGTTCCGCCGTTCCCATCACTGATCGTGTAAGCGAAAGTCTCGAGACCAAAGAAGTTAGACGCAGGTGTGTAGGCTATGCTGGTCCCTCCCACCACAGCAACGGTACCTCCCTGGGAGCCTTGACCGGCGCTGATAATCGTCAGCGTCTCGCCGGTATCAGGCCCGGTGGTGTCGTTGGCGAGGACATTGAGGCTTGTTGCCCCGCTGTCCTCGGCCACTGTGAAGGCATCGTTATTGGCCACCGGGGGGTCATTGACGGGTGTGACCGTGATCGAGATTGTCGCCGGGGCTGAGGTGAGAAGCCCGTCGCTTGCCGTAAAGCTAAAACTATCGGACCCATTGAAGTTCGGGTTAGGCGTATAGGTCAGGTTCGGTGGTGTGCCTGAGAGGCTCCCGTTTGTAGGCTGGGTGGCCACAGCGAAAAGCAAAGCGTCGCCATCGGGATCGCTTCCGGTTAGGACGATGGCGGTCGAGGTGTCTTCGGTTGTAGTCATATTCTGAGAGTTCGAGACCGGGCCGAGATTAACATTGAAGACACTGATGGTGATTTCCTCACTCGCCGAAACGGTTCCGTCGCTGACCAAGAAACGCACATTGGGATAAGTGCCGGCCTGAGCATAGGTGGGCGTCCACGAGAACGTGCGGGTGGACGGATTAAAGCTGGCTCCAGCCGGTAGATTAGAGGCCGAATAAGTTAAAGGATTTCCATCGATATCGCTGCCTGCGATCGTAAAGGTAAGGAGCTGGCCTTCGCTGACGCTCTTATTTCCGACCGGGTAAAGCACCGGCAGATCATTCACCGAACTGACCGTGATCGAAATGGTCGCAGGGGCTGAGGTGAGGAAGGCATCGCTGGCTGTGAAGGTGAAGCTATCGGACCCGTTGAAGTTTGGGTTGGGCGTATAGGTCAGGTTCGGTGGTGTTCCTGAGAGTGTCCCATATACGGGCTGCGTAACCACCGTGAAAGTCAACGGATCGCCATCCGAGTCACTTCCGGTTAGGACGATCGCAACCGGCGTATCCTCGGCTGTGGTCACATTCTGCGCATTGGCGATGGGGGCTTTGCACTTCCCGGCGCTGCTAGCATTAAATATTCCTTGAATCTCAGATGCGGAAAGAGCGCGGTTATAGATGGAAACCTCATCAATGAGCCCTTTAAATAGTCGAGAAAAATAAGGTTCTCTCCCTATCGAAACATTTATTTTCGGATCATAGGCTATTGTCTTGGCTCCTATGGTTTGTGTGGCTTCAAGTTGCCCGTTTACGTAAAGTTTCAGCGCACTGCCGTCCCAGGTCATGGCCACATGGTATAACGTGTTTAAGGAGAATGTGGGTGAGCTAGCTATTCTGGCGCGTGTTCCATCAGTAAAATCCACTATCGCGGTGAATTGGCCACCTATGCCTGGACCAAAAAGTCCATACGAGACGCAAGGGAAAGTCGGATAAGCGCAAGCAATATCCTTACCCACGATTGCCGATCCCGCATAGTCATTAAAGGCCACAGTCTCTGCTCGGGACCAGGCTTCAATCGTCAACTGCTGTGGTTCGAGACTAGGTGCTCTTGGAATCAAGACGTAATCATCCAACCCATCGAAGCGAAATCCCTGCCCGACTTTTCCGGCTTCAAAAGTTGCTCCAAACTGCAACGTTCCATGATTATTATCTTGGATATCCTTCGCATGCCCATCCCCAGACCACCAGCTCACCAAACCGCTAGGAGGCAGGACACAAATCGCCTGGGGAACGGTTACCGTCACTGTGGCCGTTGCACTCCCTCCATTGCCATCGCTGATCGTGTAGGTGAAAGTCTCGATGCCAAAGAAATTAGGGGCAGGTGTATAGGCGATACTGGTCCCGCCCACCACAGCAACTGTACCTCCTTGGGAGCCTGGACCAGCGCTGATAATTGCCAGCGTCTCCCCGGCATCAGGCCCGGTGGTGTCGTTGGCGAGCACATTGAGGCTTGTCGCCTCGCTGTCCTCGGTCACTGTAAAGGCGTCGTCATTGGCCACCGGCAGATCGTTCACGAATGTGACCGTGATTGAGATTGTCGCAGGGGCTGAGGTAAGGAAGCCATCGCTTGCCGTAAAGGTAAAGCTGTCTGATCCGTTGAAGTTCGGGTTGGGCGTGTAGGTCAGGTTCGGTGGAGTTCCTGTGAGGCTCCCGTTTGTAGGCTGGGTAGCCAGCGTGAAAGTCAAAGCGTCGCCATCCGGATCGCTTCCGGTTAGGACGATGGCGGCCGAGGTGTCCTCAGCAGTGGTCACATTCTGCGCGTTAGAGACAGGAGCACTATTAACGTTAATCACATCGATGGTGATTTCCTCGCTGGCAAATACGGTTCCGTCGCTGACCGAGAAACGCACATTGGGATAACTCCCGGCCTGAGCATAGGTCGGCGTCCAGGAGAACGTGCGGGTGGAAGGATTAAAGGAGGCTCCGGACGGTAGATTAGAGGCCGAGTAGGTTAGAGAATTTCCATCGACATCGCTGCCCGAGATCGTGAAAGTGAGAAGCTGGCCTTCGTTGACGCTCTTGTTTCCAATAGGAGAAAGCACGGGCGGATCATTGACGGGCGTAACGGTCACCGTCACGGTGGCCGTGGCGGTCGCACCTTTGCCGTCACTTACGGTATAGGTAAAGCTGCCCGAGCCATTGAAGTTGGCATCTGGCGTATAGGTGACAATGCCACCAGTCAGCGTCACCGTGCCGTGGGTGTTGGCTGTCGCCGTCACCGCAGTAACCGTGAGGCTGTCGCCGTCCGCATCAGTATCATTGGCCGTCAGGTCACTGGCCGAGAAGATAAGCGCCGTGTCCTCCGCAGTTGACTTAGTATCGCTACTGGCAACGGGCGGAGTGTTGACGATTAAAGTATAACTAAAAACACCGAAGCCAAATGTCCCGGCGAATACCGTATGGTCAGTAGTGTAGTTAGAGGATATGGCTATTGTGGGCGAACTGGCTCCCAAATTAGTTGGTAAACCTGAATTCATTGTTGTCCAGCTTGTGCCACCGTTTGTGCTCTTGAAGACCCCAGAGCCGAGCCCTCCACCGTGGGGGGGGCCATATCCTGTTCCGGCAAAGACCGTATGGTCAGTCGCATAGTTTGGAGATACGGCAATAGAATGTATAGTCGTGCTGGTTATGCCTGAATTGACCCCAACCCAGTTTGCCCCGCCATTCGTGGTTTTGAAGATGCCGTAAGAATCTGTACCGGCATAGACCGTCTGGTCCGCGGCATAGTTCGGGGAGATGGCAATAGAAGTTGTTCTTGATAATACCCCTAAATTGATCGGCGTCCAGTTAGCTCCGCCGTCCGTGGTTTTGTAGATCCCGCTGCCGGCTGTCCCGATGTAGACAGTACGGTCCGAGGCGTAGTTTGGGGAGATGGCAAGAGAAAAGATAGGGGTTGTCCCTGTGTAGACCGATGTCCAGCTTGCCCCGCCGTTGGTGGTTTTGTATACCTTTTTGCCAGAGTACAACCCGGCATACACCGTCTGGTCCGCCGCGTAGTTGGGGGATATGGCGAGAGAAACTACACTTAAGTCAGGGGTCATACCCGTGTTGACCGCATACCAGTTTGCCCCGCCGTCCGTGGTTTTGTAGACCCCGCCGAGCCCGTCAAAGATACCGGCGAAGACCGTCCGGTCCGCGGTGTAGTTGGGGGATACAGCAAGAGAAAGGATGTTTAACTGGCGTAACCCTGAGTTATTAGCGATCCAGCTTATCCCGCCGTCCGTGGTCTTGTACACACCACCGTTACTACTTCCCGCAAATACGGTATTATCGGCAGAGTAGCTCGGGGATATGGCGAGAGAAACAATAAGTGAACTGGATATGCCCTTGTTGATTGCGACCCAGCTTGCCCCGCCGTTGATCGTCTCAAATACCCCATGGGCAATCGTCCCACTATAAACTATCTGCTCGGTCGCATAGTCTGGAGAAACGGCAAGAGACAGAATATTAAGAACAGTTAAACCTGAGTTGACCGCTGTCCAGCTTAACCCGCTGTCTGTGCTCTTGTATACCCCGTTACTGGTCCCCGCGTAAACCGTCTGGTCGGTGATATAATTAGGAGATAGGCTGAGAGAATTGACATAAACATCGGTGAGGGAACCGACCGCCGTCCAACTTGAGCCGCCGTTCGTAGTCTTGTAGACGCCCCGCCAGGCGGTCCCAGCATAAACCGTTTGGTCCGTGGAGAAATTCGGAGATATGGCTATAGAATAAATACCTGTATTGGTGGATATTCCTGAATTGACCGCGGTCCAGCTTGCCCCGCCGTTTGTGCTCTTGTAGACCCCTCCTGAGAACCTGCCACCGACGTAAATAGTCTGGTCATTCGCATAGTTTGGGGATATGGCAAGGTAACAGATGTAGTATGTATTGGATATTCCTGAATTGACTGCGGTCCAGCTTGCCCCGCTGTCGGTACTCTTGTAGACGCCGCTATTCGTCCCAGCGAATATTGTTCGGTCATTGGCATAATTTGGAGATATGGCGAAAGACCGAACATCTAAAGAAAAGAGGACCTGAGTCCAGCTTGCCCCACCGTTTGTGGTTTTGTAAATTCCGACAGTGTTAACTCCCGCAAATATGGTATTGTCGGTAGAGTAGTTCGGGGACACGGCAAGGGCAAGAATTGAATCCCTGGTGTTTATACCTACCGCTGTCCAGTTAGCTCCGCCGTCCATGGTCTTGTAAATCCTGCCGCCCAGAGACCCAGTGAAGACCGTATGGTCTGTGACGTAGTTCGGGGAGACCGCCAAAGCGCTTATATTCCCTCCATATGGTCCATTGGTCGTCCACTGGTTTATCCCTGCCCATGCGGGCAGAGTTGCAAAACACAGAATAATGCAGAAGGCGAGCAAAAAAGCAGTTTTACACGAATTATCTTGATTTTTAATTTTTAAGTTTCCGCTAAGCCTCTTCATGTGCAATCCTCTCTAACACTTAGTTTCCTGCTTCGATTGTAAACATATCCGCTATCTCCTCACCTATTATTTCCTGAGATGAATTGTATGCCATTATTCTTATGCGACAGTTATTCTTGTTTTCTGTCAAAACGGGTGTGTACCAATCATAAGTCATGTCTATTATTCCATCTTTAATTAACTCCCATGTTAACCCATTGTCTGTCGAATACGTCAGATTAAAATTTACTGCATCAGGAGTTGCTTCCCATTGTATGGTGTAGAGCGCCCCTGATGGTATGATGTCACTGACAGTTGGTAAAGTTAGTGTTACCAGATCACCTGCCGAAAGATTGCTACCATGTAATAAAAAAAGCGGTAGCAACAATAAAATCATTGTGCCTTTCAGGAAATCCGTCATGGCTTGCCTCCGTAATGTGTCACCCTTTCGGAGATGCTATCTTTAGCATCTTAACCAGGGGCTGCATGCTGCTTCCCTTGCGCAACTTCCATCACGTCCATGCGTAGGAATGGAGTGATGCCTGTTACCAAGCGGTACTCGGATTGAGGGATGTAACCTTGCCGATTCAATGGGTACCCCATGCTTAGACAAGAACACTAGTCGTCTCCTGTACGAGAGCGAAAATTCGTTAGTCATGCGGATGCGGGATGACTTTGTTCTTGCCGTCAGTCACTCCGTCGTATGGCCAATCGAAGCCGCGGGTTTTGTTGTTTGTTACTGAGTTAGTCGAGCCCCAATTGCCGAGACCGAAATCGTAACCGTAGACATTGCAGTCAGTTCCGATGTCAAAGATTCGGTTGTTGTTTACGAGCGCGTCGTCTGCCAACAGATAAATCCCAACATCCGAGTTGCCCCCGATGTTGTTTTGGCTAATGTTTGCGCGTGCCACCCAACACGAGGACAGCGGTTGCCACGTAATTGGACGGTCCACACCAGGAATTTCCATCGATGTTGTTGTTCATGACTATGCCGGTACCTCCAAATCCAAGCTGGACTGAGTTCGCCGCAAGATTTGCCTGAGTGGCTGAAGAGCCGATCTGATTGTTTTGGATATCGACCGCGACGTCTCCGTTCGCAACGATTCCTGTCTTCTGGTACCCCTCGATTTTGTTTCCGAAGACCGTTACATGCTGGGTATTGGGATGCGTGCCATCCATAGGGTCATTTCTAATCTCGATTGCGTTGCCTTCCTGACAGCCGCTCGGGCCCTGATTGATGTTCAATACTCGGTTGTGAGCGATTGTCCCGGAAGCGGCCTGAAACATTATGCCGCGGAGGCGATTGGCTCCGGCGTCACAAACGTTCCCGAGCGCCGAAGTCGTAATCGATAAGTGTTCGACGTTGGCCACAGGGCCGCCATTCGCGACTACTGCACCGGTGAAGTGCCCGCCAGCAGGATCGACTGCGGTAATGGTGAAGTCATTGCCGTTTAGGGTCCATTCATTTGGAATGAAAATGGTTGCGTCCGTGGTACAGTCGCTGTCGAGTACCATGATCATATCGACGGTGGTAAATGAGCAGTTTGTAGCTGCCTGAGTCGCTGGCACTAGGGATAGCGCTATTCCTAGAATTATAGCCGCTGCGGAAATCGTGAGTTTCTTCATAATAGTTTCTCCTTTCCTTCTCCTGTCTTTTCGTTTGCTTGTACCATTTCGTGAGTGGGCAGCCCTCCGGAATTTGTACGTCAATGTGTGTCCGTTATGGGGCTGGCGTTTCTTCAGCTATAGGAACATTCAGCATGACGGCTTGTACCATTGTTGGGTTAAGATCTGTCAAATAGCTTTTTTGCATAGACAACTCATAGCTTTTGTGCCATAGTCGCGGGCCAATGAATTTTGGCTAGGATCTTTGAAAATATTGGCCCGGATCCGACCTACGTTTCGGCCGTAAATCGTCAGGTTCCCGCGTGTCGTGGGGGAGGGCGCCCCTCGATACGCCGCTTGACAGCGGCTACTCGGGGAATCGGATTTTCAGAAGTTCCGACAATCCCGAGTGGGCCTGAAGGGCCGTATCGAGGGATGGCAATTCAAACGTAGGAAAGCAATTCGAAGCGGGAGGCGACGGCTATGACTTTCAACCAGTTTACGGTTTTCGTAAATATCGCTGAGCGCC
>JACQUW010000353.1 GCA_016210115.1 Deltaproteobacteria bacterium | reverse complement strand
GGGCTACGCACTCCGCGTCCGCCTCGATTCAACACGTGTGTGTACACCATTGTCGTACTGACATCCCTGTGCCCCAATAGCTCCTGGACCGTCCGTATATCGTATCCGTCCTCAAGTAGATGGGTCGCAAAGCAATGGCGAAACGTGTGCGGGCTCGCCGGCTTCGTCATTCCAGCCTTCAGCACGGCCTCTTTGACCGCTTTCTGCAACACGGATTCGTGAAGATGATGCCGGCGCCTCTCGCCAGTAACCCGGTCGGTGTAGTGGTTGGGAGCTGGAAAAACCCACTGCCATGCCCATTCTCGACCCGCGTTGGGGTATTTGCGCTCCAGCGCATTTGGCAACGCAACGCGACCAAGTCCCTTCTTGATGTCTTCTTGATGTCGGCATCGATTCGCCTCGATATGTTTGAAAAGAGACTCCTTGATCGCTGCCGGCAGCATCGTGTGACGGTCTTTATCACCTTTGCCTGCTCGAATGACAATCTCGTTGCGAGAAAAGTCGATATCTTTGACCCGGAGACGACAGCATTCCATGAGTCGCAAACCACCACCGTAGAGAAGAATCGCCATCAAACGTGGCAAGCCGTTCATTTGATCGATCACTTTCTTGACTTCTTCCTTCGTGAGCACGACCGGCAACCTCTGTGGCCTCTTTGCCCGTACGACTCCCTCGACAAGGCCGATCCCTTTGCCCAGCACTTCCTTATAAAGAAATAAAAGCGCATTGAACGCTTGGTTCTGCGTGGATGCGCTGACCCGTCCCTCCGTCGCCAGGCTGGAAAGGAACCGGCCGATCTCAGCTTCGCCCATTTCTGTCGGATGTCGTTTGTCGTGGAAAAAGATAAATCGCTTGATCCAGTGTGTATATGCTTTCTCGGTTCGGTAGCTATAATGCCGCGTTCGGATCGCATCGCGCACCTGGTCGAGGAGCCGAGGTCTGGGCGCGCTCGCGGGAGGGGTGCCGGCCACGGGCTGGGACGCGCTCCGGTTGATTGTCTGGAGTCCCTGCGTGGAAAGGCTGTTTACGTCAAAGTTGTCCATGGCAACCTCCATTCTCAGTTAACGGGAGGCAACGATACGCCCAAACAAACTCCTGCTCGATTTCCGGGACCATGCAGACGCTCTCGCCGGACCGTTCAGTGCAGCGAAGCCCAGTTCCTCCAATGTTTGAGGGCAAGCTGGAGGCAGCATATACTGAAATTAGTTTCAGGTGTCAAGAGGCAATCCTTTGCCCTGAGATATACCGCTGGGCTTCGCGGTATATCCAGATATCAGCCCGCGGTATAGCACGGCGGCACTCAGCGAATCTCAACATGGGACTCGCTAAGGATTAGTTCGGCTTCTTCATCTCCAAACTCTTCACCATCTCATCTCAAAACAAACTGCGATTCTTAAATGTTCTTCTCATCAACCTCGTCATCTCATCGAGTGTCTCCGAGGAAAGGATGGCCAAGGCACAAACACAGGAGTCCATCATTTTCCAGATAAGGCTTGCCCGTTCGGGATAAACCTGTCCTGAGCCTCGTCGAAGGAACGGGTCGGACTGAGCCGCTGACCCGAATTTAGCGCTGGGTATAGCTATTCTAACGGAAAAAAATCAGGAGACGATCGACAAGGAATTACCATATCGATGTTGGTCTCTGGCGGTTATTTTTTGGCCTCTTCGTCTTTTGGGAGAGTTTCTAAACCCCGAACTTTGGGCTGACCACTGATTCCCTCTGGAAGGCTCGCTCCTCGATCAGCATCAGGACTGAATGATTTGGCCGGAGGCATCCTTTGCCGTCCAGCCGGCATCTAAGAATCGGATAATGCCGTCGCGGTGAAAAGGAGACCGGAAATGATTGATACCACCTTAACAGGGATGAGATGTCGCACCACGAAGCCGGTGAAAAGTCATCGGGGATGGATAAAGAGAGCGACCGAAGGGACCATTCGACTGAGCATCGACAACATCGGGCGTCGCCTTATAAGCGTCCAGTGGGATGGGGGCGCCAGTGATTACGTCTTTCCGTCTGAGATCGAAATTATCTCCGCGGGAGAGGGATGTTCATCCCCGGCCTGAGAGTTTCCCACTGCATCCTTTCGCCGCCGCCTCGCATCTAACGAGGAAGATTGTCCCAATTCACAAGAAAAAAACAAAGGAGGATTTTCTTTATGAGTAAGCGTAATCTCTTTATCGGCATAGGCGTGATCGTGCTGGCGATTGGCTGGTACGCGTTCAGGCCCGAGTTGCTCTTCATCGATAAAACGGTCAGTGAGGGTTTGCCGGCAGCGTCGGCTACCACAATGTCCAAAGGAACCGAGCCCATGGTCCTGGCTAAAGGCGATTTCCGCGGACTCGCTCACGAGACCAAGGGGGCGGCGATGGTTCATCAGCTCGCGGACGGCAAGCGCATACTCCGGCTCACCAACTTCGAAACTTCTAACGGTCCCGATGTGCATGTCTACCTCGTCGCCGCTGAGGTCGCGAAGGACAACGACACCGTGAAGCAAGCGGGCTTTATCGACCTTGGCTCGCTCAAAGGCAACAAGGGCGATCAGAACTACGAAATGCCGGCGGACACCGACCTAAACAAATACAAGTCGGTCAGCATCTGGTGCGCCCGCTTCGGCGTGAACTTCGGCGCGGCCACCCTTACCTCTCAAAAAAGTTAAAAAGGAGATCTCTCCGATTTTGAGGGAAAAAAAGAGAAAATTGAGGAAGCGAGATGCGTGACGGCAAAAGACAAATTGTGATCCTAGGGGGCGGCTTCGGTGGTCTTTACACGGCCCTCGAATTAGAAAAACGTCTCGGCGCGGATTCATCTGTCGAGATCACGCTCGTCAACCGCGACAACTTTTTTCTCTTCACTCCGATGCTGCACGAAGTGGCGGCCAGCGATCTCGATTTCACGACCATCGTCAATCCGATCCGGAAGCTGCTCAAGAGAGTGAAATTTTTCGACGGCGAAGTGAAAGCCATCGATCTGGCAAGAAAGCAGGTTGCCGTCTCCCACGGCAGCAACGCGCCCCACCGACACGAGCTCGAGTACAACCATCTCGTCCTCGCCCTCGGCTCCGTTACCAATTTTTACGCGATCCCGGGCCTTAAAGAGGGGGCGCTTACGATGAAATCGCTGGGCGACGCGATTTATCTGCGCAATCGCCTGATCGAGCATCTCGAAGAGGCGGACTTCGAGTGCTGTCCCGCGCTGAGAGAGCCTTTGCTTACGTTCGTCGTTGCCGGCGGCGGATTCGCCGGCGTCGAGACCATTGCCGCCGTCAACGACTTCCTGCGCCAGGCGCTCAGGTTTTATCCCCGTTTGACGGAGGAGATGCTGCGCGTCGTGCTCGTGGAGTACGCCCCGACGATTCTACCGGAGTTGGGCCCCGAATTAGGCGCCTATGCGCGAGAGAAGCTCGCGCGGCGCCGGGTCGAATTTCGCTTGAACACGAAAGTCATCGGACTATCCGAAAAGGGCGTGGATCTCAGCGACGGAACCACGCTCGCGACCAGGACCCTGGTGTGGACCGCGGGAACGGCGCCGAATCCTTTGCTGGACTCTCTCCCATTCCGAAAGGAGCGCGGCCGAATCGTCGCCGACGAATTCCTCCAGGTTCCGAATTGGCCCGGGGTGTGGGCGCTCGGCGATTGCGCTTCCATCCTGGACAAGAGAACCGGCTCTCCGCACCCCCCGACCGCGCAACACGCATTGAGGCAAGGGAAAGTCCTAGGGCGGAATATTGCCGCCGCGCTGACCGGCGGCGACAAAAAGCCCTTCGTCTTTTCGACGATAGGGCAGCTCGCGGCGATCGGGAGGCGCGCCGGGGTCGCAAAGATCATGGGAGTTAAGTTTTCTGGATTTGTCGCCTGGTGGCTGTGGCGGTCAATCTATCTAAGCAAGCTGCCGCGGCTGGAGAAAAAGCTCCGCGTCGCTCTCGATTGGACTCTCGATATGGTCTTCTCGAAGGACCTGGTTCAGTTCATGACCGTGCGGGCCGAACGCGGCGCGAGCGAGCGCGCGCTGCCAGGGAACAATGCCGCGCCTGAGATCGAGATGGCCCGCCTGAAAAGGGAGGTCGCATGAAGCTTTCGGAGATAACAAAGCGCCTGGACAATGCGGAGTGGATTCCAATCCTTCTGGCCCGGCTCGCCGTGGGCGCGCTTTTTTTCGAGTCCGGCCGGGGCAAGCTCTTTTACAAGCTCGAGGAGCTTGGCGAGTATTTTGCGCAGCTGGGGATACCCTTTCCTCAGTTGAACGCCGTGACCGTGGCTTCCATAGAGTTCGTCGGCGGAATCTGTCTGCTGCTGGGCCTGGCCACGCGCCTTGTCTCGGCGCCTCTGGCGGTCATCATGCCGGCCCCGGAAAGCTCGCGCTCGACGGATATATCGCCAGGCGGCTGGGTCGAATTCTCTGACGGAGGCGCGCCGTGTCAACCAGTTGGGCAGGTTTTCTGGGAACCGCCGTGGTGGTGATTGCCTATATGCCTCAGGTGCTCCACCTGGTCAAAAATCAGTGCTCTGCCGGCATCAGTCTCAAAGCGTACGCGATGTGGCTCGTCTCCTCGTTTCTGCTTCTGGCTCATGCTTTCGGCCTGAACGATCCGGTATTCATCGCTCTTCAGGGGTACCAGCTCGGCGCGACGACGACGATCGTCATTTTCGCGCAAAAGTATAAGAACTCTTCATGCGCGCTTCACGCCGGTAGCAATCCCGCACCTTCCGGCCTGGGCGAAGCGTCTAATTGATATGAGCTGGCTCTGCGGAGTTTACATCGACCATTTTCGAATCGTCTTGCGGAGGTCACAATGGCTTTAAATAATCACTTCGACGTCATCATAATCGGCACTGGCGCAGGCGGCGGCACGTTGGCGTATAAGCTCGCTCCCACCGGCAAGCGCATATTGCTCCTGGAACGTGGCGGCTATGTCCCGCGCGAGAAGGACAACTGGAATCCCCGCGCCGTGAATCTTGATGGAAAGTACCAGACTAAAGAGATTTGGCACGACAAGGACGGCAAAGCGCTTCATCCGCACACCAATTACTACGTCGGCGGTAACACGAAATTCTACGGCGCCGCGCTGTTTCGTCTGAGGAAGGAAGATTTCGGCGAAATTCGCCATCACGGCGGCCTTTCTCCAGCCTGGCCGATTCGTTATGGCGACATGGAAGCTTACTACACCGAGGCGGAGCGGCTGTACCACGTGCACGGCAACCGCGGTGAAGATCCCGCTGAACCGCCGGCAAGCGCGCCCTACCCTCACCCGGCGGTCAGCCACGAGCCGCGCATTCAACAGCTGTCTGACGACTTTTCACGGCTGGGGCTTCGCCCATTTCATACACCGATTGGCGTCATGCTCAACGAAAAGGATCCGCACGCCAGCCGTTGCATCCGCTGCAATACCTGCGACGGTTTCCCATGCCTGGTGGGCGCCAAATCCGACGCGCAGGTGTGCGCCGTCGATCCCGCGCTTGAATATTCGAACGTCACGCTCAGGACCGGCGCTTTCGTGGAACGGCT
Source organism: Deltaproteobacteria bacterium (assembly GCA_016210115.1). Taxonomy (GTDB): domain Bacteria; phylum Desulfobacterota; class Binatia; order UBA9968; family UBA9968; genus JACQUW01. Next base: position 13,752 of record JACQUW010000353.1, on the reverse strand, counting down.
TGGAACAAGTCCCTCCGGCCGCGAGATCACAAAGGTGATTATCACGAACAATGGCGCTCGCGAGGAGGTTTCGGCGGACATCATCGTCTCCTCCTGCGGTGCGATTAATTCCGCGGCTTTGCTGCTCCGCTCCGCCAATGACAGGCATCCGAACGGTCTGGCCAACAGCTCCGGCGTCGTCGGTCGTCACTACATGGGCCACGTCAACTCGGTTCTGATGGCGCTGTCGAAATGTCCGAATACGACGATTTTTCAGAAGTCGCTATCGGTGAATGATTTCTACTTCGGTAGCAACGAGTGGGAATATCCGATGGGCCATATTTCCTTCGTGGGCAAGCTCGACGGCGAGACACTGAAGGGCGGGGCGCCGGCGCTCACGCCGGGATGGACGCTTGATTTGATGGCGAAACACTCCCTCGATTTCTGGCTGACGTCGGAAGATCTGCCCGACCCGAATAACCGGGTCACGCTGGATAGCAGCGGCGGCATCGTTCTCACTTACAAACCCAACAATGAGGAAGGCCATAAGCGGCTCATCGTGAAACTGAAGCAACTTATGCAGCAGCAGAGCAAGTGCAAAATCCACGGCCACGAGTGTCATGAGGGACTGTTCGCTCGGAATCTCTACGTCGGCCAGCGAATCCCGCTGGCGGGTGTGGCGCATCAGGTCGGAACGGTCCGTTTCGGCAACGATCCTGGAACCAGCGCTCTGAATGTCAACTGCAGAGCGCACGACGTCGATAACTTCTATGTTGTCGACGGCAGCTTTTTTTGCTCCAGCGGAGCGGTGAACCCGGCGTTGACGATCATGGCCAACGCGCTCAGAGTGGGAGATCATCTGATTGAGAGAATGAAGTGACAGAAGCAGAAGTCGGAGGTCAGATATCATAGGTCCGGGGGAAGTTAATGACTAAAAAGAAGCGTTACGTAAGCCTATGCTCGTTCGCCCTACTCCTACTCGTTGCTTATATTCCATCCGGACTGGCGCAAGTCATCAAATCCGTGGACGCGGTGGGAATGACCGTCTCCGACATCGACCGGTCGGTGGAGTTTTTTTCGAGGGTATTGAGCTTTGAAAAAATCTCCGACGTGGAAGTGGCGGGCAGCGCCTACGAGCAACTTCAGGGGCTATTCGGCGTGCGCATGCGGATCGTGCGCATGAAATTGGGCGACGAAGCGATCGAGCTGACCGAGTACCTCGCGCCGAAAGGCAGGCCGATACCCGTGGACCCGCGCAGCAACGATCAATGGTTCCAGCATATCGCCGTCGTCGTGAGCGACATGGACAAAGCCTACCAGCGGCTGCGGGCTCATAAAGCACGGCACACCTCCACCGGCCCGCAGCGGATTCCGGATTGGAACAAAGCGGCGGCCGGAATCGAAGCCTTCTATTTCAAGGATCCCGATGGGCACAATCTGGAGCTCATCTATTTTCCGGCAGGCAAAGGAAACCCGAAGTGGCAACAGACAAACGGGCGTCTTTTTCTGGGGATCGATCATACGGCGATTGCTGTATCGGACACGGACCGCAGCTTGCAGTTCTACCGAGATCTTCTGGGAATGAAACTTGCCGGAGAGAGCGAAAACTACGGCACCGAGCAGGAGCATCTCAATAATGTGTTCGGATCGAGGGTTCGTATCAGCGGGCTCAGGGCGCAATCGGGTCCCGGCGTCGAGTTCCTGGACTATCTGGCGCCACGCGACGGCCGTCCCATGCCGCCGGATACTCGCGCGAACGATCTGTGGCATTGGCAGACGGCGATGCGAGTTGCCCGCGCCGACGCGGCGGTCGAGAAGTTAAAGGCCGGGCGCGTCCGCTTCGTTTCGCCCGGCATCGCGACAATCCCGGACCGAGCGCTGGGAATCAACAAAGGATTTCTAGTGCGCGATCCCGACGGCCACGCCCTGCAGTTGATCGAGAAATAATTCAGCCTCGGCAAAGAAAGGCTTGTGATGAATGATTTGGCCAATATGAAAACCGACGAATGGCTCGAGCCCGACGGGCTCGGCGGCTTTGCCTCCGGCACCGTTTCCGGGATTAGAACGCGGCGCTACCATGCTCTTCTCCTTACCGCGACGAAGCCCCCTTCCGGGCGAGTGGTTCTCGTCAACGGGTTCGACTCATGGGTCGAAACGGGAGCCGGAACTTTTTCCCTCTCTTCGCAGTCATACAACCCGGATGTTGTGCACCCCGACGGCGCTCAAAGAATAGAGCAATTCAAAGCCGACCTTTGGCCTCAGTGGATATACGCGCTGGAAGACGGGACGAAGATTCATTTTGAGCTTTTCGCCTGCAACGGCGCTTCCGTCACCGTACTCGCGTGGCGCATTCTCACTCGGAAACGGAAAGCGATTCTCTCGTTCAGACCTTTTCTCTCCGGCCGGGACTATCATTCGATGCATCATGAAAATGGCGCGTTCCGGTTCGAGCCTCAGATCCAGGGAAAACGCGTCGTGTGGCACCCCTACACCGGCCTTCCCGGAATCATCGCCCTCTCCAACGGTAAGTATTTCCATCAGCCCGACTGGTACCGCAACTTTCTCTATGAGCAGGAGCGCGCTCGCGGGCTCGATTTCGCCGAAGACCTCGCCGCGCCGGGAGCATTCAGTTGGGATCTCTCCCGCGGAGAGGCGGTCTGCATCCTGGCGGCGGAGGGTTTTGAAAATGGTTTGCTGACGATCGACGCTCCTCCCGAAAAGCTGGCGGTGGAGCTCCGTCGCGCCGAGCTCAGGCGGCGTCAGAAATTCTCCTTGCCTCTGGATCGTTCGGCAGACGCGTACCTGGTCAAACGGGGCGCCGGCAAGACCATCGTCGCGGGGTACCCGTGGTTTACCGACTGGGGGCGCGACACTTTCATCGCTCTGCGCGGTTTGTGTCTTGCCACGGAGCGGCTCGATGAGGCCCGGGATATTCTTCTTGAGTGGGCCGGCGTGGTCTCCGAAGGAATGCTTCCCAACCGCTTTCCGGACCAGGGCGACGAGCCGGAGTACAACTCCGTCGATGCCTCGCTTTGGTACATCATCGCAGTCCACGAATTTCTGCAATCGATGAAAGATCGAGGAGAAATGGTTTCCCCATGGCAGGAAAAGGCGCTACAGGAAGCGGTCGAAGCCATACTCACCGGTTACTCGCGGGGCACCCGCTACGGAATTCGCATGGACCAGGACGGTCTTCTTGCGGCCGGTGTTCCCGGTGTTCAGCTGACTTGGATGGACGCGAAAATCGACGATTGGGTGGTGACCCCAAGAGTGGGAAAACCGGTCGAAGTTCAGGCGCTCTGGCTAAATGCCCTTTGGATCGCCAGCCATTTCTCCGGCCGCTGGAAAAAGCCTTTCGCGCTTGGCCAACAGAGCTTTTGCGCGCGCTTCTGGAACGAAAAAGGCGGCTACTTGTACGATGTCGTCGATGTCAATCATCAAGCAGGGACAGTCGATGCTTTGTTCAGACCGAACCAGATTTTAGCAATCGGAGGACTCCCTATTTCACTCGTGGCGGGCGAACGCGCAGAAAGAGTGGTCGAGATGGTGACTCAGCGCCTCTGGACGCCCCTCGGTCTCCGCTCTCTCGCCCCCGGGGAACCCGGATATACACCCCGCTATGAAGGGGGTGTACGAGAGCGGGACGGTGTTTACCATCAAGGAACCGTCTGGCCGTGGCTGATCGGTCCGTTCGTCGAGGCGTGGGTGCGCGTCCATGGCGAGAGCGATGACGCTAAACTTGAAGCCCGAACGCGCTTCCTCACCCCGATCCTGGAACATCTTGATAAAGCCGGGCTTGGCCACGTCTCAGAGATTGCTGACGCAGAACCCCCGCACATGCCGCGCGGCTGCCCCTTTCAGGCCTGGTCGCTGGCCGAGGCGATGCGATTGGATCGTGTTGTCCTGGCAGCGGTGGAGGAACAAAAGCGCGCATCTTCTCGCTTGCGCTAAGCATCTAAGCATAAGTCCCAGTAACACCCGCACTGGCGCGACCTGATCCGTTCTATGACTATTTTCGCGGCGACAATGGCCGGAATCGGCGCGAGCCCTCAATCGGGTTGGACGGGATTCATCGCAAAGCTGATTCGCCTGTATTAGGATAGCTCTATCACTTTCTAGACCGTCAGCTTAGAATATTTAGAATTTTGGCTGATCGCTATTCAGAAGGAATGACCATTAACTTTTGGATCGCCCTGAACAATGAAACTCTGACCGAAGGGGCGGGCCTGGAGGTCGCAGACGCAGGACCGTGCAGGTTTTGGCAGGCAAAAACCTGGAATAAGCAAGCTTGGGACCTCGAGGCACTGGCCCATCGGCTGCGACCGGAAGGCGTGCCCCTGAGGGAAGCATTTTCGGAGGAGTCATGGATTACGATTTGATCGTCATAGGCGGCGGGACGGCTGGAATGAACGCAGTAAAAGCAGCCGTCAAGCTTGGCGCCAAAGTCGCGGTCGTCGAAGAGGAAAGCTTCGCGGGAACCTGCTTGCGAACGGGCTGAATTCCCAAAAAGGTGCTGGTAAGCACCATCGAACTTCTCACGCGAGCGCGGCGAGGAAAAGATCTGGGCATAAACGGCGCGGAAAACTTGCGGCTGGACTGGCGCGCGGTCATAGAGCGCAAAGACCGCATTGTGGCGAGTTGGTCCAAGGGCAAAGAGGCCGCGCCCGAGAAATTGGGAACCGCGGTCCTGCGCGGCAAGGGAGTTTTCGCCGGCCCGCACGAGATTGCGGTCGACGGCAGGACCTACTCGGCGGAAAAAATCATCATCGCCACCGGCTCCAGACCCGCGCGGCCGCCGCTTCCCGGCGCGGAGATCGGCATCACCAGCGATGAGTTGATTCATCTGAAAGAGCAGCCGCACCGGCTCGTAGTCGTCGGCGGCGGCTTTATCGGGCTGGAGTTTGGTTTTGCGCTCGCGTGGGCCGGATCGAAAGTCACTATCTTGCAGTCAGGTCCTCAGGTGGCGCCCGCGCTCGATGACGAAATCCGGGAAATTCTGCTCAACGCCGCCGGTGAGGCCGGCATGACCATCGTGACGAACGTCAAGGTAAAAGCGATCGCCGCCGACAAAACCGTCGAAGCCGAGGCCGGCGGCGCCGCGCAAAAATTTCCAGCCGATCAGGTTCTGCTCGCCACCGGGCGCCCTTCGAACGTCGAGGCGTTGCGGCCTCAAGTCGCGGGCGTCGAGCTGGATCGCAGCGCAGTCAGGGTGAATGAATATCTGCAATCGGTGAGCGCATCTCACGTCTATGCCGTCGGCGATGCCGCGGGAAAACACCAGCACTCGCCGGTGGCCTGGTATGAAGGACCGATTGCCGCGCAGAACGCGCTCAAAGGGAATGATCGCAAGGTTGATTTCACCATCTTCCCGAGCGCCATCTTTACAATCCCCGCTGTCGGCCAGGTCGGCCTCACGGAAAAAGAAGCGTTAACCCGGGGCCTCAAGGCGAAAGTGAGCAGGATGCCGTTCGACTACAATCCCGCAGCGGGCGTGCGCAACGAAACAGAAGGCATGGTCAAAGTCGTCTATGAAGAAGGGACGGAGCGCATCCTCGGTGTTCACGTCATTGGCGCGCGCGCGGAAGACCTCGTTCAGATCGGCGCAGCGGCCATGCGCGGAGGCCTTAAAAAGTCCGAAGTCGGCGCCATGCATTACGTTTTTCCGACTTTGGGCGGCGCTATTTTCGACGCGATGGCCGCATGACGATCCGAAAGGATCTCGGGAACTTTTCCGCCGCTCATCGGTTAATAACTACGAGGAGATCGAATCATGGCTCCGCCGCCTGCTGGCCGAAAAAGGCTGAGCCACCCATGAGGTTGACTAACTCAACCCCCAGCAACGAAACTGCTCGACGGCAGACTTTGGTTCCGGCGCTCACTCTCGGGCTGCTGACCGCGGCCTTCATCACCGCCAAGACGGGACGAGACGCGCTCTTTTTTCAGGGAAGCGGCGGGCTGCTGCAACTGCCGCTCGTGTACATCAATATAGCCGCGGCGTCGTTGCCGCTCGCTCTCCTCTTCGTCAAGACGATGAAGATCTGGGGCGCGCGGCGGGCGCGCGTGGGAATTCTGCTCTTCGCCGGGACGGTGTTGGCTGCTTCCGCTCCTTTCTTGGAGCCCGGCGACAACAAGCTCATGGTGGCGATCTTCATGTTCATCCCGGCGATTTTCGGGCTTCTCTTCGCAAGCCTTTGGCTTTTGGCGTCGGATATTTTTGAGAAAAAGGAAAAACGCGAAGCGGCGCGCGCTTTCGGTCAAATAGGCGCGGGCACGCTTGCCGGCGGCATGGCGGGCGGCTTGATCTCCAAGGGGCTCGCTCCGTATCTGGATGCCCAATGGTTGATTTTTTTGGGTGCACTGTTCATCCTCGGGGTGATCGCGCTCGTCCTTCACATCCACAGCCGGTTTCCTACCAATAGTGTCTCGAAAGAAACCGGCGGCAACGAACTGAAGGCCAGCTTTCTGGCGCCTCTCGGCAACAAATACTCGCTGACGCTCTTGTTTATTTCGATGACGGGCGCGGTTGCCGGCCTGCTCATCGACTTCCAGTTCTATGCCACGGCGGCTGGCGCCAATATGGGCTCGAAGGGAAACGCGAATTTCTTCGCTAACTTTTACATTCTGCTGAACTTCAGCTCTTTGCTGCTGCAGCTGTTCGCCACGCCCAAAATACAGGATAAAATCGGACTGCGCGGCGGGTTGATGGTGCTGCCTATCGGTCTCATCGGCGGCGCCACTTTCGTCACCGCTGCTGCTACGGCTCTCAGCCGGTCTGTCTTAAGAGTGACGGAGGGAGGCCTGCGCTCGTCGGTGCACCGCTCGATTTGGGAGCAGGCGTTTATTCCCGTCGATTCCTCGGAACGTTCCACGGTAAAGATTGCCGTCGACGGTGTCGGCGCCAGGATCGCGGAGGCGATTGCAGCCGTCGCTATTCTCGTGTGGTTCAAGCGAGTCGCGGTTGATGGCATGATTCCCATGCCGCTCAATACGAATTGGATGGGCTGGGCCACCCTGATCACCGTCGCCGTTTGGTTGCTCGTCACCCAACGGATGAAGGTTCAGATGAGAATGGAGCGCGGCGAGACCAAAGCGGCGCCGGAGATCGAATGCGAGCGTTTCCCCGACCAGTGTCCTTGCACCACGGAGTTGGGCAAAGGCATCCCTTGATAGAACACCCCTTGCCGAACAATCCAGTCCGTCTAAGTTATTGAAATTGACACCTTGGAGAAGAACGGTACCCGGTGGTACCGCCTTCAGCCGATCTTGCCGGATGTGGAAACCTGCTCTTTTTTGTCATAGTTGGGATAGAGATCTCGAATCGTAAAACCAATGCGCATATAGCGGACGGGCACGGCTTCGGTATTGAAGTGTTGGTGGTCGGTGTGTGGCCCTTGCACGTGAAGGAGATCGCCCGCTTCCCAATCATAGCGCTTTCCATCGATGATGCTGTACCCTTTCCCCTCCAAGACATAGATCATCGCCTCGGCATGGATATGCCGGCCGGTGTGCCAGTGGGGTGGGACCTCATTAATGAGGCTGAAATTCACCCCCCGGTAACTAAAGCCGCGCTCGTGGCTGATGAGCGCGCAACGCATTCCCGCCTGCCGGGTCGGCTTCCATTGCGTGTCTTGCTTGCGCAGTATAACGCGGCCTGCGAGATAAGCGCGTCCCGCTTCATGGATCTTTTTAGTTCGCTCATACGGATCCTCCACCGGACTACGGCTGACGGCGCCGACCTCCTCCATGTGAACTTCTCCGGAGTAGACCGCGCCGGCGTCACCCTCGGCCAGAGTTGAATGCTGCGCCCGTTCTTCATCGCTGATGGGACCCGCCTCAGCCTCTTGAACGTAATTCAAAATCCCCATGAACGCTTCAAGCGGAGCCAGCATGGCCTGAAGATAACGCGCGGGCTTCGGTCCGTTATTGAAATGCTGGTGTGGAACTTCGCTGTAGACTTGCAGACAGTCCCCGGACTGCCAGGAGTATTTTTTCCCGCCGATCAAGCTGTATCCTTCGCCGTCGAGGATGCAGATGGACTCTTCTCCATGGGAGTGGCGCCCGGTTTTCCATCCGGACGCAATCTCACCGATAAGAACGCAGCCTCCCATCGTTCGAAACCCGACCTGAGGTCCAGCAACCATGGCCACTCGCGCGTCCTGGGGCGTGCTCATCCAGCGGAGCTCACGTCCTCGAGCATGGATGGTTGCGGCTGCTCTTTCCGCGTCTGCTTTTCTCGCGGCGCTTAGCCAATCGTCATAGAAATTGTTTTCCATCATCTTCCTCCTGTAATAGATTGTCGTCTCACTTGACGCCCGACTACGGCGGCGCGGTGGTCTCCGCGAGTTTCACCAGTTGCAGTCACAGCCCCGGGGTAGGTTCGGGATAGACCATCTCTATAGGGGCAACCCCTATGTTTCAACTCCGCCGCCCGGTACGCGTATAGCTCGACAGCCGTCTTGAATTCCCCGGCGCATAGAAACTGCCTGAGCAGCAGCACTCCAATAAAAAGGCGAACTTAGCTAGCGGCACCATCCAAACTATAAGAGAACCTCTGACCGCAATCCTTAACTTTCCCACCATCCTTAGGGTTCCGTCCTAAAGGTGGTCTGCTTTCGTCTCACCTCAGCTCCTCTTGGGCCTTTTTAAGGATTTCTTCCTGCACAACTTTCTCCACTGTCATCGTTCCGTCGATGACGCCAGTCCGAATGTCTTCCTCAATCATCGCCTGAATTCCTTTCCGCGGAATCGAGAGATCAGACGTATAGGCGGGGGCGTATAAATTGTAGGCCCGGCTTACCATATCGGGATTGCCGGTCAAGCCGGCCTCAAACCCGGTTTTGATCGCCTCCTGTTTATTTCGCTTGACAAATTGAAGGCCCATGATGGCTCCTTTGAGAAATCGCTTCGTGGTTTCCGGGTACCTATCCAAGCTATTCCCTCTGGCAGCGATCACCGTATGAGGGATATCGAGAGCTTCGGCAAGGTTGATAATCAGCGGAAAGCCTTTCCTGAGAAGCTCAACGGTTTCTCCGGCGGTGAACGGCGCCGCGGCGATCAGTCTATTCTCCAGCGCAGCAGTGCGGACGGCAGTTCCTCCCACAGCGCGGAGAGTGACGTCTTTGTCCGGATCCATTTGATTCCTTTTAAGAAATGTCCTGACGACAAATTCGGATAGAGAACCGGGACCTGTCGTGCCGATCACCTTCCCTCGCAGATCCGCAATGGTTCTGGTGTTCTTATCCCCTACGAGGGCATAGGTAACCTTATCGCGCCAGACCCCGATGATGTAGATGTTCAGTCCCTGAGAGCGCGCGCGGATCGGAGCCTGGGCTCCCATGTCGGCAAAATCGAGGTCACCGGAAACCATGGCAGCCAGAACTGTCGCGCCGCCCCGAATAAAGACATGCTCGACGGAAAGCCCCTGGGATTTAAAAAATCCCCGTGCCTTTGCAACGCGGATGGGAAGTTGCGTGTCCCAAGAAACGCTGGCGAATCCCACTCGGACCACCTTCTTCTCTTGGGCGAACGACGAGAGCGTTCCGGAGAAGGCAAGCAAGAGAGCTGCTAGAAGGGTCAGCAAAATTCTTTTTTGCATCTCAGGTTCTCCTACGGAGCTCCTTCTTCGTGATCTTGGGGCGAAGAAGCTCTCTTTTTCGAGACCTTTGATCAGACTCACATCCACAAATTCATCTGGACTCACGTTATTGGCTTTCGGATGCTCGCTTTGCCTCAAGACCTCGATAATTCTCTCTCTGGCGGGATAAGCAGACGCACGATGTAGTCCAAGCCGTACTGATAGGGACCCTCCAAGACGTCGTCATTCTTTTCCCGGAGGTATTTCTGTGCCACCTTCCTGGCGAACGTCTTGTCGGATACCATCCGCCGCAGCCCGTCGGCGCACCCCCGAAACACGCAAATCACTCATTCCCATGTAATCTCCTCATACGGGTTCATCGGGCGCCGGTTTACTTGCCGTAGAGCTGTTTTATGAAGCCTGAATCTTCCAGTTCCTTAATGGGACTGTTATCAATGAATTTATCGGGGGTGATATTTTTTACCGCGTCTCTTGGGTGAAGATCGAGAATGGCCTGCACCGACTCGGACCGGATGTAGGGAACCTCTTCCCACACGTTGGCAAACGAGCGGTAGGCAGTTCGAGCAGCGTCCGGCTTCATTCTAAGATGCTTCACGATCGAGCCGACGGCCAGGTCAGGCTTCTCCTTGGCGACTTTAATGCTCTCCACATAGGCCTTCAAAAAATCCAACACAACCGGTCGCCTGCTTTGCAGAAATCCCCTCTGAACCTGTATGGCTCCTTGCAAGAAAGGAATCCTCTCGATCGATAGGTCGGCCACTTCATGGAAGCCTGGGCGGGGAGCCGAGGCAACGCCGGCGTCGACCCAATCGTTGCCTAAGGAGACAAAAATATCTGGAAGGGTTCCGTGAAAGACAAATTTCACGTCCTTCTCATTAATCCCGGCTTTCCGCAGAGCTAGCCGAGCTATTGAATGAGTGGAGGAGCCGGCCAAGCTCACGCCGACAGTTTTCCCCTTAAGATCTGTAAGGCTCTTGATGGGTGAACCTTTCCTGGTCCAGATCGACATCACCATGAAATTGGGCTTGGCCGCCACCAGGACCAGATCGCTTCCTCGAAGGGCCGCAGCAATTGTGGACGCGCCGCCAAAGGCGCCGAACTCCACGGAGCCGCTCACCAGGGCCTGCACAGGCGCGGCGCCCCGGCCATGAACGACCTTAACATCAAGCCCGTGCTTCTCATAAATTCCCAAATCCTCGCCCAACCAAATCAGGGCATTAGAGGCGCTCAAGGCTTCATAGATAACTTTCGCAGAAAACTTTTCCGAGCCTGTCTTAGCCTGGCTGCCGGCAATCGAAGGAAGCAGGACCAGCAAAAGGTAAAGACCGCTTGCTAAGAGTTGCGGGTTCATCCCTGTCTCCCTTTTATCGTTTGGTTCCCTTCCGCTCTTTCTCAAGCAACTCCAACGCCCTGCGTGCGAGGCTCCAATCCGCCGCCTCACCGATGGAGACCTCGCGCCTGACTCCCTGGATCTTTCGCGCATGAGCTATATCCTCCATCATGGAATCCTCCGAGGGAATTCCGGTATCCGAGTAAAGCTGCACAGCATCGTCGTACACCGGGCCTCCGACCTTTCGTTCCTTGATCCCCAGCTCCCGGGCCATGAGCTTCAGCGTCTCCTCCTTATTCTCCTTGATGAAGCGGATAGCTTTCAAAGTTGCTTTAATCGCGCGCGCGACATAGTCGGGATCATTCCTAATCCTCTGCGCGTTGGAGGCTAGGCCGACAAACGGGATCTTAACCAGGTCCTTCATGAAGACGAGTTCCCGAAAACCCATCTGGCCAGCCATCTTGTTCTGGGGCATAGAAAGCATGACCCCATCGACGTTTCCGCCCTGTAGCGCAGCCAACCTCAAGCCACTTCCGCCGCCAAGGGCGACTATCTTCGCATCCACGTCGGGCTTGAGGCCGTACTTCTCCAGGACAAGGCGCGTCTCAAGATCAGGCGTCGATTTTAGCGAGCTAACCCCTAGGATCTTTCCCTTCAGATCTTCCACTCGACCGATTTTAGGACTAACCACGAGCACGTGGTCCGTAGCGGTCATGACAACCATGACATTGCGGACAGGCATCCCGCTAACGGCGGCCCGGGTGGAGCTGGAAAAGGGGGAGGCGAAGTCCAGATCTCCCGAGATGAGCGCCTGGAGGGCAAGCTGCGGCGGCATCACAACCAGACCCGGCTCTAACCCCTCGCCGCGATAGAACCCCTGCGCCTGCCCGATAATGAAAGGCAAAGAAAACATCGCTCGCGCCGGGGTGGCGATAAGAAGCCTATCCGCTGCGCGACCGTCCTGTGTCGTGAGCGAAGCAGACAGAAAGAACCCAACGACTGTGAGAAAGCAGATGCGGTATGGTTTTCTTTTTACCATCGGCGTTCGACTTTCTAAGACCCGGAAGTTACAGGTCTGCTCAAACAAATCTAACCTCTTCTTTTCGGCCAAAGAAAAGAGAACAGCGATGGAGTATCGAATGTAGCCGGCCGGATTACAGCAGTTAAATGACCGATATGCCAAGCCAAGCCTTAATCCATCCGCCAAACGCATAACCGAGCGCAATGTACAAAAACACTATTGCTAAAAGCAACCGCAGAAACCTCTCCCTCATGTAACGGGAGACCCAAGGTCCAAGAAGCGAACCGACGACGACTCCGCTCAGCTCAAGCGCTGCCAAAAGCCAATCCACCTTGACTCCGAGATAAAGGTAGCTTCCAACGCTTGTCACGGAGGCAACCAAAACTGCAAGCGCCGATGTCCCAGCCACAATAAACATGGGAAGCCCAAGCCAGCTCGCGAGATACGGAACGAGAAGAAAGCCCCCACCGACTCCAAGAGCGGAGCCAATCAGGCCCACCACAGATCCTGCTAGAATCGGCCAGAAAGGATTCAAAGAAAATTCATAACCCGTGAAGTTGATTCTTTGCCGCCGCAACGAGAGGCTGGTCTCTAAGATTTTCTTGGACCTGACTCCTTTCCCTCCCTTCAATTCTCTGAGTTTGCTCTCGAAGGTCTTGAAGGCCTCCCGAACCTTGCTGTTTCTGTCTCGAAACCTCCGGCTGCATTCATAAAAGAGCCTCAGGGAGATAATAAAAACGAGAAGGCCGAACAAGGGTTGATATTGACGCATCTCCAGGAGGTAGTTCTTGGAATACCAGGAGCCAAAAACCGAACCAAAGATCGAGCCGAGTCCTAAGAGAAGTCCCAGACTCAAGACCACCCTTTGCTGCCGCCAATAGACAGGCACCGCAATAAGCGGGCTCACGATAACAAGCAGCTGATTCATGGGCTTAATCATGTTGGCATCGGCGATGCCAAAGACACTGATGTGGCCAACTCCAGCGAGGATGCCTCCAGCGGCTCCTACCGTGGAGAAAATCAAACCCACAAATAGAGCCCAGAAAAAAGGTATGAGGGGATTCAGCGATATGCCAGCCACGGCAAAAATCATGGTTTTTTTTCTTGAACGTGGAGTGAGGAGCTAAGCCAATCAGCGACGGACACAACAAACTTTGCACAGTGCTCTTTCCTCTCCTGGCTGTTAAAATCGGGAAAGCTCTTAGTCAATTCGTAGCATGACACTGTGCCGAAGCGATTCTTGAACTCAGCAATCAGACGCCCACTTAGCTCCATAGCCGGTCTTCTGTCCACTGACTTATCGACTCGACCATATTCAAGGCCGATGGCTTGAACCCCCGCAACGACTGCGCCGCAGATCTCCTTCTTTCCCCCGCCTCCCCCGGCAAGTCCTGTGGATGCACGCACTAACTCGTCCGGTACATCGAGTACTGCTGCTTGTCTCAGACCGAGCAAGAGCGCTTCGCCTCAGCCGTAGCCCTCCAAAAAGAGCTTTGCGGTAAGGTCCTTGGTATCCATAAAAACCTCCTGCCCTCAACGAAGTAAAAAACAATATCAAGATCAGTATCAGTTAAGGATAGCCCGCGAGCCAGGTCGCGGTGACCTTAGCACAGACAGGAAAAACTAGGAAGGAATATTTCAAGGAGCCAAGCAGCCCATTGGAGTTTGCCACTAACCAAGAGATGTAATATGAACACAAAAACCGGAAGACGGCGCTGACACAAACTCACTCAAGGGAGAACAAAATGCCCTATGCGGACCTAAGAGAGTTCCTTCATCGGTTGGAGGAGGAAGGAGAGCTTGCGCATGTGAAGGAACCTGTGGAGC
>JACQUW010000052.1 GCA_016210115.1 Deltaproteobacteria bacterium | reverse complement strand
TTTTTTACCGTGGCCAATGGTGACCGTACTGTACCCAACAGCTCGGCGAGCTGAAGAGTGTTTTGACCAACGAAGAAAAGGAAAAGGTGCAAATCCTGGCGGTCAGCATTGATGGCCACGAGGATTCAAGAAAGTTTGTACAAAAACTGAAGGGGAGATTTGCCGGAGACCTCGATTTTCCTCTGCTTGAGGACAAGAATCACAAGGTCATCGATCGTTACGGCATCTTGAATCCGGACGGCAAAGGCTGGCCTCATCCCGCAACCTACATTATCGACAAGCGAGGAATCGTGCAGTGGAAGTTTGTCGAGATGAACTATAAGATCAGGGCGACGAACGATCAGATCCTGCAGGAGCTGAGAAAGCTCCCTTAGCCTTCGAGGGGCGCGAGCTCGGCCAAGGAGCCGAGGCGGGTCTCCCCAGGTCCCAGTTGTTCACTTACGGCCATAGAGTTTTTCCAAGAAGCCGCTCTTCTTGAGCTCTTCCACAAACCTTGGATCGACAGAATCTTCCGCCCCGGCCGTCGCGGCCTTGGGATTCATGGAGACCTGGATCTCCAGGGTGTTCCGCATGTGTCACCGGCTCCACGCTAACCATCTCCCGAATATCGCCTTCACCCTTGGCGTCAGCTTGGTTCGCATATAGGCGTCTCCGACCTTGCGCAATACCTCCGCCTGAGTGGGATAGGAATGGACGGTTGAAGACAAGATATCCATCTTTTGTTTGGCCACGATCGCCAGGGTCAACTCACTGATCATTTCACCGGCATGACGCGCAACTAAAGTGCCTGCCAAAATCCTGCCTGTTCTTTTATCGTAATGGACACGGGCAAAGCCTTCGTCCTCGCCATCAAGGATGGCCCGGTCCACCTCGTTCAGCGACTCCGTCATTGTCTCGACATCATAGCCGGCGGACCTCGCAGTTTTTTCATAGTATCCGACATGGGCAATCTCGGGATCGGTATAGGTACACCACGGGATCACTAAATCGGCCACCTTGCGCCGGGCGAAAAAGAGCGCGTTGGCGATCACGATGCGGGCCATGGCATCGGCTGCGTGAGTGAATTTGTAACGTGAGCAGATATCACCAGCGGCATAGATGCGGGGATTGCTTGTCCGCAGCCGCTCATCCACCGTCACTCCCTGAGCGGTGTACTGCACCCCCGCTGTCTCCAATCCCAACCCCTCCAGGTTCGGCTTCCGGCCAACACCTATCAGGATTTCCTCGACAACGATATCGTAGTGGTTGCCATGCGATTCTACCTTTAATCGCTTGCCGCCATTAGCATGGCTCACCTGCAAATCCTTACCGCAACACATCAGCTTGATACAGTCGCGATCGAGCATCGATCCGCGCACGATCTCGGCGGCGTCGGGGTCCTCATTCGGCATGATTCCATGCAAAGCTTCGAATAAGTAAACCTCGCTGCCAAAGCGGGCGAACGCTTGCGCCAGCTCGCATCCTATGGGTCCCGCCCCTATGACGGCTAACCGGCGGGGAAGCTCGGTTATGGTAAAAATAGTTTCGTTCGTATGGTAGCCAGCTTCGTTCAACCCGGGAATGTCAGGCTCAGCCGCCCGGCCGCCGGTGGCGATCACCGCCCGGCGAAACTCCAGACGAGCCCCCTCCACTTCCACTGTGGAGGGGCCGACAAACCTTCCATTTCCAATGTAGACATCGACGCCGAGATCTTGGAATCTTCGCGCTGAATCGTGAAAGCTGATCTCAGCTCTAATCCGGCGCATGCGCTCCATGGCCCGAGAGAAGCTCACAACAGGAGGCTCAGGGGATTGGATACCGAAGACTGCTCCGCCACGCATCTCGAAAGCAGCCCGTGAGGCGCGAATGATGCCTTTGGAAGGCACACAGCCAACGTTTAAACAATCTCCGCCCATCAGATTGCGCTCGATCAAGGCGACCTTGGCGCCGAGTCCGGCTGCGCCGGCTGCACTCACCAAACCCGCCGTTCCTCCGCCAATGACGACCAGGTTGTATTTTCCCGATGGGATAGGATTGGCCCAGCCTGGCGGATGACAATTTTCGATTAACTTTTCGTCGTGGGGATCGTCAACCAGCATCATTTCGCGAAATCGCGTGGGCTTGTGATCTGGATCGAGCCGCGGCTTATGTGCGGCGAGGTCTCCGCCTTGATCTTGTTCGGCTTCCCGCATGGCGTTGCGCGCGAGTCGCGTAACGACAACGACCACGGCGACGGTCGCCGCGAGGCCCACATATTTTAAGACTGTTTCGAAGAATCCCGCGGAAGTATCTATGTTTCCGGCGAATGCGTCCCGGGCCGCCGCCCCGATATAGACGTAGAGAAACGTTCCCGGCAGCATCCCCAACAAATTTGCCAGTACGTATGAGCCTGTCCCCACTGCCGTGAGCCCCAACAAGTAATTGAGAAGCGTGAACGGAAAGGCTGGGCTCAGGCGAGAGAGAAAGACCATTTTAAAACCTTGCCGGCCTATCGCGCGGTCGAGAGACCGGAATCTCGGACTGGCCTCGGCCCATCGGGCGACCTTCTCGCGCAAAAACGTCCGCGCGAGCAGGAATGCGCATAAGGCGCCTGCATTTGCACCCACAAGCACCACCAAAAAGCCGGTCGTTAATCCAAACAAACTGCCAGCACCGATGGTCAATGCACTCCCGGGAATGAACAAAACCGTTGTAACGATGTAGGTGAGCGCAACTACGATCGGGCCGATGGTTCCCAGGGTCTGGATATATCCTTCAAGGCCCGCAAACCATTGTTGAATCGGAAGAAACAGAAACCCGATACCTGCGATTAGTAACAGCGCGATCACCAGGATGAGCTTGCCGCCTTTCATAAGTTGACCTTCCGCCTTGCGAGAGATTCCCTTACCCCTTATAAACACATAGCCCAGGAATGAAATTCAGCCTCAAGCGGTCGGTCGCGAGATACTTTCGCTGAATGTCGTAGTTACCTTCAATAGGAGCGATTCCCCAGCCTATCGGTCCTGCGGCAAGCTTCATGCCGGTTGCTTCGCGTGTGATTTGGACAATCGTCATTTCTAAATCCGATCGGAGTAGCAAGGACTTCGTCCGCTAACCCGAATTCCGCGATCTTACGGTGAGTCAGGTACTATGCGCGCGGCCAATAAAAAACGCCGAGAACTCCTCCGAAAATCAGATGACCCATGAGACTGAGGACCTGCGGCGGAATACCTCCTTGGGAAGCGGCGCCTGCAGCACAAGGATTTGCCGTACATCATGATCGTCATCACGACATTTCCGAAAATCCCCGCCTTACGGCGCTCGAAAGCTTACCCCTTCGAACATAGCTTGAGCCTCCAATTTCTTTCTTACCTGGTGCTTTTAACACAACCAATGAATAGAGCCTAAAGTTCCCGGAACCGACGATGTACTGAGCGGCGAGTCATTGCAAAGGATCTTCGCAATCTCTCTACGATAACGTCTGCTCTCCAACATATTCCCCTGTACGGGGGCCCTCACTATCGCATTCGAGTAAACAACGCTTTTCATGTCCCTCTTCCATTGCTCAGAAGAACGATCACAGGCAAGAACCCGATCATCGCGACGTCCCCCGCCATCAGAGCCCCCAATTGAAAGAATTGCTTTTCGAATCTTCATGTTGTTATGTCTGCTCCCCAAGACGGAGTTTAATCAGCCCATCGTTAGCCTCGATAGTATCTCGTAGATCAATCCTGCCGCGACACCGGCAATTGGGAGAGTCAATACCCAAGCCAGCAAAATCGTTCGAATGACCGACCAGCGCGCCTGGCCATTGGCTATGCCGATGCCGAAGAGTGCGCCGCAGGACACCTGGGTAGTCGAAACTGGCAGGCCCCACTTGGACGCGAAAATTACCAGAAAACTCGTGACCAGGTTGGCTATGAATCCCTGGTCCGGTTCCATGGCCGTGATGCGTTTGCTCACCGTCTCGGCGACCCTTCTGGCACTGAGAAGCCCTCCCAGTGCCATGACCATTGCGACAAGCGTAATCGCCCATCCGAGATCGAGGGCACTCGCCACCAAGCCCAGAGCGACAATCTTCGGCGTGTCGTTGAGACCACGAGCGAAGCTTAAGGTGCCTGCACTCAAGAAGTGCACCGCATCGATCGCCGACTGGGCATTCACCCCGCCTATAGTACCGCCAAGCCGCTGGGCGCATACCGTTTGCTCGTCGACCAAGACACGCAAACCTGTCAACGCCTGGGCCATACCATAGCCTTCTGGAGTTATGTTCACCGGGACCATTTCTTTGCCGATGCAGATACAATTCTCTTTTGTTAGACCGGCAAGGCGTAGCCCATGACTTAGTACCGGATACGCGACCAACGCCACAGCGACAGCAATCAGAGGACTGACCAGAAGCGGCAACAAAAAACTCTTCAGCAGCGTATCAAACCCAATGCCCATTCCCAAAGCTACGAAACCACTGCCGACCATAGCACCGGTCAGGCTATGGGTCGTCGATATTGGAATTCCTATCTTCGCCGCTAGGAACACCGTGAAGGCAGCGCCCAGAATCACGGCCGCTACGAACGGCTGCGACTCTGCGAGCAAAGCCGGCACCAAGCCCTTTCCTTGAAAGATCGATATTAGTTTGGTTGCGAAAAAAAACGCCGCCAAGGAACCAGCCAGTGTAGTCACGGTCGCCCACCAGAGGGCCTTGCGATAGTCAGCCGTGCCGCTCCCGAATAGTGTCGCAACCCCTTTGAAGTTGTCGTTAGCGCCATTGGCGTAGGCGACAAACAGAGTCGCGCCCAGGATGACCAAGATCCATAACATCGTCGAGATCCTTAGGAATATTTATTCATTTAGCAGGCCTCAAAAAGCCGGTCATTCATTGTGCATGAACGGGGCTGAACATCGTTAACCCACCCACGCGGAGAGAAAACAGCAATAACCAAAATCATAATTCTATACATGTACATATCTCCATATATCTGAGCAAAAAAAACCAACTCTGATTCACTCCTTCTTAAGCCCGACGGAACAGCATCCTAAATCGATTAACCCCTCAGATTCAGAAAGTTGACGATGGACGGCTGGATGGAGCCAGTAGCTAACCTGCCTACCCTCCCGCATATCCCGCACCAGGCCAGCGTGGCGGAGTACGGCCAGATGATGGGAAGCTTTCGGTTGATCGATTTTGAGCTCAGCTACCAGCTCCGCAACCGTTTTAGGGTGCTCCACCAGACTACGCAAAATACGCAGCCGCGTCGCATCGCCCATCGCCTTCAGAACCTGAGCGCAGGCATTCGAATCCAAAAACGAACTCACAGAATATCCTTTGCTGCAATAACAGTGTCGTTGCGGCCAAAGTTCCTACTTCATTCAGCCAGAAGCGATTACGAGAAACCGCCGCCGGCAAGTTCCCTAAGAGAGCAGCGCACCGCCGCAGCTGCTGCCGGGGCCGGCGGTGCAGGCGTAACAATGATCACCGGTAGTGATTTCTCGGTGAGCCACATGGTCTAGCGACAGAGAGGATATTTTCAAGCGCGCTCCGCTGCCGTCGGTAAGCGGCAAATCAAGCATCTGATTGAAGTCGCAGTCGTACACCGAGCCCTCCCAACCGATGCTGATCAGATTGCGGCACATGACCTGATCCAGGGTTGCGCCATTGAAGCTGTTCGCGAGCAGTTCTAAATAGCGATCGTACTCGCCACGCAACTTGAGATGAGTGGCGTAACGGGTGATCGGCATGTTGGTCAGGCAATAAAGGTGATTAAACGCGATGCCGAACTGCTCGGCGAGAATTCGCTTGTAGTCCTGCTCCAGTTTCGCTTGCGGCGGTGGCAAGTGCGGGCCGACCGGATTGTACACGAGATTCAAAAGCAAGCCGGTGTCCACTTGGCCGTAACCGATCTCGTTGAAGCGCTGTAGCGCGCGAATGCTCCAATCGAAGGTTCCCTTGCCGCGCTGCTTGTCGACATTCTCCTCCGAATAACAGGGCAAGGAGCAGAAAAGTTCCACGCGATTCCTCTGAAAGAACTCCGGCAAATACTCTTTCCCCGGTTCGAAAATCACCGTCAGGTTGCAGCGATCGATGACGTGGCGCCCGAGCCCCACCGCTGATTGCACGAGGTAGTCGAAGTTCGAATTCAGCTCCGGCGCCCCGCCGGTAAGATCGACGGTGGGAATGCTCGTCGCCTTAAGAAATCGCAGCACCGCGTCCACGGTTTCCCGGCTCATCATCTCTTTGCGGGTCGGTCCGGATTCGACGTGGCAATGGATGCAGGCTTGATTGCAGTACTTTCCCATGTTGACCTGCAGGACGTCGATAACGCGCCTGCTGAACCCATTGCCGTTCAGATTGAGCCTGCGGATGAAAGGTTCCATGATCGCCCTTCCAAAGAACAATCAGGGACAGCACGCGGAGCCCGGGCCGCATAAGCTTTCCGATGTCCGGGTCAGGTTGTAATCGAGCCCTTTGGTCTCCCTCGGGTGCCGGCGGTGATCACGGGAGCAGTCAAAAACCGGCGCCGCGTCCACGGCGACCTCTTCTCTGGGCGGAATGAGGACGAATTGTTCCTGGTAAGGAGGCCTGGAATAGATGTTGTAAGTCTTCTCGCACACCGCGATGCGGACGCCCCGCGGAAGAACATGATCATCATCATCCACAACCTGCTTCCATGGACCCCGGTAGATCACGGCCTGGTTTCGGTCGATGCAGGGTCCCTCTTTGCCCTTGTGGGCCGTGATCGTGACCGAGCGAAACTCTATCCCCTCGATGATCTGATACGGTTCTGATCGTAAGTCCTCGAGATGAATGCCGTAGAACTTGGCCTCTTCGAAAGCGCGGAGAAACTCTTCCTCCTGGAAGGCGCCCGAGACGCAGCCGCTCCAAAGCTCCGGGTCATTCTTCAAGTGATCCGGCGCCGGCTCATCGCTGACGATGTCGGAGATCGCGATTCTGCCTCCTTTCCTGAGAACGCGGTACATCTCGCTAAAGAGTTGTTGCTTGTCTTCGGGCCGGACCAGGTTCAGGACGCAGTTCGATACGATCACGTCGATGGACTCGTCCGGAATCAAGGGTTGCTCGCGTGAGATCAGCTCCTCGAAATCGCGCAGTCTGGAAAGATCGGACACGGAACGAACCGGATTGCGCTTCAGGTATTCGTCGAGCAACTCCAGGTTGACCCTGAGATTCTGAATTCGGCCGCGACGAAACTCGACATTGTGATAGCCGAGTCTCTTTTCTATGGCTGTTTGATGTTTCCGGGACAAAGTGAGCATCTCTTCGTTGAAATCGACGCCAATGACCCGGCCATTCGGCCCGACGATCTGCGCTATGATAAAACAGGTCTTGCCGCTTCCCGACCCTAAGTCGAGAACGATCTCTGCCTGTCTCACGTATTTCGAGGGGTCCCCGCAACCGTAATCCTTCTCTAAAATCTCCGCGGGGATAATCTCTAGAAGAGAGCGGTCATAGTTGACTGGAACGCATAGCCCGGGCTCCGCATTCCCGGCCGCTTTCCGGTATCTTTCTCGTACGACCGCTTCGATGTCCAGCGGTGGATTTCCGGTGCTCTTCTTTTCTTGAGTAAGACCCGCTCCGTTTCCGTTCATAAAACCTCCCGAAATTTAGCAAGAAGCATCTTCTTCCGCTCGTTGGCATACTCGGAGAGCGCTAAGGAGCATTAAGGCTCCAATCGTAGTCGTGCATGAGATTACCCCGATAAGACTGTAGCACCTGGACCAAACGACCGGTAGCGTACTGGCGAAGGTGTGTCAGAACCCCTTCTTGGCTGCCCTTATTGCTCGATCGCGTCTCGTCGCGCTAACGCAAAGCGCAACGCTCCAGGTCGAAAACCTTCTCGGCAATCGTTGCAAACATGTGCCAAGCGCGCTGGTGACTTCGCGCCTCTTGTGGATCATCGGCGTAGCCATCCAGCAGGACGTAGGGGGTCCCTAAGGACTCAAGGACTTCAAAATCCCTGCGCACCTGATCAAGTGTGCCCTCGCCGGCTACCCTTTCATCCTCTGCAAGGGGCGAGTCGGTCAGACGCAGTTTGATTCTTGGACAGAGAGCGGGAACGGGTTTGCCTTCTTGACTGGCGATTTCTCTCAGCCGGGGAAGAGCCTGGTCGCGAAGCCAGTCGGCGCGGACATACAACGGATGCCAGGCATTGCCATAGCGGACTGCTCGGCGAATCGCGGCTTGACTGCTACCGCCGATCCAGATTGGAGGGTGAGGCGACCGGACGGGTTTTGGCGCTGTATGGACATCCCTAAATGAAACGAACTTGCCTTCGCATGTTGCGACATCCGTGGTCCAAAAGGTTTTGATCGCGCGCAGGTAGTCGTCCGCTACTTCGCCACGCTGCCTGAAAGGCACTCCGAGAACTTTGTACTCCTGCTCTGCCCAGCCTACGCCAACACCCAAGATGAAACGCCCATTCGAAAGACGGTCGATATTGCTGGCCATTTTCGCGGTGTTGAGAGGGTGCCGATAGGGAACGACGAGCGCCGACGTGCCCAGTTCAATTTTACTTGTATTGGCGGCGAGCCACGCCAGCGTAATCAACGGGTCATAGAAAGGGGCAGGGTACTGACTCTGCACGTCTGGAGTTAAAGCCACGTGGTCCGAGATCGTAACCAGATGGTACCCCAGCGCCTCCGCCAGCCCGGCAGAGCGTGCCAGAGATTCTGGAGTCGCCGCGGGACCGAAGTTTAGGAGAGTGATACCGAGTTTCATTGCTTCTCCGCGTTTGAAGGTTTGCTGTCGAGATTTCTGTTTATGCGCTTCGGCTCACGTCTAATTTCGTGATAAAACTTTTTCTCGTCGCGCGTCTCTCTTCTCTAATTCCTCTTCAATGGCAAGCTTGATCCTTTCGTACGGAAGCTGCCCTTGAATGACTCGCTTTTTCCCGATGATCACAGCCGGCGCATTCCTGAGTCCATGCCTGATTGAGAGCCACATTCCCCTAAAAGACATGGCAACCATGGCCATCATCGGCATCTGCCCGCCTTCGGGCGTCGGAGCATTCATCATCTGCATCATGATCCCAAAGACAACCCCGCCGAGAAGACCCGCGACGATGCCATTGTTAATATGAGAGCGCATGGCTTATCCCTCCTTATTCTTCTATTCTATCTCCGCCTGTCACTAAATCCATGATCCCGATTTCGTGGGGGGGCCGCAGGTAGCGCGCAAGAAAATTGGCGCAGGCTCCATAGGAGATTTCCTACAAGTCCCAGGATCGCAACCGGCAAAACATAGGGCGCTACCGTAACGGCCGCGACTGTGAACGCCGCGGCAAGAGAGCCCAGCGCAAGAACAATCGTCGGAACGCAGCAGGTAAAGCCCGAGAGAAGGGCCGGGAGTGAGGCGAGAAAGCCTTTTACAAAACCGCCGCCTTTTTTCACCGCCACAACCAGTCGTGCCCGGCCGACGCCAACCGCCGTGTTGAGCCCAACAAGAGTGCCCAGCAAAAGCCCTAACAGTAGATTCGGTACGGAGAGGAACAGCGCAACCGAACGAAGTGGATAGAGCGCGAAAATAGGCTCCCATACGAAAGGCGCAATCGGCTTCCATATTTTATTGCCCCAATCATGAGCGAGAGACGCTGTTGGGATAGGCCTCCCGAAGGCCAGATCCTGCCCCGGAGCGATCACAATGTTGCCCACGGAAAAGAGATACAAAAGCAGAAACGCCAAACCCGTCCAGACTCCAACGCGCCGAGCTACACGGTCGGCAAGACAGTCCGTCAATTCCTGGAGCCATAGCCTCATGTTTCTCTCGCTCAATTGAAACCATTATCCCACGCTTAGAACTTCGCTCCCCGGGAAAAAGGCGTACCAGGCGAACCACATGACATCAAAAGCGCTGGCAGGCCTGAGCTGGCTTCCCGACATCTTCCCCTCGACAGAACGCCCGTCCGCTGTCCAGAGCGAGCCGGTAAGCTCATCGACAATCCGGTCCTTATCGGATCTGAAGGTTGTGCTCTTATCCTTTAGCTGGCGGACAAATACTCGCGCTACATCGAGATCCGGATCATAGAAGGCTGCCAGGGGGACACCGGCTAGCTGTGTATTGATAAGTTTTTTTCCGCGCAGCGCTTGTTTTTGTATTGCCATTTGCCGCCCGTTAAGTTTTACGCCTATCACGACCTCCTTGGATTTAAACCGGTCATGCTTTGCCATGACGGGAAAGAGCGGCCGGCCGGAATCGTAGTAGGTTCCTGACTGATCATAAGATCCATAGGGATCTCTTCCATAAGAGCGGAAGTAGCCCGTATCGGTCGAGAGCACCAGCGTATCCGGATGGCGGCGTCGCCACCGGGACCAATGGGTCCAGGCAAGCGGTATCTCATCCAAAACTGTTCCTTTATTTTTTCCGTCAATCGCCATACCCAGCACCTGCGGCCACCGGCTATCGGTCTGCCGGTCATACATGAGAAGGTTACTGTTGACGAGCTTGCCGCTGGTGCCAAACGTGAGCATGGCTCCGTCGCGAGAGCGCCCGCGGAAGGCAATAGCGGAACCAGTCAATGGACAGTAAGTGATCGCGATTTTTTCGCCCTTCGCCTCATCGTTTACGATCTCATGCCATACCAGGATTTTTTGCGGGTAGGCTTTAACTGCGTCCTGGTAGGCCAGTCCGAAGACAATGTCATTCGGTTTTAGAAATTTCTCTGAATCCGCCGCTGAAATGTATTTAGGGTGATCAATGGGTGGGATGCCGTCTTTCGGCGGGCCGCCCGACTGGATGTTTTTGGTGAACTCTTCGAGCGACCAGGCCTTGCCGTGAACGGGGCCGGCTTTCCAGAGCGGGCCCGCGACCGCGACGCCCCCGAGCAGCGTGAGAAACTCACGACGTAAAAGCATACAAACCTCCCGGTTCTCTGTATAAAACGCGGAATACCGCCTGAAAGTTCCCAGCGCGTCCTTTTTAGCTTGAGGTCAACTCTCCCTTCACTTATTCTGGAGCCGCTCATTGAAAAAATACTTAACAGGGAGGCATCCATGGCGAAGATATTGGGGTCAAGCGGGAAATCTCTCTTGAAGCCGACGCTGAGACGTTAGAGAAGATGCGTAAAGGAGGGTCATGCAAGGGGCTTCACTGTATACTGCGATGAGGGAGAACGGGTTAGCGGGGAAAACACAGCGCCGCCGCCGTTAGCCTATTTTGGCCTCTGCCTAGCTTTTCTGACTTCTCACTCAGATTTCCCGGTACCGGGAAATGAGCAAGACGAAGATCGACAAGGCTCGGGTATTCGTGAAGGCGAAATTCAAGAGCGAAGGTGCGGTTCTAAAAGAGACCGTTAAGGCTCAAGGCTTGGGTTTTCAGACCCGCTTGGAGCTCGATTCCCAGGAGCCGGTCGAGCGCGTCGCCGCCGTGGTCCGCAACGCGGAAAATGGCTGCTATGTGTTGCAATCCATTCTCAACCCGGTGCCGGTCGAGCGGAAATTCACACTGAACGGCGCTGAATTCGATCCAGAGAAGCTTTCCAAAAAGGCATAGCTCCTGCTCCCGGACTGGTGCTTGGCCCATCACGATCTCGGAGAAATCTAACGCGGACGGTATGTGAGCCACGGATTCGATTGCGCAAGGAGGCAAAATTTATGTTTCAGGGTGATCTGGGAATGCAATTACCGTTGCATGTCCTGAATCGGTATCGTCTTCCGCAGGTGGTAGAGCTGGTCGAGCACGCCTGGAAGTCTCTCAGGGACTTCAATTTTGTTCGGGTCTGGGTTAATGACAACTTGGAGTATCGAAATATCTTCGTGAGCGCCGCCGCGATCGCGAGCCGCGTGCCGGTGACTTTGGGAACGGCGGTAACCTTGCCATACGCCCGCAATCCTGTTGATATGGCTGGCGGCTTCGCGGCGCTGTCGGAATTGACAGCGGGAAAAGAGATCTCGCTGGGGCTGGGCACCGGGACAAGATCTATATTGGGAGAGCAGGTTGAAATGATCAAGCCGGTTGCGATGGTATCCGAATCGTTGACCTGTTTCAGAAAGCTCTTTGCGGGAGAAGAAGTGCGACGGGACGAGATCCCTACGTTGGCAGAGTTTTTCCATTTGAAATCGGCCTCCTATCGTCTGCGATTTCCGACCAGCGCGCCTATTCACCTGTACTACGGCGGCTTCGGAAGCCCGGGGCCGCGATTGACCCGAGTGGTTGGGGAGTTGGCTGATGGCGCGCTCCGGGGAAGCAGGCTTTCGCGAACGATCGATGAGTCGATGGCGATATTTGACGGGTTTGAACGGGCGCGCGCGCAATCCGGCCAACGTAAACCGCTGCTCAAAGCGATGATCGTCAACGCCTCATTGTCTGAAGACGGGCCGGCTGCCCGGAGCCATGCGAAGCGATTCGCCTCTCACGTTTTATGCGACGAGCCGGACGCGATCCTTGAAAAGAGGGGCATCGATCTGGCGCGTCTGAAGCCTCTGCGCGAAGCTTTTAAGAACAACAAGGGAGTGGATTTCGGAGCAACACTGGTTCCGGATGACCTTATAGATCAGGTTGTCATTGCGGGGGCGCCGCAGGAGTGCCTGGGCAAAATTTCCGAGCTGTTTGAACTTGCAAAAAGACGCGAATTCAATCAAGTGATCATTGGAGTGCCGCTGGGTCCGAATCTCAAGGAAGTGGTTGACGTCTGGGCCAAGAAAATTCTTCCGGCGCTGAAATAGAGCAAAGATTTTCCGAGGAGGTCTATGCAATGACAATCGCAATCCCCGAGAAAGCATCCGATCGAAAGAAGGTCAGGATCCGCTATTCATTCAGCGCCGATGGCATTGGCGCCGGCAGCGGAGGTCTTGGGTTCGAAGAGTTCGCTTACTTTTACGCAATCGCGAACGGTATCGTGCGTCTGGAAGGAATCGACTTCGCGTTTGTGAACCGGCCGGGTGGCAGGCCGGTCATGAACCAACTCCTGATGGACCGGGAAGTTGACGTGGGTGTTATCTCGCTGGCCACGCTCATTAAGAGACGCGAAGAGGGGCTCGATCTTTGCCTCCTGGGCAATGAAAAAATATTCAGCGGAGGGGGAAACAGCGTTTATGTGCGGAGAACGTCACCGATCAAATCCGCCGCCGACTTAGGCTTGGCAAAGAGCATCATATGGCATTGCGATCCGGGCTCTGAACGCCTCATCGTTCAACGCGCTATTGTTGAGAAAAAATACGGGCTGCCATGGTCGAGCCTTGCGCACCAAGAGGGCACGTGAGCCAACATGAGGTTCTCGTATGAGAGCCTTTTGAACGACGCGGTGGACGCCGCTGAGATTTTTGGACTACAAGGCGGCCTGGCGCGAAAGAACCCCGATCTCAGGCTGCTTTACGATACCGCTTTCGAGTGGCGAGAACTGACAGGGACATGGCCGATGCATCATGTCCTCGCCGCCTACAGAGATGTTATTGAGGAACGGCCTGAACTCCCGAAACGGATCATCGATGCTTTTCAGGCCTCTGGCGAGTATGCAAAGCGGAATTTCGAGACCTTGATGGACCTATTCTTAAACCAGTTCGGAGGTAGCAGGAAAGATCTCGAGGCGCGCTTTACGCCAGAAGAAATCGGACGGAATTACTCCTGGTCGCTCTCTCCGGCAGAAAGAAGAACCATTCAGTTGGTCCTGGACATGAGTTTAGAATTTGGTTTCATCCGCAGAAACTGCCGGATCGATGAGCTGATGTTTCAGGATCATTAGCGCGATCGGGGCTCTCGAGCCAAAGTCCGTCCGGGCTGAATGGTCCGGTATAGATCAAGTGAGGTGCCGCTATGTTAACCATTGACGAGCTCTACGATCTCGCGAAAAGGAGAAGGAGTGTAAGAGGTTATGACTTTAACGAGGGAAAGGATATTCCCCGAGAGGACATCGAGAAAATCTTGGAAATCGCGCGCTGGGCACCGTCCGCCGGAAACGGCCAGCCCTGGCAGTTTATCGTCATCAGAGACCGGGAGATGCGGGAGAAAATCGTAGAGCTTTATTTGAAGCAGTTGGAGCCCAAGAGAGAGATGGAGTTTGCGCTCCGCGGCGAGCGGAATATCAGCAGTCCCGGCTTTAAAAACGCCCCTGTCTTTATCTTGGTGATTGGGGATCCGCGCGTCAATGAAGCCTACCCGGTTCGCACCAGAGAGGAGAAAGGATTTCAGCACTTCACGACCGGATTGGCGAATGCGACCCTTCTGATCCATCTCGCGGTGGCGGCTCTAGGAATGGGCTCTCAGTATGTAAGCGACGCCAGCTCGCCTTATATGGCCACGATGTTGAAAGCCTATTTAGGGATACCGGATTATTTTAAAATCTACGAGTTGATTCCTGTGGGATATTTGAAAAAACCGATATCGCCCGCTCCGCGGCTGGAGCTGGAGCAGCTTGTGCATTACGAGAAGTTCGACCCCAAGAAGGGTCGCAGCGATGAGCAGATGAAGCAGTTCATTTTTTCCATCACGAGGCGGGGAGCCTACGGCAAGAAAGATAATCAAAGAGACCATCAGGATCGCGCATAACCATTGGAGCGGCGGTCGAAAGCAATTTCAGGAGGTCTCTATGTCTCTCATTGATTCCCAAAAGAAGATCAGCTCCTGCATAGCATGGTGTGTTGCCATCGTTGTCATTTCGTTGCTTCCGAGGGCCGCAAGGGGCGCAAGCGTGGAACAGGTTTTAGCCTCTCTCAAAGGCCTTCCAGCCGCCGAAACGCAAAGGGTATTGGAGAAGGGGGCCAGGAAAGAAGGGAAAGTCGCCTGTCAACTCATTTAAGAATGTAACCCTGTGGGGATTCATTGCGTCATTTAAAATGTAACCCTGCTATGGGCGTTTTTTCTGAGTTCCAACATGGACGTTGATAGTGGCGAAGAACTCTGAGATCTCCCTCACGGCTTGG
>JACQUW010000349.1 GCA_016210115.1 Deltaproteobacteria bacterium | reverse complement strand
GATCCGAATGGGCAAAGCGCTCCGCGACGGCTACAGGAAAAGCGTTTTCTTGATGACCAAGATCGACGGCCGCTCGAAAAAAGAAGCCACAAGACAACTGAACCAGTCCCTTCGCCGGCTCCAGACAGACTGCATCGACCTCGTGCAGCACCACGAGATCCTCCGCTACGAGGATCCCCATCGGATCTTTCACGAAGACGGCGCCAATGCCGCGCTCATCGAGGCCCGCAAAGCAGGCAAGCTCCGCTACATCGGCTTTACCGGACACAAAGATCCACGCATCCATCTTTACATGCTCGAAGTCGCAAATGAACAACGGTTCAAGTTCGACACGGTCCAGATGCCGCTCAACGTAATGGACGCCCACTACCGGAGCTTTGAAAAACTGGTTCTGCCTGAGCTTCTGAAGCAGGAGATCGGCGTCCTCGGCATGAAACCCATGGCGGGCGGCATGATCCTCAAGTCGAAAACCGTAACGGCGATCGAGTGCCTTCATTACGCGCTGAACTTGCCGACATCGGTCGTCATTACGGGCGTCGACAGCATGAAGGTTCTCGAGCAGGCCCTCAACGCGGCTCGAACTTTTCGGCCGATGAGCGATGCCCAAGTGAAAAAGCTCCTCGCGAAAACCGCAAAAGCGGCATGGCGCGGCGAGTTTGAACTGTTCAAAACGACGTCAATGTTCGACGGCACCGCCGCGAATCCAAAGTGGCTTGGCGATGAGCCCGAGCGGGTGCAGCAGCTCATGCCCGCGTAGCCCACATATTGCGCACAAGCCGAACTGCTTGAAGTCAGAGGCGCTGGGTATAGTATGGAAACTCGCGCTCTGGGCAAATTCAATTGCGTAGCCGGATTACCTGAAAGGAGAAATCTCAATGCGAATTTTACTCAAGGTGTCCATCCCCGTGGACGTTGGAAACGCCCGGATGAAAGACGGCAGTTTGCCGAAGACGATCAAGACGATTCTCGATGAGCAAAAGCCCGAGGCGGCCTACTTTTACGAAGAGGCCGGCAAAAGGACCGGTCTAATCGTGGTCGATATCCAGGCGCCGTCACAGATACCGGCCATTGCTGAGCCGTGGTTTCTGGCGTTTAACGCCGGCGTTGAATTTCATCCGGCGATGAAGGTCGAGGATCTTGAGAAAGCGGGTCCGGCCATCGAGCAAGCGGTTAAGAAGTACGGCTAGCCCTGGGTCCCATCTTGCGCGCTCACCTGCGGTTGATTCAATTCTGCGCTGGCTATAACGTTGTCGTCCACGCCGCCATAGAACATGGCCTGTTTGCAAGACACGGCCTTCGCGTAGAAGTGGAGCACACTCCCGGATCGCTCTATCTGTCCGAAGCTCTGCGGGTTGGAAAGTTCCACATTGGCCATACCGGAGCCGATGACGTCATCGCGGATGTGGAAACCTCAGGCGGCGCCTCGGATCTCTTTCTCTTCATGGGCCTTCATAGCGGGCTTCTAAGCCTCGTGAGCGCGCCCCGGATCCGCGACATCGAGTCGCTTCGCGGAGAGGCGCTCGCTGTCGATGCGCGCGCGAGCGGCTTCGTATTCATCCTGGAAAAGACGCTTCGCGCCGCCGGCGTTGCCGAAGGGGATTACCAACTCGTGGAGGTCGGCGGATGGGAAAGCCGTTACCGGGCGCTTGTGGAAGGGAAATGCGCAGCGACACTGCTCACGCCGCCTTACATCGGGCAAGCGCTTGGCGTGGGCTGCCGTCTACTTGCCCGGGGCGACGCGATGATGCCCGTGTACCAGGCTACCGGCGGCGCGGCGAGCCGGGCCTGGGCCAGGCGCAATGGCGAGGCGCTGGTGAACTACATTCGCGCTTATGTGGAGGCGACGCAGTGGTGCTTTAACCCAAAAAATCGAAAAGCCTGCGTTAAGCTTTTGACTAAGCACAATGGGATTACCAAGGCCGCTGCGTCAGAGACCCTCGATCAACTGTTGGATCTCGAGTATGGTCTTTACCCCAAGGCGGAGCTTAACATTCCCGGCATTGCCGCCGCGCTTGAACTCCGCGCCGAGATGGGCCACCTGGGCCGCCCGCTGCCGGCTGTGGAAAAATACGTTGACCTCTCATATTACCGCAAGGCCATGGTAGAGCGAGAAAGCTAGACTAAAAAACAACTTAACTATTGAGGTATCCGAAGATGGCAATGGGACAGGAAAGATTTATTGATGTCGGCGGTATCAGGACGCGCTATTTCGGAAAAGGGCAGGGCGAAGTCCTGGTGCTATTTCACGGCGGGAACTTCGGCTCTCAAGATGCCGTCGATTGCGCTCGGTTTGACAGTAACCGCCGCGGCCGAGATTCTCGGTGTTCGCCGCGCAACGCTGTCCGAGGTAACCAACGGGAAGGCTTCTGTCACCGCCGAGATGGCGCTTCGCTTGGAAAAAGGCCTTCGGCGTCAGTATGGATCTGCTCCTGAAGATGCAGGCCGGTTACGATGGCGCTCAAGCTCGCCTACATGGCGACCGCATTAAGGTAGAACGTTTCAAGCCCGCCAATGCACGGCCATAGGGGAACAGATGATACAAAATTCCCCTTGAAGCACGGCCCGGCAAGCAACAGGGAACACGTTGCTTTTCTACTCCGCGGAGGTGAAAGAAACCGGCCTGTACTTGCCCCTCCCATACGGTGGTCAGTCAGCGGCACCTGACTTATGGCTAGACGGAGACAGACAGCGCTGCGAGGTCATGCTGTGGGTTACGTGAAAAGACTCCTTTAAATTCAACCGAACATCCTAAGACGTCAATGCCCCCTGTTTTCCCCGCGAAGCTTGCACGCTCACGACCTATGACATAGAATGCCATAGGTGGCAAAGGCAAAGCTCCTTAGATCGACTGATGTCTTTCTCCCGGGAGGATGGAGGGTCGTTATCAAGATGTGGGAGATAATCACCGTAAAAGCGGGCCATCGCAGAGTTCGGTACCGGCTGAGCCTCATATCCCCTTCCGGCGACCGAGTGGCAGGATATGATAACCACCATCCCAAGGGAGATCACAGGCATTTCAGGAGCGTTGAAGAGAAATACACTTACAAAGATCCCGAGACGTTAATCGGTGACTTCCTTAAGGACGTGGAACTGGTGCTATCGGGAAAGGAGGACTCATGAAGGTCAAGAAAGTTAAGATAAACCTGAAGTCTCTGGAGGATGTCGG
>JACQUW010000355.1 GCA_016210115.1 Deltaproteobacteria bacterium | reverse complement strand
GGTACGCGCTGCCAGGCAGACCGGGATGTAGTGATCATCAGCAATGTCGGCGGCTCGGATCTTGATCCTTCCAATTTGCAAGACGGTGTCACGTCCAAAATGGGGATTGACGCCACAGCAAAGCCCCGTTTGGACAGTTTCACTCCGAGACACAAGGTTTCCAAAGACGTTTTCGACCGCCTGGATTTAAAAGACTTCGTTCCCGCCTCCTGGCTCGCGCAAAAGGGTGGAAAGCGCTAATGGTGATCTGAGGTCCTCTAACTTCCTCTCCCTTGACGGGAGAGGACAGAGGTGAGGGTGCCAACTGGAGGACCCCCTCATCCTGGCCTGTGAAAAAGTCCGCTCATGGTTCGACAGGCTCACCACGAACGGAATGCCACAGATAGAATTTCAAGTATTTAGCCGTTCGTTCCTTCGATGAACTCAGGACAGGCTCTGAGCTCGTCGAAGCGCGATCGGCTGATTTTCTCACAGCTTCTCTTCTCCCCGGGGGAGAAGGAATCATGGCGCGTCGGGTTAAGGACCGACGCCTTCGAGAGTCTCAGGGTGACCGGTTCACTGTCAACCATTCTGAAGCTGGAATGGACAAAACGTTTCCTTTCTGAATTTTTGGCCAAATGGAAAAATCGTTGGACCTTAAAACCCTCTTTCATCCCCGTTCGGTGGCTTTGATCGGCGTCTCAACCGAGCAAACCAAGCTCAGCGGCAGGCCGTTTCGTTTTTTCCGGGAGTTCGGCTACACGGGCAGCGTCTATCCCGTCAATCCTAAATACCAGGAAATTGCGGGGGTGCCGTGCTATGCCAATCTCTCCGATATCCCCGGCGACGTGGATCTGGCCGTCATAACCTTGCCTGCTTCTGCCGTTCCGGGAACGCTGGCGGAATGCGGAGCCAAAGGGGTCAGGGCGGCAGCCATCATCAGCTCCGGATTTGCGGAAGTGGGCGGTGAAGGAGTTCACTTGCAGGAGGAGTTGAAGAGGGTTGCATCCGAGTATGGAATCGCTCTCTGTGGTCCCAATTGTTCAGGATTCATTTACTTTCCAGAGAGGGTGACGGCCACCTTTAGTGTCGGGCTCGACGGCGGATTTCCGGAATTGGGTCCGGCAGCTTTCATAAGCCAGAGCGGGGCCTTGAGCTCCTACATCCTCGGGGCGGCAAAGGAGCGGGCCCTGGGGTTTCGCTACTGGATAACAACCGGCAACGAATGCGTGTTGAGCTTCACCGATTATCTCAAATACCTCCTCGAGGACCCGGAGGTCCGTCTCGTTCTGGGATACCTGGAGGATGCCCGCGACGGTCAAGCTTTTCAGATTGCGGCGCGCAGGGCATTGCTGCTCGACAAGCCGCTCATCATCATGAAAGTGGGCCGGTCCGAAGCCGGCGCTAAGGCCAGTGTTTCGCACACGGGATCTCTAGCGGGGGCGGATGAAGTTTATCAGGCGGTGTTTTCCCAGAACGGTATTCTGCGCGCCGAGAGCCTGGACGAACTGTTCGATCTTGCCGTGATGTCTCAGGCTTCGAGGAGACCGCGCGGGAACCGGGTGCAGATCCTCACGAATTCGGGAGCCGCAGGCATCCTGCTGGCAGACGTGGGAAGCGAATGGGGCCTGGAATTTTCGGATCTGTCTTCGGCTACGAAGGAGGCGCTGAAAAAAATCATGCCGCCGTTCGCGACCATCGCGAATCCCATGGATCTCACGGCGGAGATCGTGGCCAGGCCGGGCCTCCTCAAGGGGGCGGCGGAATTGATCCTTGCCGATCCGAACGTTGACAATCTGGTCATCTTTCTTGGGATTATGCCCGGGGCCCATGAGAAACTCGCTACTGACATCGCGCATGTGGCGCGCGCCACCGATAAGCTGATCATGGTAACGTGGTTTCCCCTGCCCCTTCCGGAGGTTCGACAGATCCTGATCCAGGCCGACGTGCCCCTGTTTCCCGAGCCGGCGCGTGGGATACGAGCCCTGGGGAAGATGGCTCAGTACGTGGCGACGCGCGAGAAAGCTCTCGCGCGGCAGCCTCCCCCGGCCCGCAAAGAACCTGATTCAGGCTCCGAGGTCGGGAAGATCCTGGCTCGAGCCAAGAACCAGGGACGAAATGCTTTGACCGAAGTGGAGGCGAAGAGTCTGTTGAACGCTTGCGGACTTGCGGTGCCCCGCGGGGGCTTGGCGCGGAACGCCGCCGAAGCTCGCTCTTTAGCTAACGCCATTGGCGGCCCAGTCGCGATGAAGGCCTCCTCTCCGGACCTGCTCCACAAGACCGAGGCGGGGATTATCCGGCTGGCTCTTAAGAGCGCAGAGGAAGTGGAGCGGGCTTTCGAGGAGATTGTGGAGAAAGCCAGGGAGTGGAATCCGGAGGCGCGGTTGGATGGAGTTTTAGTGGAGGAGATGATTGGCGGCGAGACGAGGGAAGTCATAGTAGGAGCGCGTCAGGACCTGCGCTTCGGGCCGATTGTGACTTTCGGTCTCGGCGGAATTTTTGTCGAGGCGATAAGGGATTTTGCGGTCTGGCCGGCTCCACTCACGTTAGAAGAAGCCCGGGACATGATCCGAAAAATTCGCGGCTACCGCATCCTAACCGCCTTCCGCGGCCGCCCGGCCGCCGACGTGGAAGCACTGGCACAAGTTATTTGCCAGGTGGGGCAACTTGCCTGCCAGTGGCAGGAACAAATCGCTGAATTGGAGATCAATCCTCTCTTCGTGTTGCCGGAAGGCGCGGGCGTGATCGTGGGCGACGCCCTGGTTGCATTGCGGTAGGTCTTTTTATTGCGGCGTTCACGTTTCAACCCTGACCCTGATTCCTGCCCACGACTTACCGAATCGCTCGCAAGCTTTCCAAGACTTCACTGGACCGGATGTTGCCTTTGCCCCCCATTGCCGACAAGAGGTCCAGGGTCTCGGAAAGAGTCAATTTTCGCAGCGATTGACTTTTTTCGATCTTCTCCAATTTCGCCACGTACCCGATCGCCCTCTCGATATCTTCCGGAATTCTTAAAGATTTGACGCTCATGATTTCTCCTCCAGCAACAATCTGACCGTGCTATATTCGTCGTCGCTTAGCCTAAGGAATGCAAAGCGACCCCACAAGCCGGCGGGTACCATTTGTTGGCTTTAGAGTCTCTGTTTCCACGTGTCGGGATGGCGGCGCTGATGTAGGACCGCAATCACAACCAGGCGGGCTGCAACAACAAAATAAATCGCGTAGGGAAACCGCTGAAGGAGTGCTCGCCGGACACCGCTTCCAATCTCCGGAAACTGAAGCGGATTCTGCCCGATGCGTTCCACAAGGGCGTCAACCCGCAACGTGAACTCGCTTCCCAATCCCGGCCGTCGACTCTCGTACCACAGCGCCGCCGCTCGAATGTCCGCCTGCGCTCGTTGACGGACGATGACTTCGGCCATCTCCTAATCTCGGCCGTGTTTTCGCTCAGCCAAGTCTCGCAATAATTGGTCGCGAACCTGCGGCCAAGCCTTTCCCTCATTTGGAGCGGCGCGGTATTCCTCCAAGCGCTCATCGAGGATGCGGCGGTGCCAATCCGGGACCGGCACCTTTGAGGCATCGGCAACAACGTAGTCCCAGAGGTCCTGGACGTACTGAACTTTCTCGTCAGGAGTCAGGCCTTCGAAGCCGGGAGGGGGGATCGAAACGGTCTTCGCCATAGTCGGAATTTACTCCAGACACGGAGTCCGTGCAAGCACGCGAACGCCAAGCTCAACCGTTGCTTTTGCCGAGCGGTCTATAGCACGACGTTGAGGCTCAATGTTCAGGATGATCTCATTTTTTCCCTGGACGATATTCCACTTCAACAACAACGTCCCGGAGATTCCACGGTTACCGCATCTTCACCGCTTTCCGCGGCCGGCCGCTGACCTGGAAGCGTTGGCACAAGTCATTTGCCAAGTTGGGCAGATCACCTGCCAATGGCAGGAACAGATCGCTGAAATGGAGATCAATCCCCTCTTCGTGTTGCCGGAGGGATCTGGCGTGATAGTGAGGGACCCCCTGGCCGCGTTGCGGTAGGGTTTTTTATAGCGGTGTTCAGGTATTCAAACCTGATGACCCTAATCCCTCCTCCTCATTCGGGGACGAGGATCTCTATCCCGATCTATGCTTTCCGTTAGCCGTTTGGGAGTGTCCCGTGCTAAACTAAGGCACCGAATCGAAAAAAGAACGAGGTGAGCCATGAGAGTCACCACATTTGAAGGGATTGTCGAAAATGGCCGAATTCGTTTGCCTGCTACTGTGCAATTGCCGGAGCGAGCCAAAGTCTATGTGGTCATCCCGGATGTCGAGGTCCAAACGGTGGTGTACATTGGTAGCCCCCGGCTCGTGCATCCGGAACAGGCCGCCTATTTCAAAAAGGAAGTAGTCGAGGAACTCCCAGATGCCAGCCTATGACGACCGGTTCTTTAATCCCCCTGCCCTCTAGCGAGCGTGACGCTTCGCAATCCAGGAGACGGCAAAAGGGTGTCTGACGTGCCCATGTTGATTGATTCCGGCGCCGACGTAACGTTGATTCCCCAAGAGGCAGTGACCCTGCTCGCTGCAACTATGGAGCCAGACGCGGAATATGAGATCATGGGTTTTGACGGGCGAAAAAGTGTTGCGCGAGTTGTGAATGTTGACTTGATTTTCCTGAGACGGGTTTTCAGAGGCCGGCTTCTCGCCAGTAATCAAGAATGGGGGATTGTCGGACGGGACGTTCTTAATCATGTCTCGGTGTTGTTGGATGGACCACGCTTGGTTTGGGATGAGCAAAAATCGCCGGGCAAGTAGAACCGCTCTACATTATCTCGCCGCGGGTGACGTCGGTAAAGGCGCGGCTGTGCTTTGGGCCGGTTGTGACTTTCGGTCTCGGCGGAATTTTTGTCGAGGCCATCAGAGACTTTGGGGTCTGGCCGGCTCCACTGACACTGGAAAAGGCCCGGGAGATGATCCAAAGAATTCGCGGTTACCGCATCCTCACCGCCGATCTGGAGGCAGTGGCAAAGGCCTCTGCCAGATCGGACAGATCGCCTGCCAATGGCGGGAAGAAATCGCTGAACTGGAGATCAATCCTCTCTTCGTAT
Source organism: Deltaproteobacteria bacterium (assembly GCA_016210115.1). Lineage (GTDB taxonomy): Bacteria > Desulfobacterota > Binatia > UBA9968 > UBA9968 > JACQUW01. The sequence goes on along the minus strand of JACQUW010000355.1, from coordinate 18 downwards.
TGCCCGAGGGCTCGGGCC
>JACQUW010000347.1 GCA_016210115.1 Deltaproteobacteria bacterium | reverse complement strand
GTTCGTGCTTATTCCCATCGCTGGTTACCTGCCTGCCGGCAGGCAGGTCGGATGCGCGGGCTCTCCGAACGGGCAGTGGCTTTCATATTGCCCGAAACTCTTCTTCAAAAGCTCATCACTTTGTCAATCGCGTCCACAACCCTCTGGGTGCTGGGAAGATACTGCTGCTCCAATTTTGGCAGCGGCATCACGGTGTCGTATCCGGTGACTCTTTCCACTGGAGCTTCCAGGTAAAGCAGCGCGTGCTGGTTGATCCTCGCGATGATCTCGGCTCCGAGGCCGCAGGTTTGCGGCGCCTCATGCACCACGACCACCCTTTTTGTTTTCTTTACCGATTCCAGAATGGTGTCGGTATCCAGAGGAGAAAGCGTTCGCAAGTCAACAATTTCGGAACTGATGCCTCTTTCGCCCATCAGCTGGGCAGCCTTAAGAACCGGCTGAAGCATGGCTCCCCATGCGATCAACGTCACATCGTTGCCTTCCATCGCCACGCGAGCCTGGCCCAGAGGGATGACATACTCCTCCTCGGGAACTTCCTCCCGGAGCGCGCGGTAAATCCGCTTCGGCTCCATAAAGATGACCGGGTCGGGGTCTCTAATTGCGGAGATAAGGAGTCCCTTTGCGTCGTACGGGCTCGAGGGGACCACGACTTTGAGACCCGGAGTGTGGATAAAGTATGCCTCATTGCTGTCGGAGTGGTGCTCGGGCGCCCTAATTCCGCCACCGTAAGGTATCCGCACGACCAGAGGGCAGTGGAACCGTCCCCGCGATCTTGTTCTGATTCGGGACGCCTGGGAGACCAGCTGTTCCATGGCAGCGTAAGCGAAGCCCTCAAACTGGATCTCTGCAACCGGGCGCAGCCCATAGAGGGCCATCCCAGTCGCAACACCTATAATGGCCGATTCAGCCAAAGGGGTATCGATCACTCTACTGTCTCCAAAATCCTCGAAGAGGCCCTGCGTCACTCTAAAAACGCCTCCGTTTCTCCCTACGTCCTCACCCAGTACCAAGACGCTGGGATCCTTCTCCATCTCCTGGCGCAGAGCCAAATTAATCGCTTCGACAATCGTTAGTTTAGCCATCTTAAGACCGCGGATGTTGAGGGCCTCTTCGGCCGTTGCCGCTGAGGCAGTGTTCCATCTGTTCCCTAAGCTCGTCCGTGAGCTCGTGGAACGTATAACGAAAGATGTCCCTTGGGTCCGGGGCCGGCGTTGCCTCGAGTTCCTTAACAGCCTGTTCGACTTTTTCCTTGGCTTCGGAGAAGATTTTCTGGGCGTAGGCGATGTCCCAAAGCCCTCTCTTTACCATGTATTTTTGCAATCGCTCGATCGGGTCTTTTTTCTTCCACGCTTCAACCTCTTCCTGGCTCCGATAGCGCGTGGCATCATCTGCGGTCGTGTGATCGCCGATTCGGTAGGTGACACATTCAATAAAGGTCGGACCTTGTCCTGCCCGGGCGCGAACCAGCGCCTCATCGGTTGCCTTATAAACCGCAAAAATATCGTTGCCATCCACTTGTATGCCGCCGAAGCCGTAGGCCAGAGCTTTCTGAGCCAGCGTCTCAGCCGCGGTTTGGCGACTCAAAGGCACCGAGATGGCCCAGTGGTCGTTCTGGCAAACGTATACGATCGGAAGCGAGAAGACACCGGCAAAATTAAAACTTTCGTGGAAATCGCCCTTGGAGGTGGCGCCGTCGCCGAAATAGCAAATCACGGCGATAGGGTCGCCTTTTGTCCGGGCCGCCCATGCGGCGCCCGTGGCGATCGGAATGTGAGTCCCGACGGGAATGGTGATGGGAAAATCGTTCAGTTCTTCCGGAATAAGGCTGCCCCGTTCGTCTCCCGACCAGTACTGCAAGATCATTCTCAAGGGCAAACCCCTGACTATGGAAACGCCGGGTTCTCGAAAAGAAGGGAACATCCAATCGGAAGGTTGCAGCGCAAGCGCGCTCCCCACCTGCGCGGCTTCCTGTCCCAGAATGGAGGCGTACGTTCCAAGCCGTCCCTCACGCTGCAGCTTGAAGGCCTTCTCATCCAAAGTCCGTGCCAGGACCATCCACTGGTAAAGTTTTTGGATTTGTTGTTCGGTTACGGGGGGGCGAAGCTCTTCATCGCAAATTCCCTCCTCATCGAGGATCTGGAGCCATTCGACGTTGAAGCTCCTCACGGTTTTTTTAGGCATCCAGCACCTTCCTCCCCTCATCCGGCGATAAGGGGTGTTTGCTTGGTGTCGCTCGGAACCTCGCTCGCCTTGCGCCCACCGGTCCTCACCCGCCATGCGTTCAAACGGAGCGCGAGCTTGCCTGTGGCCTGTTTCGGCTGCCGCCTCTCCCGACGGGAGCGCACAATTAAATCTAGCATTCTCCGAATCCATTGCAAACTTCTTTCGGTAATTTTTAATTCTGTTACAATTTAAAAACCAAGTTGTTCCCCGCAGTTTGAAATGTGCCGCTCTGGGAGCATCAGCCATGGACTTCGATCTCACCGACGAACAACGAATGGTCCAGGAAACGGCCCGCTCCTTCTCCGAAAAAGAAATCAAACCGCTGGCCTCCCGAATGGACCGTGAAAGTCTCTATCCAGGTGACTTGGTAAGAAGACTCGGGGAGATGGGTTTTATGGGCATGTGCGTGCCGCCACAGTTCGGCGGCGCGGGAATGGATCTCATCTCCTATGTGATCGCGATGGAGGAGATCGCCAAAGCGTGGGCCTCTTTGAGCGTAATTATGACCGTCAATAACTCGCTCGTATGCGATCCGATCCTGCGATTTGGCAGCGAAAGGTTGAAAAGAAAATACCTGCCGCGCCTGACGCGGGGAGAACTGCTCGGCTGTTATGCTCTCACCGAACCCGGGGCCGGCTCTGATGCCGGAGCTATACAGACAAAGGCAAAGCGGGATGGAACCGATTACGTCCTTAACGGCACAAAGCTGTTCATTACCAACGGCAAGCATTCCCATCTCGCTCTCGTCTATGCCGTAACTGATCCCTCGCGCGGTAAGAAAGGTATTTCCGCATTTCTTGTGGATAAAACCGCCGAAGGGTTCGGTGTGACGAAGCTCGAAGACAAACTCGGGCTTCGCGCGTCCGACACCGCCGAGCTTCTCTTCGAAGACTGCCGCGTTCCCGCCGAGAATCTCTTGGGAGCTGAAGGCGAGGGTTTCACGATCACTATGACCACGTTGGACGGAGGCCGGATCGGCATCGCGGCGCAGGCTGTGGGGATCGCCCAGGCATGCCTGGAGGAGGCGAGTGGGTACGCACGGCAGCGATGGCAGTTTGGCCGGCCGATTGCGGAATTTCAGGCAGTCCAGTGGATGATGGCGGAGATGGCCGTGGAAACCGATGCGGCGAGGCTTCTAACCCATCGGGCGGCATGGCTGCGCCACCGGGGAGAGAAAGTGACGCGGCAAGCGGCCATGGCAAAGTTGTTCGCGTCCGAGACGGCCAACCGGGCCGCTTACAAAGCACTCCAGATCTTCGGCGGATACGGATACATCAAAGAGTCGGCTGTTGAGCGTCTCTTTCGCGACGCCCGGATCACGACTCTCTATGAAGGGACCTCTGAGATTCAGCGGCTGGTCATCGCACGCCGGCTCATGGAACAGGGGGGAACTGCGCATGGAGCTCAGGAAAAAAACCTTTAAAAGTCTGTCGGGCATCGAGATACGGGATCTCTACGGGCCCGAAGATGTCAAGGAAATGAGATACAGCGATGACCTCGGGCTGCCCGGACATTTCCCCTTTACCCGCGGGATTTATCCCACCATGTATCGGGGTAGGCTCTGGACCATGCGCCAGTTTGCGGGTTTTGCCACCGCCGAGGAGACAAACAAGCGATACCGCTATCTTTTAAAACAGGGCAACACAGGGCTCTCCGTTGCGTTCGATATGCCCACGTTGATGGGCTATGACTCCGACCACCCACGAGCCAAAGGCGAGGTCGGGAGATGCGGCGTGGCGATCGATTCTGTTGCCGATATGGAAACGCTTTTTCGCGGCATTCCCCTCGACCAGGCGAGCGTCTCGATGACGATCAACGGCCCGGCCATCGTTCTTTTTGCCATGTATCTGGTGGTGGCGGAGCGGCAGAGGATCGACTTCAAATCGCTGCGTGGAACCCTGCAGAACGATATCCTCAAAGAATTCATAGCTCAGAAGGAGTGGATCTGCCCGCCGGAGCCTTCGCTCAAGCTCATCGACGACACGATTCGTTTCTGCCTCGAGTCGGCGCCTCTCTATCACCCGATCAGCATCAGCGGGTATCATATTCGCGAGGCGGGCTCCACGGCCGCACAGGAGCTGGCCTTTACCCTCTACGACGGCTTGACTTATGTCCAACGGGCGATCAAGTCGGGGCTGAACGTGGACGACTTCGCCCCCCGTCTCTCTTTCTTTTTCAACGCGCACAACGATTTCTTTGAAGAGATCGCAAAGTACAGGGCAGCGCGCCGTCTTTGGGCGCGCGAGATGAAGCGGCGCTTTAATCCGAAAAATCCGGCCACGCTGGCCCTCCGCTTTCATGCCCAGACCGCCGGTTGCAGCCTGACCGCGCAGCAGCCTTACAACAACGTGGTGCGCGTGGCTCTGCAAGCGCTGGCGGCCGTCCTTGGCGGCACACAGTCGCTTCATACCAACTCTCTTGACGAGACCCTGGCGCTTCCCACCGAAGAAGCGGTAAGAATCGCGCTCCGCACGCAACAGATCATTGCCCATGAATCAGGCGTCGCAGACACGATCGACCCGCTGGGCGGCTCCTATTACGTGGAGTGGCTTACCAACCGAATGGAAGCGGAAGCGAGAAACTATTTCGACAGACTGGATGACATGGGCGGGATGGTCCGCGCCATTGAACTGGGTTACCCACAGAATGAGATTCACCGCGCTGCGCTCGCGTACCAGAAGGAGCTTGAAGCAGGAGAACAGATCACCGTCGGCGTCAATGCCTACACCGAGCCGGAAGAGCGGCCGGTGCAGATCTTGAAGATCAAACCCGAAGTCGAGCGGCGGCAAGTCCAGGCATTGCGGGAACGCAAGAGGCGTCGCGACAAGAAGCGCCTGAGCTCGGCGCTTGCAGATCTCAGGGCGGCGGCCGAGGACGGCTGTTATCTCATGCCGCCGATTCTGCAGGCGGTGCGGTCGGAAGCGACGGTGGGGGAGATCTGCGATCTCTTCCGCAGTGTTTACGGAGAGTACCGTGAGAGCGTGGCGATATGATTGGGGATTTCGGATTGCGGAATTCGGATTGCGAGATTGCAAATTCGGTATTTCGGATTCCGATTGAGACAAGTGCATGAAGCTTGGGCGTTTTGATATTTTCCCGCTCCTGGACGGCTACTTTTATCTTGATGGTGGGGCCATGTTCGGTGTCGTTCCGCGGGCGCTGTGGGAGAAAACCAATCCGCCGGACGAAAGAAACCGGATCCGCCTTGCGCTCGGCGCGCTTTTGGTCAGGGCGCACGAGAAAAATATCTTGATCGATACGGGAATTGGAAATAAAGGGGATGACAAGTTCACCGAGATTTACGCCGTGGAGCGCCGGCCGACCCTCGAAGAATCCATGGCGCCGTTCGGCGTCACTCCCAGAGAGGTTCACCTCGTCATCAACACCCATTTTCATTTCGATCATGCGGGAGGAAACACGACGCGCCTTCAGGATGGGAGAACCGCTCCGAGCTTCCCGAATGGCGAATATTATATTCAAAGGGATGAGTGGCAATCGGCGATTTCCCCGAATGAACGCACTCAGCGGAGTTATCGTCCGGAAGATTATGAGCCGCTGCTAAAGTGCGGACAGCTAAATCTTCTGGATGGCGCCGCTGAGATCTTGCCGGGGATCCGGGTGATCAAAACCCCCGGTCACACCGAACACCATCAGTCCGTCATCGTCCAATCAGAAGGCAAAACGATCTGCTTCCTGGGCGATTTGATCCCGACCCGCTCTCATCTTCCGCTTCCCTACATTATGGCTATCGACCTTTTTCCCCTGACGACGCTCGAGACAAAGCGGCGTTTGCTGGACCAAGCCTACGAGGAAAGGTGGCTGCTTTTTTTTCCGCACGATCCAGAGACGAGAATGGGCCGGCTGCTGAGAATTGATGGAAAATACCGGCTGGACGACGTGAGGTCTGAAGAGTAACCAATGCCTGCCCACCCCGAGAAGAGACTCCGTGTATTAATCGCGAAGATCGGATTGGATGGCCACGATCGAGGCGTGAAGGTCGTTGCCAGAGCGCTAAGGGACGCGGGGATCGAAGTCATCTATCTCGGAGTCCATAATACTCCGGAAGAAATTGTGAATTCGGCTGTTCAGGAAGACGTCGATGCGATCGGATTGTCGATTCATTCGGCGGCCCACATGACCCTTTTTAAGGATTTGTTCGCGCTTTTGAAGAAGCAAAAAGCCGGCAGCATAAAAGTATTTGGCGGCGGGATCGTTCCTCAGGAAGATATCCGAGCTCTAAAAAAAATTGGCGTTAAGGAGGTCTTCACGCCGGGAGCATCACTCGACGAGATCGTCAGGTTTGTGAAGTCGTTGGACGAAGGGAGGAAGGAGCAGTGAGCAGGGAAATAGAAAATAGAAAGCAGAAAGTAGAAAGTAGAAAGCAGGCGGTTAGCTTTAAAGCTGTCGAATGGATTTTGAACTAACAGGAGAGCAATTAATGCTGCGGCAGACGGTCCGGGAGTTTGCCCGCGTAGAGATCGCGCCGGGCGCTTTTGAACGGGATGAAGCGGCGCGCTTCCCTCATGAGCTGGTCCCCAAAATGGCCGAGCTGGGACTCTTCGGAATTATGATTCCCGAGGAGTACGGGGGAGCCGGGCTGGATGGCATAAGCCTGGTGATCGTCATCGAAGAGCTGGCTCGCGCCGATGGGGCGGTGGCTCTGATCGTTGCGTCTCATAATGCTCTTTGTGCGGGGCACATCTTTGCCTTTGGAAACGAGGAGCAGAAGAAAAGATATCTCGTGCCGCTGGCTCGGGGAGAAAAGCTGGGAGCCTGGGCTATGACCGAACCCGAATCGGGGTCCGATGCCGGCTCTCTGAAGACCCGAGCTGTGCTTGAAGGAAGCCATTGGGTTATTCAAGGCGAGAAGCTCTTCATTACTCAGGGATCCACGGCGGGCGTTTACGTGATCATGGCATCCACCGACTCCGGCAGAGGTAAAAAAGGCCTGTCCGCCTTCATTGTGGAGCGAGAAATTCCGGGGCTGATTGTAGAGAGGGTGGAGAAGAAGCTCGGCGTCAGGGCGTCCGATACGGCTGCTCTGCATTTCGAAAACCTGCGGGTGCCAAAAGAAAACCTGCTGGGCGAACTCAACTGCGGTTTCATAAGCGCCTTGAGAGTTCTCGACGGCGCCCGCATCGGCATGGGAGCGCTGGCTGTGGGGCTTGCCCGCGCCGCATTGGAAGAGTCGGTAAGGTACGCCACCGAGAGACGGCAGTTCGGCCGCCCCATCGCGGAGTTCGAGGCGATTCAGTGGAAGCTGTCGGACATGGCCACAGAAATTGACGCGGCGCGGCTCCTGGTTTTCCGAGCGGCGCACCTCAGGCAGACGGGGCAATCCTTTACGCGCGCAGCTTCAGAAGCCAAACTCTTCGCGTCGGAAGTCGCCATGCGGTCCACAACCCAGGCGATTCAGATCCACGGCGGATCGGGGTACATAAAGGACTCTCCCGTGGAGCGGTATTTTCGGGACGCGAAGATTTGCGAGATCGGCGAGGGGACGTCGGAGATCCAGCGGATGATCATCGCCAGAGAACTGCTGAGATAGGTTTGGATTGGTCAACCGAAGACGCGAAGCCGTTCCCAGCCGCTATCCAGGAGTTCAAAATTTGGGATCTGGAAACAAGACTTCCGACACTCTCGTTAAGCGAATTCTCAAGGGCGATGGCCGTGCTGCGGCGAAGGCGCTGACCCTGATTGAAAATAGAGATGGTAGAGCGCGGGAAATCCTTAAAGCGCTTTTTCCCTATACGGGCAAAGCCCACATTGTGGGCGTGACGGGGCCGACCGGGTCGGGGAAAAGCACGGTTATCGCGCGGTTAACATCCGCTCTTCGGAAACGAGAAAAAAAAGTCGGGGTTCTCACAGTGGATCCGTCGAGTCCTTTTTCCGGCGGCGCTCTGCTGGGTGACCGGCTCAGGTTGCGGGGTCATTTTCTCGACGAGGGAGTTTTCATCAGAAGCCTCGCAACCCGGGGAGGCTTCGGCGGACTCTCGGGCTCCATTCATGAAGCGACACAGCTTCTCGACGCGATGGGAAAAGAGACCATTTTCGTCGAAACCATCGGCGTCGGTCAGGACCAGGTGGAGGTTTCGAATATAGCTCATACAGCCGTAGTCGTCCTCTCTCCCTGGACGGGAGACGAAGTTCAGGCGATGAAGGCGGGGCTAATGGAAGTTGCCGACCTGCTCGTCGTCAACAAGGCTGATTTGTCCGGGGCGGAAGAGATGTTTCAGCAATTGAAAACTATGTTTGGCGATGCGGGCGTGCCGGTGTTCCAGACGTCGGCGAAAAAAGACGAAGGGATTGACATGCTTGTGAAAGGGATTGAGGAGCATCGGTCGAGGCTCGCGGCGGGCGGGGATCAGCGCAGGAGGAATCTCAACTCCTGTCGCACTCAACTGCTGTTTCTCTTGCGCGATATGATTCTGGGCCGGGCGCTTAAGAAGATCGGCGGCGATTCATTTGACCAGATGGTGGAAAAAATCGCGGAGCGGCGACTGGATCCCTATACTGCGGCGGAAAAGATCTTGAAGAGGACGGGTTAGGAATGGACGCTTTTGAGTTTGGCGGAGAAGTTGTCTGGTAGACGAGCTTCGGAAAGCAACATGATGGCTAAACGGGATTATCTCGTGGGCGGGCAGATTGATCCTGAAAGGGGATTTCTGCCTTCGTCCGATCCAATCCAGCGGGTACCGGGCGAATTCGCCGTATGGGAGGAGACGGCTCGCGATCTTCCCAAACTCCTGGCAGCAGGCGGCGCGCGGAGCGTGCTCGACCGTTTGCCGGTAGTTCACCCGGACGCGGATTTTGATGACGGGCAAAATCGCCGGGCGATGCTGCTCCTCTCTTACTTTGGACACGCTTACGTGTGGGGTGGACCCGATGCCATCGGCCGGGTTCCGCCCGGGGTTGCAATTCCCTGGTACGAGGTATCGCAACGGCTCGGCCGTCCTCCGGTTCTTTCCTATGCTTCCTACGCGCTCGACAACTGGCGCCGTCTTGACCCGAGCGATCCGATTGAACTCGGCAACATTGTCTTACTGCAGAATTTTCTCGGCGGGATGGATGAAGAATGGTTCATTCTAGTCCACGTGGCGATCGAGGCAAAAGCAGGCCGGGCGCTCGCCGCCATGGTTGCGGCGCAGGATGACGTGGCGCGGGACCGGCCGGGCGAAGTGACCCGCCGGCTCGGGATTATGAGCGAGAGCCTGCAAGCCATGTACGAAATCCTGCTGCGCATGCCGGAGCGCTGCGATCCGCACATTTATTACCGTCGCGTAAGGCCGTATATCCACGGCTGGAAGGATCATCCGGCGTTACCCGAGGGTGTCCTTTATGAAGGCGTAGATGCTTACGGAGGCCGGCCACAAAAGTTCAGGGGGGAAACCGGCGCGCAAAGCTCTATTGTTCCATCATTGGACGCGGCTCTGGGAATCTCCCATAAAGACGATCCCTTGCGACCTTACCTCATCGAAATGCGTGATTACATGCCGCCCGAGCATCGAAGATTCATTCAAGCGATGGAGACGGGGCCCGCCATTCGTCAGTATGTACTCGCGCATAAGGACAATGGGCCGCTGCGAGAGGCATACAATCAATGCGTAGACTTGCTTCAGCTCTTCCGTTCCACCCACCTCGAATATGCGAGGACATACATCCAGAAACAAAGCCAACGCAGTCAGCAGAACCCCGTTGAGGTGGGAACCGGCGGCACGCCCTTCATCGCATATCTAAAAAAGCATCGGGATGAGACCGGAGGCCATAAAATCGCGTAGCTGCGTGCTTGGGAAAGGCAAAAAAAACGGGCCCTCGTTTAGAGGACCCGTTTTTGCGCGATCTGCGCCACAAAAATGCTCTTGCTGTTTTTAATGCCCGCTGCCGTGGACTGCAGCGCCGGATGACCTGAACGCCCAGGACTCACGTCCCGCTGAGAAGTACAACCTCCTCACGTGGGTAAAAACCCGTGTGCCTTCGGGCACGCCATTGAGGTTACTTCGGGCGAATCAAGGCCGGTTCATGCTGCCCGCCGAAAGCGGGCCATATGGGCCAGGCGGTGATATTTCCTTCACAACACCTCCTGTCGTCATAGGTCTGACGGGCGCGCTCCGTCACCCATCGTTAACTCAAGGCCTTGTTCCATATTTCCTTTTAATCCATTTTAATCAGTTGTCAAGATGCCCACGTGCGATTCTCTATCTCGTCGTCTCGTCTATGAAGACAAAAGACTTAGTGAACCAACTTGATTTAAGGGAGACGGAAGCCCTCGATATCCAGAATAGAGCCGGCGCGCTTGGCTTTAGGTTTGATCACCAGCTCGACCCGGCTTCCGATCTCAACTTGAGAGGGCTCGGTGATGCCGATGAGGTAGTGGAGGCAGACGGTAGTGGCGCGTTCCAATTGCGCCAGCGCAAGCACTAGAGGTGGATCGAGCCGCTTGCCGTCTCGGTCGATGTGGCAAAACGTAAAGCTCGTCAGAGTCCCCTGAGGGCCAACTTCGATTTGTTCCGAAAGCTCCGCGAAGCAGCGCTCACAGAACTGCCGCATCGGAAAATACACCTGCTCGCAAGCCCGGCAGCGGGAGCCCAGCAAAACCCCCCGCTCCTTCAGGGCCGTGAAGAAAATCTGGCCGGCCACTCCGGCTGTGTAAAAGGAATGGATCGGGATTTCGCCGGACCATGTGCGGGCCTGCGCGATTGGTGTCTCTCGGCGTTTGGAATCTGACCTCTTCAAAGCTTCATCCCTACGTGCCGCGCCCATGAGAACTTCACGGTCTGATCGGTTTCCAATGAGCAATGTCGGTGATGCTGCCGGTGCGCCTGGACGGCGGCTTCCATACGGCGCGTACGGACATTCCCACCCGCACGTCTTCCGGCGCCACGTTGCCGAGGAGATGAAGTATGCCCATTCCAGGCGAGGCGCCATCGACTTCAATGACCGCCGGGATTTCCGGGCGGTTTAGCCGGCGCACCTCCCAATTGACGTAGCAAAGAGAAAAAGTATTAACCTTTCCTGTATCCTTTACATAAACCCAATCGTCCGTGCGGCGAAAGCAGCGCTCGCAGAAGATCCGCGGCGGGATCATCACCCGCTCGCATTTACGACAGAGCCGGGCGATCAATCGTCCCTGCTTCAACTCCTCGAGATAGCGGCCAATGGCTTCGCCGGTGTCCCATGCGTATCGAAGATTTGGGGAATAGGACGTCGTGAACACTTCGCGCCGCTTCAAAGCGGCTTGATTTAGCGCGGTTCCTCGCAGGACCCTGGGTTCGCCGAGTATTGCTTCATCGTCCATTCTTTTGCCTTTCCTGATTGGTCATTCCCCCGAAAGCGGGCTCATCGGACGTCCGCGGCCCTCTTCCTTCCGCCCCTCGGGCCACATGAAAGCCGCTCTCCGTTCGGAGAGCCCGCGCATCTGACCTGCCTGCCGGCAGGCAGGTAACCGGCGGTGGAAATAAGCACGAACCCATTGCGCGGGCTCGGAGAGCGGGCGGCGGCTTTCATGCCTCAGGGTGAAGCAATTCATGGTCATTGCGGCTCCTTTGTTCCCACAACCACGACCGTTCCGACCTGCATGAGATCTCCCCAGGCCTGCGCCACGCCACGCTCGGGTTTTCCCGGCACCTGCCGGACGCCGGCTTCGCCGCGCAACTGCCAGAAGAGCTCGCAAATCTTCATCGTTCCGGCCGCGGCGATAGGATTTCCCACTCCGAGCAAGCCTCCGGAGGGCGTGACCGGCAAATCCCCGTCCCGATCGAAAACGCCGTCGCTCAGAAGCTTAGGCGCCTGCCCTTTCGGCGCGAGCTGCAAACCTTCGAGATGATGAAGTTCTTTATAAGCGAACGGATCATAAGGCTCGGCGATGTTGATTTCTTTCCTGGGCTCGCGGACGCCCGCCATCCGATACGCCATCCAGGCGGCCTTTTCCACGTACTCCGGGTAAAAGAGGTCACGGTTGGTCCAGTAGGCCGTATCCAGGCACCAGCCGACCCCTTGGATCCAGATCGGCTTCGGCGTCACGCGGCGAGCAACGTCTTCGGCTGCCAGGATCACCGCGGCGGCGCCGTCGCTCGTGGGGCTTACCATGAGACGATGCACCGGCCAGGCCATGACCTCAGAGGCCAGTATGTCTTTCACCGTGAGCTCCGCTCCGAGCTGAGCCGCAGGATGAGCGAGGGCGTTGCGTTTGTTTTTTACCGCCACCTGCGCGATCTCCTCCAGAGTGATTCCGTGCACCTGCATATACCGGTTTTGCTCCAGCGCGAAGATCCACAGCAGGTTGGGTTTCAGGGGCTGCTCGGTGATGTTGTCAAAGATGGTGATAAAAGCGGCCTGAGGATGGGGCCGGCAGCTGGACATCTTCTCCTCGCATACCACCAAGGCAGTGTCGAACATTCCGGAAGCAACTTGAAACCAGCCCTGGGCAACCGCGTAAACTCCCGTCCCGCCCCCGACATAGCAGCGAAGATAAGGTTTCCTCCAGCCGCCGCAACCATCCGAGAGATACTCGCCCTTCATGTGCAGGCCGTCGAAAGCATCCGGGGCACTGCCCAGCACGACGCAGTCGATTTGCTCGCGCCTCATCTCCGCAGAATCCAGCGCTGCCCTGGCGGCCAGCCACGCAAGCTCCTTCGGTGTCTCCAGGGCGCGGCGCGCGAATTTCGTCATTCCCGCGCCGACGATGGCTACTTTTCGCACTCTCTACTCCGTTCCCAAAATCACCACTGCTCCGCTGGTCGTTGGGACTCCGCGCCACGACTGAGCAAGTCCCGTTCGGGCGTTTGCCACCTGGCGCGACCCGGCGTGGCCGCGAAGCTGGAGCACGATCTCCACAATCCGATAGAGACCGGCCGCTTCCAGCGTCAGTCCCATTCCCAGAGCGCCTCCAGAGGTGTTAACCGGCATCTCTCCGCCATGCATGGTCATGCCCTGTTCGACCGCACGGCCGCCGTCCAAGCTTTCAGCGTAAACTCCCAGGGCGAGTAGATGCTGGAGCTCCTTGTAGGCGTATGTGTCGTCGACCTCGAACACTTGAATATCACTCGCGGGATTTTGGATGCCGGCCTGACGGTACGCCATCTCAGCGGCGGCTCGCGCATACTCAGCCCGCGCCCAGTTCCTGGATTCAAGGGTTGGACTGTCGCTGGCAAAACCGACTCCGCGAATCCAGACAGGCCGCGTTCCAGCCTGTCGTGCCGTGGCCTCACTTGCCAGCACCACGACGACGCAGCCGTCGGCTGTTTTTGCCACTTCCGCTTCGCGCAAAGGATAGGACAGATAAGGGGAACCGTCGACGTCGTCCGGAAACACTCGCAACGGATAGGCTGCCGCCGGATTTCGAAGCGCATGGGTCCGGTTCTTGGCGACCACGTGAGCGCACTGCTTTGGCGTGATGCCGGTTTGGTGCAAGAACACGTTCATTTCCAGCCCCGCCAGCGCATGCGCATTGAATTCCAGCGGCCGGTTGTAGATCGGGTCCAAAGCATAGTCGAGAAGCCATCCGGGAGTCACGATATTTGAAGCTTTGCTGTGCGCTTCGACCACGACCACGTCAAAGAGTCCGGCGGAGATCTGCATGACAGCATCGGCTATTCCGGTCAAACCGTCTTGCGTGAGCGTGTGCATGGGTTTTTGCACGGCGCCAAGCTGGTCAGGCGTATACTCATCGAAAATCGAGAGACCTTCGTTGAGATCCTCCGCGCAGGTTACGAACGAATTGACCTCGCGCGCGTCAATTCCGGCATCCAGGTAGGCTTTCTGCGCGGTCTCGAAGATCATCTCCTTGTAGGAATAGGACGGAGTGGCAGGCTGCGCGGAACTAAATCCGATTCCGAGGATCGCTACGCGGTTGCTCATCTCAGTGTTGTATTCGCACGAGGGCGGACACACAGAGCCTGCCCCCGCGAAAGCGTGGGGTCCGCCCCTACTCCTTATGCAGATACATAGGTCAGGCGGCGGACTTTTGCTCCCGCCTTGCCCTGAGCTCTTTCTTGAGGACTTTTCCGGCGGGGCTCTTTGGCAAGGCATCGACGAATTCAATGAAACGCGGCGCCTTGTAGACGGCAATGCAGTCGCGACAGAACTCGATAAGGTCCTGTTCTCTGGCCAGGTTGTTTTCCTTGAGAACCACAAAAGCCTTAACGGCCTCGCCTGAATCCGTATCCGGCACACCGATGACAGCGACCTCGCCGACGGCCGGGTGCTCCAAAAGGATGTCCTCCACCTCTCGGGGCCATACTTTGAATCCCGCGACGTTGACCATGTCTTTGGCCCGGTCTATCAGGTAGACGTAACCCCCCTGATCGACCCTGCCGATATCTCCGGTGAAAAACCAGCCGTTTCGGATAGACTGGGCGGTCTCCTCGGGGCGGCGGTAGTATCCCTTCATGACGTTTGGCCCTTTTATCGCGATCTGACCGATCTCGCCCGGCGGCAGCTCTTCTCCCTGATCATCGATGATTTTAATTTCCACGTTCTCGATGGGGGTGCCAACGCTTCCCTCTCGGTAAAAGAAATCGTGGTTGTAGGAAGCAAAAGGGGAGGTCTCCGTGAGACCATAACCCTCGTAAATGACGCGTCCAAATCGCTCCCGCCAACTTCGCGCGACTTCAACCGGCATCGGAGCGGCGGCGGAAAAAAAATAGCGCACGGACTCGAAATTCGGCTCAATCCCCGGCTGCCTTAGAAAGCGCAGATAAACGGTAGGGACACCGAAAAACATTGAACCCTGGTTGGTCTTTACGGATTCCAAAATCTCATCGGGCACAAATCTCTCGTGCAGGATGAGCATGGCTCCGGCGTTGACCGAAGCGTTCATGATGAAGTTCTGTCCGAAACAGTGAAACAGCGGCAAGTAGCACATAAGCCTGTCGTTCGGCTCCATCCGGGTGTGGTGATTGGTTGCGTACACGTTTGAGACGACATTGCCGTGGGTCAGGAGTACTCCTTTGGGCGCGCCGGTGGTCCCGGAGGTATACAGAATCGCGGCTTCCTCGTGCGGCTCTAGAGAAACTTTGGACGCCATCGCGGAGATGGAGCCGGAGAGCAAGTCCTGTAGCGAGATCAGTCCCGGGGCCTCTCCATCGACCGCAACAACAGCCTGCAGCGAAGGGACCCGGCCGGTTTCGGGAAGCTGTTCGCGGAGGTGGGATGCCGTTATAAGCGCCCTGGCGCCCGAGTCGTTGAGGATGAACTGCACCTCATTGCGCTTCAGCATGACGTTCAGCGAAACCGCTATCGCGCCCACTCGCGCGATCGCGTAATACGCGACGAGAAACTCAGGGACGTTAGGCAGGAAAATCGCGACCCGATCTCCTTTTTGAAGATCGAGACGGGCCTTCAAAGCTGAGCTTAGCTGGAGGACCCGGTCATAGAGTTCATGATACGACGTGCTCTTCCCTTTGAACAGGATCGCCGGCCTGTTCGGGAAGTAGATGTTCGCTCGCTCCAGCGAGTCAAAAATATTCATCGGCTTGAGCTAAAATGCCGGAAGATCGAATGCCTTGGTCTTGATTAGTTTCGATACTTTGTAAATGTCATCGTCGAGGGGCCGGTCCTGCTCTGCAAACGGCACGTGATCCCTCACGGCTTCATAGATTGCGCGGTTGCCGCGCCCGAGAGGCCCGCCCCCGCCGCGAAGATCGATCGCCTGGCAGAGGCCGAGCAAGACGATCGCGGTGGCGTCCTGCAAAAGCTCCGTCATCTCCATGGCGGTCGAGGCCGAATGCGTTCCCAGGCTCACCATGTCCTGGTTGTATTGCTCCGTAGGAAGCGTGTGGATCAAGCTCGGATTCGCGCGCTGCCGCATCGCGCACACGAGACTCGTCAGGCAGATCTGCATGCCTTTAAACCCCGTTGAAAGGCCGGGGTTCGGCGCGAGGTTCGGCGGAAGTCCATGGCTGAACCTGTCATCGACGAGCATCGCCATAAGCGCATGAAGCCAATTGCCCAACGTCGTAAGATCGATTTTCCAGCTATCCATAGCCCGGGCGACGTGGCCGCCGTAAAAATTTCCCGTGTGATAGATGCGCCCTTCCGCAGGGTCGACGAGAGGATTGTCGTTGACCGAGTTCATCTCTCTCTCGATGGTGGTGCGATGCTCTCGCAGACCGTCCAGCACGGCGCCTATGCCTTGCGGCACACAGCGCAGCGAATAGGGGCTCTGGATCGCTTCTTCCGAACGGATAATCTCGCCGCCGGAGTTTTGCCGCGCGCGGCCGATTCGGTCTCGGATCTCATCGAGATTGCGCACATAGCCGCTCCCCTCGAGAAATCCCCGACAGAGTTGCGCTGCGGAAAGTTGCCCGGGATGATTTTTCACGGCTTGAATCGCTTCCCGAAACGGATCATCGGTCGCGAGCAGCGCTTCGAGCGCCAACGTTGAGCAGGCGAGGGTTAACAGCGACAGATACGCTCCGTCATGGATCACGAGCGCGCCGATTCCCGTCATTACGGTCGTCCCGTTGATCAGCGCAAGACCTTCCTTCGCCTGTAAGTGAAGGGGCGCTATGCCGGACTGTTCGAGGGCTTCTTTGGCTTCCACCAGCCGGCCTTTGTAGTGAACCTTGCCGTGGCCCAGCAATACGCGCCCGATATAAGCGGAAGGGATGAGGTCTCCGCTCGCCCCTACAGAGCCGTAGCGCGGCACTACGGGAGCAATATCGTGATTCAGAAGGTCGAGAAGCTTTTCTATGACGATTTGCCGGACGCCGGAGTATCCTTTCGTCAGAGCATTGGCTCTCAGCAGAATGGCGGCCCGGACCGTATCATCGGGCAGCGACGGGCCGCACCCGCACGTCATGAACTGAAGAAGGTTTTCCTGGTGGCGCTCGAGATCTTTCGGCGGGATGAGAAAGCGCACATTCCCGCCAAAGCCGGTGTTGACGCCGTAAATGATCTCTCCCTGTTGGAGTTTTTCTTCGAGAAGCCGGCGGGAAGCGGAGATCTTTTCTTTAAGGCCGGGGTCCTGGCTGAGCTGAACGCAACTCTTGTTTCGCGCTACGGCCGCCACCGAGTCAACGGTCAAGCGGTCGCCTGAAATCTCGACTGTCAGAGGAGCGCGAAATTCTGTGCCGGCCCTTTCAACGCCATCGATGGGAACAAGATCAGGAACCTTATCGGCGACAAAATCCGTTTCCACATGCCCTCTCTCTGTTCCGACTGTAAGCGCCTTTCTGGGCGAAAGCGAGCATGCTCCAGACGGCGAAATCGTTAACGATACAAAAGATATGCCAGATATCGATCACGCACGATTGCTTTATTTTACCGTATTTTATCCATTAAGGAAGAGACCGTGAAAACTCGTTGAAGGTGTTTTCCTACGCCTTTTAGCTGCACCGCCCCGGCGTGTGTGAGGCGCTCCAGCTAGCGCGAGGAAGTCGCTTCCGTCAGGGGCAGGCCTCCCGGTCGCAGCCCGCGCAATGGATTCGTGCTTATTCCCACCGCTGGTTACCTGCCTGCCGGCAGGCAGGTCGGATGCGCGGGCTCTCCGAACGGGCAGCGGCTTTCATGGTAAGGTCCATTCTAGACAGATTATAAATGAAGTTCCTGGCCGGCGCGCCTGCGTGCCACCCGTGAGTCGCGAGCCCGCGATCATTTTTGAGGCGAAGGCCAGGTTTTCTCTTCCGAGATCGGGGAAAGCCACTGGCGCGTCAGGACGTCATCCATGGTGCCGCCGATCAGAATCAATAACCAAAAAAACCCCGCGGCTACGAACACCCACGTCAAACGGTCGCTGTAGCGGACGTGCATGAAGTAGAGAATGACCAACAAGGCCTTGCATACCGCGATCCCGATTGCAGCCACGGTGTTCAGGCCGGCACCCAGGTCGATAAAAGCCAGTCCGGTGGTGACCAAAGTCAAACCGAGCAACGTCACGAAAACAAACGCGTAACCCTTGATGGAAATTGGCGGCGCGGTTTTCATACGTGCCGCCCAACCAGGTAGAGCAAGGGAAACAGGAAGATCCAAACGATATCGACGAAATGCCAGTAGAGACCGGTGATCTCAACCGGCGTGTAGTAGACGGGTGAAAATCGGCCGCGCCTGGCCTGAAAGACGAGCGCCGTCAAAAGCCCGATTCCGACGATCATGTGTAAGGCGTGCATTCCCGTCATGGCGAAATAGAAAGAAAAAAAGATTTCCGCCGGCCGCGCCAGCGCTCCCTCAAACGCAAAAGAGCTCCCGGGGATCAGGTGTTCCTCAAACTTATGAGCGTATTCCGCAAACTTGATCACAAGAAAGACGGTCCCCAACGCGATTGTGAGAAGAAGGAATTTGACAGAACCTCGCCTGTTGCCCGTTTCGGCGCTGTGGACCGCCAGCGCCATGGTAAAGCTACTGCAAATCAGCACCGCCGTGTTGATGGTTCCCAGCAGAATGTCCAGATGATTGCTCGCATCCACAAAGGCCTGAGCGTACAGGGATCTATAATAGGTGTAGCCCAAAAACATCCCGCCAAAAAACATCACCTCGGTAGCCAGGAATATCCACATGCCGGTCCATGAAGCATCGTGCTGCTGCTCGAGATCGTCAAAATGGCGCTCTTGAAAGGTGCTGGCCTTAGACATGAGCGGGCTTGCCGAAACTATAAACTTCCTCGGGCTCCTTCTCGTAGGCGTAAGCCCCATCTCGCACGATCGGGATGCGGTCGAAATTGTCCGTCGGGGGCGGCGAAGGAGTTTCCCATTCGAGGCCCCTCGCCCCCCAGGGATTGGCTCCGGCAACGGCTCCGTAGCGCAATGACCAGATCAGATAAATCAGCGGCAAGATATAGCCGACGGCCAGGATGGATGCGCCCGCGGTCGACATAACGTTCAAGACCTGGAACTCGGGCGGATAGACATGATACCGGCGCGGCATGCCGACATAGCCCAGCACGAATTGCGGGAAAAACGTAAGATTGAAACCGAGGAAGATCGTGAGCGCTGCAAGCCTGGCCCAGCCTTCGGGGTACGTGCGACCGGTCATCTTGGGCCACCAGAAATGGATTCCCCCAAGATAACCCATAACGGAGCCTCCGACCATGATGTAGTGGAAATGGGCGACCACGAAGTACGTATCATGGACATGGACGTCGATGCCCAGCGCCGCGAGGAACAAACCGGTCAAACCGCCAATCGTAAAAAGGCCGATAAACCCGAGCGCGTAAAGCATCGGAGCATCGTAGGAGATGGAAGCCTTGTAAAGCGTGGCGGTCCAATTAAAGACTTTGATCGCGGAAGGAATCGCCACCAGATAACTCAGCAATGAAAAGACCATTCCCGCATGAACGGATTGACCGGAGACGAACATGTGATGGCCCCAGACGAGAAACCCGATCACCGCGATGCCAAGACTCGCAAAGGCGACAAAAGTGTAGCCGAAGATTCGTTTGCGGGAAAAGCAGGCGATCAGCTCGCTGACGACCGCCATGGCCGGCAGAACCATAATGTAAACAGCGGGATGTGAATAGAACCAGAACAGGTGTTGAAAGAGCAAGGGATCTCCGCCCAACGCCGGATCGAAAATTCCCAGACGGAAAATCCGCTCCAATCCCACGAGCACCAGCGTGACCGCGATGACCGGCGTACCCAGAATGATAATAATGCTGGTCGCGTAATGGGACCAGATAAAGAGCGGGAGACGAAACCACGTCATGCCCGGCGCGCGCATTTTGTGAATGGTGACCATGAAGTTGAGCCCGGTGAGAATCGAAGAGAAGCCGGTCACAAACACCCCGACGACCGTCAGCGCAACGTGGGTATTGGAATACAGGCTGCTGTAGGGCGTGTAAAAGGTCCATCCGGTATCGACTCCGCCCGCGGCGGCGGCCATTAGAGTAAAAGCTCCCCCGATGGCAAAAATATACCAGCTCGCCAAATTAAGCCGGGGAAAAGCAAGGTCGCGCGCGCCGATCATCATCGGCACCAGAAAATTGCCGAGGACCGCCGGAATCGCAGGGATCAAAAAGAAAAAAACCATCGTGACCCCGTGCATGGTAAACAACTTGTTGTACGTCTCCGACTGGACGAGGTCTCCCTGGGGCGTCATCAGTTCGAGGCGAATCATGGTCGCGAAGAGCCCGCCGGCGAAAAAGAACAGAGTCACGGTGACGAGATAGAGCCAGGCGATGCGCTTGTGATCGGTCGTCAAGAGCCACGATCGGATTCCGTAATTGACGTTCAGGTAATGCTCGCGACGGTCCATTCCGGTCAGATTCATCTTGAGGATGGCTTCCTTTCCGCGGCGTTCAAGGATTTGAGGTATGCGATCAGCTGGAGAATCGCCTCTTCGCTCAACAAACCCTGAAAGGTCGGCATGATCGGCTGATATCCGGCGACGATTTTCGCCCGAGGGTTAAGAATGGATTCCCGGATGTAATTCTCGTCGGCGGTTACGGCGTCGCCTCTCTGAAGTTTTACGGTTCTTCCGAAGAGCCCCGCCAGGTCGGGGCCCTGGCTTGTCCCGCCGGAGCGATGGCAGGTGTCGCAGGCAAATCTTTTGAACAGGTTTTCTCCGAGATCTACGATAGAAACCGCTTTGGGTCCGGCGCTCAACCACTCTTGGAACTCCGCCGGCTCCATCACCACCACCCGGCCGATCATGCCCGAATGCTGGGTGCCGCAATATTCAGCGCAGAATAAATGATACTCTCCTGCCTTGGTTGCCTGGAACCATAGGGTCGTATAACGGCCGGGAAGGACGTCTTGCTTCACGCGGAAGGCGGGCAGAAAAAAGTCATGAATCACGTCCTCCGAAGTCATCCTCAGTCTGACCGGCTGGCCCAAAGGCACATGGAGCTCATTGATTTCACTGTGGCCGGTGGGGTGCTGTGCCTTCCACATCCACTGTCTTCCGACGATGCTTATCTCGAGAGCATTGGCCGGGGCATTGTTGATATCGAAATAAACGATCGCGCCCCAGCCGAATATGACCATGGTCAGCCCGAGCGGGATAACGGACCAGACGATCTCAAGCCAAAATGTCCCTTCGATCGGCCGGGGGCGTTCAGTTTCGGACCGGCGGCGATACCTGGCGGCGAAGTAGACGATTAAAATAAAAATCAGCGAGACGAAAAAAACCGTCACTCCCAAGAGAAAATAGAAAAGCGCATCGACCCGCGCCGCCATCGTGGAGGCTTGTTCCGGAAAGAGGGGGAAATCCAGCTTCATCGCTCAGGCTCTCTCCGTCGGCTGCAGCCTGCGACGACGATCGCGGCGAAGCATGACAACGATGAAAATGCCGAGCGCGGCGACAGTAAAGCTCCCCGTAAGGCGAACTGCCCGGGTGACAAGGAGATTGTACTTTCCGGTCGTGGGATCGTAGTGATAGCAGAAGAGCAAGAGCTGATCGATGGGAGAACCGATCTTGTTGGAAGAAGCCTCGATCAGGCCCAGTCGCAGATCGCGCGGCGAAAATTCGATGCCGTAAAAGTAGCGGCCGATCCTGCCTTGCGGCGTGACAAGAATGATGCCCGTCGCATGGCCGAAACGATCCTTCTCGGTCTCGTAGTTGTAACGGAAGCCCACGGCCTCGGTCAGCCGTTGAATCGCGTCCTGATCACCGGTCAGAAAGTGCCAGCCGTCTTCCGCCCCCGCCCGGGAATACCGTTTGACGAAGTCAGCCTTTTTTGCGGCTGCCGACCCGGGCGTGTCGCGGGGATCAAAGCTCACAGTAACGACATCAAACTGCTGGCCAATGTCGAATGACAGCGGCCGCAGGGCCCTAAGCAAGCCGTCGAGCAACAATGGACAGAGCTCCTGACAGCTGTAGTAGACGAGCGATAGAATGACCGGCCGGCGGCCAAGCAGCTCCTCGAGGCGAACCGTTCTGCCCTCCTCGTCGCGGAAGCGCAAATCCAGGGGAAGCTGCGCGCCCAGTTTCTGCTCCAGCTCGACGTTTCGCAGGGCGAGCGGCCGGTCGTTGTGGGCGGTGGAGACAGTAGGCAGTAGGCAGCAAGCAGTAAGCAGCAAAAGAGTGCTTGCCGTTATCCTTGCGTGATTTTTAATTTGCATTTTCTTGCGTTGTCTTTGATCTTTCCCTACCGCCTTCTACTTACTCATTTTTTCCGCGAGTATTTCCATTGCCCGCTCGATTGGAATCTTCACGATCCCGGCGTCTCTATCGACCCATTGGTAAGTATTAAGCGCGGTATCTTCACCGGCGCGCATGTCACGCAATTCTTTCTGAGGATCGACCTGCAGTCGCGGCCCCGTCATGGCTTCACGCTCCCAGGCCAGCGGTAGGCCCGGTGTTTGGCGCTTCGCGTACCGGGCCCCCCGGTCATACATCAGCAATCCCGTGATGACCACGGCCAGGCCGATCATGACGACAAGTCCGATCGCGAAAAAAACGATCGTGCGGGGGCTGAGGTCGCTCAGCTCATGGCCAGGCGGCGCATGGTCTCGCGCGTCGTGATTAGGTTCCGAGCTCTGCATCTTCAGGCTTCCCGGGCCGGTTCCAGAAGTTCCGTAAACCGCGGATCATGAAGCGGCAGCAACGAATGGGCGTTTGGATTTAGATAATGGATAAAAAGGGCCAGCCAAACACCCCCCACGCCGATCGGCGCGGCAATATCCAGCCAGTGAACATGGAATTGGCCGGGATGAAAGGACGGTACGACCATCCAGGCCAGGTTGATCCAGTGCATCAACAGAATCGCCGCAGAGACTCGCGACAATGCCCACGCCCGACGCTTGGTGGCCCGGGAGAGAAGGAGAACGAACGGCAGCGCAAATAGAAACACGATCAAAGAGAGCGCAATCCACTCCCAGCCACCGCGCAGGCGGTGCAAATACCAGGGGATCTCTTCGGGCAGGTTTTCAGCCCAAATCAGCAGGAACTGTGAAAAGTTCAGATATGCCCAGAACATGACGAGGGCGAGCAGAAGATTGCCGAGATCGTGAAAACGGCCGGGCGACATTACCCGGCCAAGCGGTCCTTCATCCGCAAGCAGGCCCGACACGATGATCACGAACGCAAGCGCGGAAAGCCCATAGCTGACCATGAAAATCATGCCGAAAATCGTCGATGTCCAAAGCGGCTCCAGTGACATGATCCAATCGATTGTGGAGAACGTGACGGTCAAGGCGTAAAGCATAAGACCGGGCCCGCTGAGCCTCTGAAGGCGCAGCGTGAGTCTTCCGTCGGCTGTGCGGTCCTGTTGAACAGACCATTTCCTGAGAAAGCGCCCGAGGCTGATCCAAACGGCAAAATAAAGCGCCGCCCGGGCGAGAAAAAACGGAAGATTCAGGTATGGCGTCTTCGATTGCAGAGCCGGCTGGCTCGCGACGACTTCGGGACGCGCCCACGGGTACAGATCGCTCATACCGAAAAGGACGGGCAGGAAGAGCAGAGCCATCACCGGAAAGGTTTGTATCGCCGCCTCCAACAGGCGCTGAATGACAAATCCCCAGCGCCCGCCGACCAGATGATGCAGCATGAGGAGCGCCAAAGAACCCAGCGGAATGCCGAGCCAGAACACGTACGCCGCCAGATAAGAGTGAAAGAACTGTTGAGGATTGATAAGAGATCCGATCCCACACAATGCCAGAGTAGCGAGACCGAGCCAAAGCAATCGCTTTCTTGAAGCTTCCCGCCGCCAGCGCGCGATTTCGCCACTCATCGGTTTATCCCGAGTTCTTGACGCTTCTCTTCCGGAATCTCAGCGACCGTGGCATGCTGGCTCAACTGCAGCGCGCGGATATACGCCACAATCGCCCAGCGATCCTCAACCGGGATTTGCTGGGCGTAGTCCGGCATGAAGCCAAAACCGTTCGTCATCACGTTGAAAAAATGGCCCACCGGCGACCGGCGCAGACGATCCGTATGGTAGGAAGGAGGAGCGGGAAAACCGCGCCGCACGACCATTCCTTGCCCGTTGCCCACGCGGTCATGGCAGGGCGAGCAGAATATGTCGTAGCGTTCCTGGCCGCGCAAAAGCACCGCGCGATCCACTGGAAAAGGAAATCGGTCCGCCAGTAGCCCGCCTTCTCTACCGCGGTACAGATGTTCGTCGGTTCGGAGCTGGCCCCTTGCCACTGTGCCTTCGACCAGCGGGCGCGCGGCCCGCCGGTCACCGAAGAACGTGCTGCGGCTGAGGGGCTCGTATCTGGGCTGATCGGCCATCTTTTGTTGGCAGGCTGCGATGGTTGACGCGATCAGTAGGATCATCATGGCCGGCGCCTTAAAGACGTTGATGGTTTTGGACGTTTGCTCGACTCTTTTTCGTTCAAGCAGTTCAACGCGTTCAAGTCGTTCAAAACCTGCAATACTGCGCCCGAACCAACTGTCGAGCGGTTTGAACGATTTGATCCACTTGAACGATTTGAACCGTCGCGCGCTGTTTAGTGGTTTAAGCAGTTCAAATACCTTGAGTCGTTCAAACGCTTCGACGTAATACCGGGCGGCGCGGGCGACGTCTTCAGTATTCAACTTCATAGACTCCTTGAGACCCGGCGCTTTCAAGAAATCTGCCGGTCGCCTGGCGATCGAACTTCGGATCGGCCGCTTCGATGCAGAGAAAAAACCGGTTTCTCGTCGCGAAGTGAAAGCGCTCGACGTTGAAGACCGGATGATACGGCATCGGTAAGCCATTCAGCGCGAGAAGTCCGAGCACGGCTGAAAGAGCGGCCGCCAGAATCGTCAGCTCAAATGTAACCGGAATGAAAGCCGGCCAACTGTTTAGCGGACGCCCCCCGATGTTCAGGGGGTAATCAACGACGGAGACCCAATACTGCAAATAGAAGCCCCCGATGCAACCGAGAATCCCGCCGGCCAGAACGATGAGGGGAAGCCCCGTCTTGCGAAAGCCTAAGGCTTCAGCCAAACCATCCACCGGAAAAGGGCTGTACGCGTCCATCCGACGGTATCCTTCCGCAAAGGAGCGGCGGGCCGCTTCGAGCAAAGCTTCAGGGGCGTCGAACTCGGCCATGAGACCGTAGATGGTAACCATTTTTTCAGTTTCGGAGACACTCATCGCGATTCTTCGGAAAGTGGTTTCCTGACGGGGCAGGTCTTCAGCGTCACGGGTAATCCTGAGCAAATCATGGTGATTCTTCCGTATCGTGCACGAGTTCCCGCATTTCAAAAATCGAAATCATCGGCAGGAACCGGATGAACAGAAACACTAACCAGATAAACAGGCCGATGCTCCCCGCAAAGATCGCATAGTCCCACACGGTCGCGGAATACATGCCCCAGGAGGACGGCAAAAAGTCACGCGAGAGGCTCACTACAACTATGACGTAACGCTCCAGCCACATACCGACGTTGACGCAGATCGCGATGGTGAACAGGGCCGCAACGTTCGTCCGGACGCCCCGGAGCCACAGCGCTTGCGGCACCAGGATGTTGAACAGAATCAAAGCCCAGTACATGTACCAATACGGCCCGAACACCCGGTTCCACATCATGAATTGCTCGTAAATGTTGCCGCTGTACCAGGCCGCGAAGGTTTCCATCAGATACCCGTAAGCGACGATCAACCCGGTAGCGAGCATGACCTCTCCCATATTCTTGAGATGGCGCAGCGTGATGAAGTCTTCCAGGCCGTACATTTTGCGCAGCGGGATGGCGAGTGTGAGAACCATGGCAAAACCGGAATAAATGGCTCCCGCGACGAAGTAGGGTGGAAAAATCGTCGAGTGCCAGCCCGGCACGAGCGCGACGGCAAAGTCGAAGCTGACGACCGTATGAACCGAAACGACAAGCGGAGTGGCAAGCCCGGCCATCAAGAGATAAGCCATTTCATACCGATGCCAGTGGATCGCAGAGCCGCGCCAACCCATCGCCAGAATGCCGTAGGCAAAGCGGCCAAACCGCCTTCGCGCCTGGTCGCGCAGCGTCGCGAGATCAGGGATAAGTCCCATGTACCAAAACAGCAAAGAAACGGTGAAGTAGGTCGCAACGGCAAACACATCCCAGACGAGCGGGCTGCGGAATTGCGGCTGTATTCCCATGGTGCTCGGGTAAGGAAAAAGCCAGTAAAAATACCATGGACGGCCCAGGTGGAGCAGCGGAAATAAGCCGGCGCAAGCGACGGCGAATAGAGTCATCGCCTCTGCGAAACGATTGATCGACTGGCGCCATTTCTGCCGGAGCAGCAATAGAATCGCGGAGATCAGTGTCCCCGCGTGGCCGATTCCGATCCACCAGACGAAATTGACGATAGCGAACCCCCAGGCGACCGGCACATTGATGCCCCAAACGCCGACGCCTACCGTCAACAAGTACGCGATCGCGAAAAGTAAGACCAAAACCAGGATGAAAGAAACTGCAAAACCGACCTGCCAGAACCGCGGCGTGCCCTGCGTGAGCACGATCGCGCTGATCTTGTCCGTCACCGAAGCAAAGGTGTGCCCCGGCTCAATAACGGGAGCCGTCGCTCCGGTCTCTGGGCTGCGAATTAACTGCTCCGGTTCCATGCGCTAATTAAGCCCGATCAAAATTCATTCGAAGCCGAGACCTTGCCGGCAAATGAAAATCTTGAAACGTAAAAGGTGAAACGTGAACAGGAGGGCTCCGATTCACTTCTCGCGTTTAACTTTTTGCGTTCCTGCAAATTCGAGAGAAAACGCATGCTTTGTCGCTGTGGCTCTTTTCTGATCGCGTTTAGCCCGCCTTGAGCTCAGGGTTTGGGTTCTTTACGGTCGCAAGATAAGTCGTTCTCGGCTTCGTGTTTAGTTCCGCCAGAAGTTCATAGTTCAACGACTCGGCTTTCATTGCGGCGACGACACTCTCGCGGTTGTTAATATCGCCGAAAACGATGGCCTGGGTCGGACACGCCGCCTGGCAGGCCGTCATGATCTCGCCATCCCGGACCGGCCGGTTCTCCTTCGCCGCCTCGATTTTCGCGGCATTGATGCGCTGGACGCAATACGTGCACTTTTCCATGACGCCGCGGCTCCGCACCGTGACGTCCGGATTTCTCAACGGCTTTAAGCTCGGCGTTTCAAAATCGGCGTACTGGAGAAAATTAAACCTCCGCACTTTGTAAGGGCAGTTATTCGAGCAGTAGCGCGTGCCGACGCAGCGGTTGTAAACCATGTCGTTTAACCCTTCGTGGCTATGGCTCGTCGCCGCCACCGGGCAAACCAACTCGCAGGGCGCGTTTTCACAGTGCATGCATGGGACCGGCTGGTGATACGTCTCGGGATTTTCCGGACTGCCCTTGTAATATCGATCTATGCGCAGCCAGTGCATCTCCCGTCCGCGGGTCACTTCAATTTTGCCGACCACGGGGATATTGTTTTCCGCCTGGCACGCGACCACACAGGCACTGCAGCCGGTGCAAACGCTCGTATCGATCGCCATCCCCCATGCGTAGCCCGTGTATCGGTAACCGGGATAAAGCGAGGGCTCGGCGTTTTCATGGATTTCCTTCCGGGCAAAATTCGGGTTCTTGCGGTACTCTGCGATGCTTGCGGCGCGAACCAGATCCCGCCCTTCCATGGCGTGATGGAATTGCGTGCAGGCAACCGTGTATTGCGCGCCCGTTTTGCGGATTTCCAATCCGCTTTCGGACCACGGAGTATCCGCGGTTCGAATCGCGTACGCATTGAAGCCCGCGCCGTCCCCGACAGTGCCGGCGCGCGTCCGGCCATAACCGAAATGGACCGTGACGCAGTCTTCCGCGTGGCCGGGGACTATCCAGGCCGGAGCTCGCACGGATCGGCCCTTGTAATTAAGCTCAATGATTTCCGTAAATACGCGTCCATGCTCACCGCCGCTCGTGCCGACGCGATGGGACAGCCCGAGTCGCGCAGCCGTTTTCGGGCCGATCAGGGCCGCGTTGTCCCAGGTGATCTTGGTTAGAGGTTTAGGCAGCTCCTGCAGC
>JACQUW010000346.1 GCA_016210115.1 Deltaproteobacteria bacterium | reverse complement strand
GTCTGCGTGCGGACACCTGCCCGCGCCCTGGCAGGCGGGCGCACAGGCAGGTCGGCCGCGGCCCGAAACCTTGCGCTGCGAGGCCTGTGGACCAAGCTCGCGAGGTGCTTTTGGGGGAATGACCAAAGGCCGAGTTGCCATGTTGAATTTCAAATTTCAGAGCGGCTTTACACTCATCGAGCTCACCATCGCCATCACTCTAGTGGCTCTGATGGCGGTGATCCTTTATGGCGCCTTCCATTTAGGGAACAGAGCGGTGGAGAAGTTCCAGTCCCGCTCTGAGGAAAGCCAGACGTTGCGCGCATCCGGAGAGCTCCTGGCGGGTTATTTAAGATCAGCTTTTCCTTATCGCTCTTCTCCTAGAGACCCGGCCATTTTCTTTGCGGGCAATGAGCATGAGCTGTCCTTTATTTCTGCGCTGTCCCGCAGCCTGGGCGGTAGAGGAATGTCCGAGATCAGGATTTACTGGAGCGATGACGGAGGACGGACGGGAACCTTGGCTTTAGAGGAGAAAATGCCGGTACGTTTAGAGAGCCAGGCCGACGGAGGAGGCTACCGTAGTCATATCGTCCTGCGCCAGGGCATCAGGGACTTCCGGATCGAGTATCAGGATTCGCGCGGCGAGGGAGAAGACTGGGTTGAACGATGGGAGGGCAAAGAACGCCAGGCGCTGCCGCGCGCGGTCAGGCTGAGCTATCGCGGCGAGCGAGGAGAGAAGGTTGAATGGGTTTTCCCTCTCATGATGACCGTTCTTGCCCCATGAAAAAAATTCCGAAATCCGAAATCCGAAATCCGAAATTTTGTAATGAGCGTGGGGTCGCGCTGGTGATGGTCTTATGGATCTTCATGTTTCTTTTTGTGATGGCGTTTAGCTTCAGTTTCGCGGTCCGGGAGGAGGGTCTGACGGCCCATCGCTATGTGGAGGAAAGCGAAGCGTATTACCTCGCGCTCGCCGGGTTTGAGGACGGGCTTTATCGCCTTCTTTCAAATCCTCCAGGAGCCCAGCGGGTCCGCCCGGCTGGCCCCTCGACGCAGGACCAGGAGGTCTTTGATGGAACCTGGCGCGAGGCGAACCTTGGCGAGGGCGTTTACCGCGTGCGCCTGGTCGACGAGGGGGGTAAAGTTAACCTCAATCGAGCCTCGGAGGAGGTTCTGCGCCGCGTATTGTCGAATCTCGGCATTGAGCAGCCGCTCAGGGACATTCTCGTGGATTCTATATTGGATTGGCGCGATGACGATAACCTCCATCGCGCAAGCGGGGCGGAAAACGACTACTATCTTTCTCTCGTACTGCCCTACACCGCGAGGAACGGCCCTTTCGATACCATAGAAGAGCTTCTCTGGATAAGAGGAGTCACCCCTGAACTGTACCACGGCGGCGTAAATCATCCACAGGAAGGCGCTTCTTCGCAGGTGGGCCTCAAAGAGATTTTCACTGTCGATAGCGCCACCGACCGAGTGAACTTGCGAACCAGTTCGGCGGAGGTGATTCACGCTGTTCTAGGCATTCCTATTGAAAAGGCCCGGAGTTTCGTAGAAGAAAGAAGGAAGTTATCGGAGAAGACTCTGGCGGATCTGCTGAGGCTCTTGGGTATATCTCAGGCGGATTCGGCCATGCGTCTTTTCGTCTTCAGCAACCCCTCTATCGTTGCCATCGAGGCTGCAGGCCGGCGCGGGAATTCTGCCGTCGAGCGCCGGGTGAAGGGTGTGGTGCGGTTGATCGGAGGCAGTCGCGGATATAATGTTATGCGGTGGGTAGATCGGGATGCCGGCTGAATTCGGCTCAGCATTGGATCCGAAATGAAGTACATTCGTTGGTTGCAGGACGTTTCCAAGGCGGATTTTCTTAGAAGCGGCGGACTCTATGTCACCTCCGATCGTTTGTTTCTGGTGCGCATGCGCAAGAATCTCTTGCGCTTCTCTATCGCGCAGGTGGAAACACGGGAGGTGCCGCTCGCAAAAGAAAATACGCGTAAAGAAGCCTTGAGCGAGGCGATTCGTTCTCTCTTGCCTCACCTGGATGCCGTTAGGGATGCTCTGCATCTCTGCATCTCTTTCGATCAGGCAATCGGGGCGCAGCTTTTTTTGCCGCAGAT
The DNA here is from genome assembly GCA_016210115.1 of Deltaproteobacteria bacterium. Lineage (GTDB taxonomy): Bacteria > Desulfobacterota > Binatia > UBA9968 > UBA9968 > JACQUW01. The sequence goes on along the minus strand of JACQUW010000346.1, from coordinate 3,278 downwards.
TGCCGAAGAGAATCTGACCAAAGTTTTGGAGTATGAAATAGGGCGACAAATCCCCTTCCGGCGGGAAGAGGTTTACTATGATTTTCTGTTGACGGGGAGGCAGCGCGATAAAGTATCGGTTTTTCTCTTCGCTGTGCCGAAAAGGAGCCTGGATGAAATCCTCAATCCTCTGGCTTCATTCGGCATAAAGCCGAGAGGGGTTGAGATCACCGCCACCGCCCTTTCGAACTACGTTCTCTTCTGCACGGGCGCCATCGAGAATCCAGCGCTGGTTTTAGGAGGAGAAAACGGAGCCTGGGAGATGATCGGGCTGAACCCCCGGATGGACGGCTGGAAGCAGCGGGAGCCGGAGCTCATCTTCGCGCACTCGCTCCCCAAAACCGGATGGATTCAGGGTCCGGGGCGGGAAATTTTTCATGACTTTGTTCATCATTCTCCGAGATTGTTCGGCTGGGGTAGCACGGACGATTTTTTTCTCCCGTTGCAACGGGAAGCGGAGCCGGTGGAGGATCTCCTCGCTCTGGGGCGGAGAAGATTCGGGGAACGCAAAGTCGAGCATCCCTCATTCATCCCGGCTATTGGAGCCGCGCTGCGCGGTCTTAGAGAGACGGCGTTCCCAGTCAATCTTCTTCCCGGTTCCAGGGAGCGGCGAGCAGGGAAAGCGCTTTCCCGACTGAACGGATTCCTTTTTGGATTGCTTCTGGTTGGGCTCATGGGTTGGGGAGGAAGTTACCCTTTAAAAGACGAGGCGCGCTTGCGCCAGTTCCAAAAAGAGAATGAAAAGCTTGCTCCGGCCGTGCAGGCGCTGCAGCGCGAGGAGGAGGAACTTACGCGTTTGCGCAAAGAGGTTATTTTCCTCAACGACCTCAGGCAGCGCAAAGGAGAGATCCTACGGATTTTGGACGAGCTTTCGAGAATTACCCCGAGCGCCGCTTTTCTCTCCAACCTGCGCTATCGGGACAAAGTCTTAGAGCTTCAGGGCAGCGCCGAAAATGCTTCCAATCTGGTGCCTTTGCTGGAGCGCTCGCCGCTCTTTGAAAACGTTGGCTTCAACGCGCCCTCTAACCGGGGCCGCGATAATCGGGAAACCTTTTCGCTCAAGGCTGAGGTCGAGAAGCCCAGGAAACAGGAGGCCCGGCCATGAAACGAATCTGGCAGCGGCTCTCGAAAAGAGAACGGCGCCTCGTGACCGCGAGCTTTTTGTTTGTCCTACTCGTGTTGGGCCGCTACTTTGTCGTGTCACCGTTTTTGGAACGGCAGGAATGGCTTGAGAGCCAACTAGAGATTCAACCCCAGCTCCTGGAGAAAAACCTCCGGTATAGCGCTCGGAAGGGGGAGATCGCGGCAAATCTGGAGAAAGTTCGCGAGGAGCTCAAGGCATTCGAGCCCTCTTTGCTATCCGGCGATACCGCTTCCGTGAGCGCCTCAGATCTGCAGCAGACCGTGCAGGATCTGGCGGCGAAGGAGGGGACCCAAGTCATCACGACAAGAGTCTTGAATCCGGAGCCCATGGGCTCGTTCACGAGAATTCCCATCCAGGTCGAGGTGAGCGGGCAGATAGATCAGGTGGTGAACCTCGTCAAGGGGATCGAATCAGCACCAAAGCTCCTGGTCGTCAACGAGCTCAACATCCGTTCTCTTTTCAATCCCGCCGCTATGGCGAGGCAGCCCGGCGCCGGTTCGGTTCCCGCTCAGAACCTGCGCACGAGCCTGACAGTTTCCGGTTTTTCCCGAAGCCAACCACTGGCGCCGGCTCGGAGCGAAGCTCCGGCGACGAAGGCCAGAGCGGACGAGAAACTAACTCCCGGCAAGAACCCGCCGGGACAAAAAAGTGGAACATAAGTCCAGGCAACCGGTTTGACCTGGGTGCCTAATAAGCGATAACATCTGATCGCGTGCTTACCCTGGATTAAGGAAACCACATGCTCAAGCGCTCATCGCTCCTCAGCCTGTTACTGTTGGCCGCGATCGCATTTGTCGGTTCAAGGATCTATCACCTATGGCAAGACGGGCCTTGGGAGCTACCGAACCCCGGTCGAGGAGTCAAGCCGCCGGCAGTGGCGGAGGCCAAAGAAGAACCGGACACTCCGCCGGCGCAGTTGGTGAGCACAAAAAGCATTATCGAGAAAAACCTTTTTGATCCGGACAGAGGGACCAGCAAAACCAAAGAAACCGACGCCTCTTCCCTCGCCATGCAGAGGCTGCGGAACATAGTGCTATTGGGAACAGCGGTTCTGGGCAACAACACCCATGCCATTGTTCAGGAGCCCCCCGATGCGCGCGTATCGGGGGGACCGAGACCGCAGCCCGGACAACAGGCCCAGATCCGTCTCAAGCTGGGAGATGTCATGGAAGGGTTCCGGCTATCCGAGATCCACGATAGGAAAATAGTTTTTTCCAGAGGGACTTCGAGAGTCGAAATCGCCCTCGACTATTTTCGAAAAGTGGAAACCGGACAGCAGAAAGTACCGGTAGCGGCGCCTTCCAGGGCGCCTGCCAAGCAGCCTGCCAGAATGCCGGTGATACCCAGAATACCTCGGCGTGAAGCTACACCGGGCGACGATCGTTAACTGAGGGAGAGAATGCCATGGCAAGGAGGTTTCCGCGGAACTGTCTCCTATCTTTACCGGCGAGACTTTTCCTTTTGCTGGCTTTGTGTATTGCCTTCAGGATGTATGGAGGCGCACTACTGGCGCAGGAAGAAAAACCCGAAGTTTCCCCTGAGACCCCCTCGGCTCCTCCTGTCATCGGCGAAAAACCGCCTGTGCGGCCTCCGGAACGCCGGCTACTCCCAACTCCGAGAGCTCCTCGTTCCGGGGAGATGGTATCGCTCAATTTCAATCGAGCAGATCTCGTAGAGGTTATCCACGTTCTCGCTCAACACCTGAAGTTGAACTACACGATCGATCCTGAGGTCAAAGGTTCGGTGACCATTTACAGCGCCGAACCGCTGCGCAAAGAGGACCTTCTGCCGATCTTTCATCAGGTGCTGCGGATGAACAACGCGGTCGCCATTAAGACGGGTAATCTATACAGGATCACGCCCATTAAAGACGCCAAGGGACTCGCCCGTCCGGTGGGCCCCGGGAATGAGGACAGTTTCGCCCTTCAAGTCGTGCCGGTGCGGTTTTTTTCCGTCGCGGAGATGAAGAAACTCCTCACGCCTTTCGTGACGCCGGGAGGCGAGATCATCGAGTACCCAAGGGGAAATTTTCTCATCATTGTCGATCTTCCCTCGAATATCCAGCGCCTTATCGAGCTCAAGGATTTGATTGACG